>NZ_JACDWW010000051.1:0-197676 GCF_016464145.1 Marinobacter sp. bablab_jr008
CACCCTTGAGGGCGGCCAGAGCAACTTTGGACTTGAATGATGCGCTGTATTGCTTGCGTTTCTTGCTCATGATTCTCCTCCTCGTGGAGATGATGAATCAGAGCTTAGGCACCTGTCCAAAATTTGGGGTCCACTTCACTCAGACAGTCAGAGCCCTGATACCAGCCTTCCTCCGCTTCAGTGATGAATCCATGTCTCTCTACAGCCCCTTTTCGACCGAACACAATGTCCTTCTGCATCAGTCTATGTGTGGGTAACTTCTCCGCAATCCGGTCATTAATAAACTCCAAATTCTCTTTGCGGAGATCTCCAAAACCGACATTTCGAACATTGATCACCGGATAACCATGATCAGAGTAATCACTCGCTTTAAGCTGAGTACCGAAAGGGCCGGTCTGAATTTCAGCTTCACCAGCGTTGATCAATTCACCTATTTTGACTATCGGGAAATCAATCATTTGCTCTCAACCAATGCCGCTATGTTCTTTCTGATCAAAGAGGCGAGAACCTCTGCGCTGGAATCCAATGACGTCAGCTCATCATTCATGTCTTCAATTCCAGTCAAAAACTCCTCTTCTGTTTTCCCATCCTCTTCAATCACCACCCCCACATACCGCCCCGGATTCAGGGAGTAATCCTGCTCTTTCACTTCCTCGGGTGTCGCCAATTTGCACAGCCCCGTCACATCCTCGTACTCGGCATTCGGAAAGCGCTCCTGCAGCCAGTGAATATGTTGGTAGTAGGCCTCGGCACTGCGAACTTCCTTGTGCAGCTCTTCCAGCGCCTCTTTCAGACGGCGAGCGTTGCGGTCGGAGGTGGCGCGCTTGCCGGCTTGTCTGGCTTCTTCGACTCTGGCCTTTTCGTGCTGGCGCACCACTTTGTCCAGTTGTTTCAGACCGGTGTGCAGTTGCTGGAAGAAGGGATCGAATGTCGCTCTCAATTGCTGCTGTTTGCGGTTGGCCGTTTCGATGGCCTCCGGCGTGGTCAGTTGCAGGTCAGCGGCTTGGATGTAGGCATCGCTGGCCTGCTGCAGGGCTTTCAGGCCCTGCCATTGGCTGACCAGTTCGCCCACGGCCTGTTTGCCCTGGGTGTCGTCCAGTACGTCCAGCAACTGCTGGCTGACCGGCTCCACTTTTTCACGGTTGGCCAGCAACTGCTCCATGCCTTTTCGGAAATAGCTGTCCACCAGCCGGATAAAGTCCGCCCGCTTGCCCTTGTGCAGCTTGCTGATGATGGCGATGTTCTGGACCTGTTCTTCGCTGAATTCCCGATGGGCCCGGTCGATCTGGGTGAAGATGTTGCGGGCATCGATGAACAGGATGCGGTCGTCCTGCTTGTTCTTGTCGAAGAACCAGAGGGTGGCGGGCAGGGTGACGGTGTAGAACATGTTGGACGACAGGGTGAGCATGCCGTAGATCAGGTTGTTCTCGATCAGGGTCTGGCGAATGTCCGCCTCGCTGTGCCGGGCATCGGAGGCGGAATTGGCCATCACCAATGCCGCCCGGCCGCTGTCCGGGGTGTTGTTCTTCAGGGAGGTGGCGAACAGATTGATCCACAGGTAATTGGCGTTGGGGACGGTTTCCTTGCCCTTCTCGCTGGCTTTGGCCTTGGTTTTCTCTCGGGGCAGGCCGTAGGTATTGAAACGTGGATCGTCTTCCACCGAGGCCAGGGGCACGTCGTCCACGTTGAACGGCGGATTGGCCATCACGAAATCGAACTTTCCAAATCCGTCAAAGGGATTTTCGGTGTAGCTGTTGGCCTGGCGAATCTCGCCCCGCAGGCCGTTCACCGCCAGGTTCATCTTCGCCAGCTTGACGGTATCCAGGGTCTTTTCCTGGCCGTAGACGTAGAGCTGGTCTTCGTCGTGGGCTTCGCCCAGTTCGTCCAGTTTCCTGCGGTGGCGCTCCACAAATTGCTGGGACTGGACGAACATCCCGGCCGATCCGCAGGCTGGGTCGTATACCGTGCCATGGTGGGGTTCGATGATTTCCACCATCAGTTTGACCACCGAGGTAGGCGTGAAAAACTCGCCGCCTTTCTGGCCTTCGCTCAGGGCGAATTTGCCCAAGAAGAACTCGTAGATTTTGCCGAAAATGTCGCCATTGGCATCCGCCGGGATGTTGGAGAAGTTCTTAAGCAGTTCCGCCAGCAGGGTATTGCTGGTGCGGGTAAGAGCGAAGTATTCGTCCTTGGGCAGGATGCCATCCAGCTCGGGTTTGTATTTCTCGATGGCTTCCATGGCCTGTTTGATTTTTCTGGCCAGGTCTTCCTGCTGCGGCAGGCCCAGAAGGTAGTGGTAACGGGCATGGTCCGGAAGATAGAAACCGCATTTCTGAATGGCGATGTCGGAGATGGGTTTTTCCCGCCGGGTGCCCCTGAGTTCTGCGAACTCTTTGGTGATGTCCGGCTCGGCACGCTTGTACTTGTTGTCGGCGAATTTCAGGAAGATCAGGCCGAGTACCGGCGTGGCGTATTCGCTGGACTTGAGATCGGAGTTGGCCCGAAGGTTATCGGCGGCAGACCAGAGGTCGTCTTCAAGCTGTTTGAGCTGTTCGGCATTCATGGTGGAAAAACGTCTCCTGAAACTGCCACTACACAAAATGTGGAGAGACTCTAAACAACTCTGCCATCACGGGCCATAGCAATTTGTAAATTCGCTGGTTAGTCTATCCGTTCGAGCACGCTACTATTTTTTGACCCAGCCAGAATTCATGCCTCAACTATCTCCAAACTCACATGCCATCGGCACCCTCATGTGCCAGACCACCCGGGACATTCTCTGGACGCCGGCTGAAGGCTGGGTTCAGCAGGCAAATCCGGGCGCCGGGCTGGCATTGCGGGTCGGCTCGGGCCAGGCCACCTACCACCGTTTTGATCCTCGAAAGAAACAGCACCTGATTACCTACGGAGCCCGGATGATCGCCGCCAAGTATCAACCGGCCACCGCCCAGGGCTGGCTATCAACCCGTGAGATCCGTGGCCGGGGTTATTTCGGGGGCGAGGTAACTGTGCTGAACCTGCTGGCGCATACCTGCTGCCATGAGTTTGCCCATTTGCTGCAGCACAGTGCCGGGCAACGACATTACGGCTCCGTTCACAACCGGCATTTCTATGAAGCCCTGGACGAGCTGCATCATAGCGGTGCAGCAGACGCTACCCGACGGTACCTGTCCGGGCTGGCCAGCGACTGCGGGATAGCGCTAGCCAGTGCACCCTTTGAATTTCCGAGTCCCGCTGCGGAGAACCGGCACTGGCAGGTGGGGGATTCGGTGGTGTTCGGGGATGGCCGGCGCGAGAAGCGGGGCCAGGTGGTGCGCGTTAACCGCAAGACCTGCACGGTGACCGTCAGCCAGCATGCCCGGATCCTTCGCTACCGGGTGCCGCTGTCGCTGCTTAGGCGGGCGGCCGCGGCCTGACTCAGGCGGGTTCCCGAGCCCCGGTACGGGCCAGCAGGTCCTGGATCTCCGGCAGGCAGGAGCCACAGTTGGTGCCACACTTCAGGTGCTTACCCAGTGCTTCGGGGCTGGCCATGCCCTGTTCAATGGCCTGGGAAATCTGGTGCTCCCCCACGCCAAAACAACTGCAGATAATCGGTCCTGACGCTTCGCCTTCCACTGTGCCGGCCGCCAGTAACGACCGGCGTTTTTCCGGCGCCAGTTCACCGCTACCAAAACAACTGTCCAGCCAGTCCAGATCCGGCATGGTCTGGACACAGGGCTCAACCAGCAACACGGCATCCAGTCGATCGCCACTAAGCCAGGCAGCCCGATAACGCTGTCTCGCTCGGTCTTCCATGACCAGTTCCGGTTCGCGCGAAAAACACCGTTGCCCCCAGTCCCGCCAGTTCATCTCGTGGCCACCGGCGAACCACCAGCCGTGACTGTGCGGCAGGCGCTGGCAGCTCCAGTAGGCAAGAGCGGTGTGGTCCAACGAGGCAAGGCGGGGATCACGCAGCAATAGCCTCGCCTGCCAGCGGGTCACCAGAGGCCGGATGGTCGCCACACCATGCTTGCCTTCTGGCTGACCGGAAATGGGGTCCACAACCGGACGGATCAGGCTGGACGCCAAAGCAGAGGAGGCAAACCGGCCATTCCAGTGGATGGGCACAAACACTTCACCTGTGCGCTGGCCGGTGCTGCCCCGGACCCGGCCAACATAGCCTGCATTACCCGGCCCACGCAGCACTGCCAGGGCACCTTCAATCAAACCAAAGCCGGCAATGTCCGCCGGGTGCAACTCGATGAACGGCTCGCTGCGATGGGCAAACAGCCTGGGTGCCAGGGCCGTTCGGGTCATGGTATGCCATTGGTCACGGATTCGGCCGGTATTCACCACCAGCGGGTACCGGTGTCCAGGCAGCTGCCCAGGCGGCAAACTGGACACGGGCACCAATCGTGCCCGGCCATCCGGCGTGGGAAATTGCCCGTTCCCAAACAGCCGACGGGTTTGCAACCAGGCCCCGGGGTTACCCTCCGTGACCGGCCACTGCACCGGCGCCAGCTCGTCGTACTCCTGATTGCTGAGTTGAGACAAGGCGGAGATATTGAACACACGCTCGCCTCCGTTACCATAACCGGACAACACCGCATGTTCGCGAAAGATATCGGCAGGGCATGTGTAATCGAAAGCATGAGCATGGCCCAGCGAACAGGCAACGTCCCGAATAATCTGCCAGTCCGGCCGGACCTGCTCTGGCAGGGGCAGAAACCGGCGTTGGCGTGAAATGCGCCGTTCGGAATTGGTTACCGTTCCATCTTTCTCGCCCCAACCGGCAGCCGGCAAGAGAATATCGGCAAACTGCGTGGTATCGGTCTGGGCCACACAATCCGAGACAATCAGAGTCTGGCAACGGGACAATGCCTGGTGAATACGTTCACTGCCCGGCAGGCTGACTGCGGGGTTGGTGCCCATCACCCAGAGTACCCGGATCTCTCCCCGATGGACTGCCTCGAACAGGTCCACCGCTTTATGGCCGGGACCACCGGCCATCTGCTCGCTGTGCCAGAAATCCGAAACCCTGAGCAAAGCGCCCGGGGTGTCATAATCCATATGGGCTGCCAGAGTATTGGCCAGCCCGCCAACTTCACGGCCACCCATGGCATTGGGTTGTCCCGTCAGCGAAAACGGGCTCGCTCCCGGTCGGCCCACCCGGCCAGTAGCCAGATGGCAGTTAATGATGGCGTTGGCCTTATCCGTACCAGCAACCGACTGATTAATGCCTTGGGAAAACGCGGTCACTGTCCGTCCGGTGTCTGCAAACCATCGATAGAAACACTCCACCTCTTCTACTGCCAGATCGCAGCCCCTGGCTACCGCTTGCACGGAAGGCGCACAGGATCGGGCGATCGCCAGGGTTTCCTCGAAGCCGTTACAATGCTCTGCAAGGTAGTCCTCCGCCAGGGCCCCGTGATCGTGCAGCCAGACCAACAGGCCATTGAACAACAGGGTGTCGGTTCCGGGGCGAAGCTGAAGGTGCAGATCAGCGAGATCCGCTGTCGCTGTCTTTCTGGGATCGATGACCACCACTCTCCGTCCCTGACGGCGCGCTGCACTCATTCGCTGGTACAGTACCGGGTGGGCCCAGGCGGCGTTGCTGCCCGCGAGCACCAGCAGGTCCGCCAGCTCAAGATCCTCGTAGCAACCGGGAACACAGTCCTCGCCAAAAGCACGCTTATGTGCCGCAACAGCCGAGGACATGCACAGTCTGGAATTGGTATCCACATGCGGTGTGCCGATAAACCCCTTTGCCAGCTTGTTGGCAATGTAATAATCCTCCGTGAGTAGCTGCCCGGAGAGATAGAAGGCCACGGACTCCGCGCCATGCTCCCGCACAGAGTCGGAAATGGCCCCCGCTACCCGGTCAATGGCTTCCTCCCATGTCACCTCATAGCCTGCAACCTTTGGCACCAGCAACCGGTTGGCATCCTCCAGCGTTTCGTGTAAGGCAGAACCTTTGACGCAAAGCCGTCCGCCATTGGCCGGGTGCTGATGATCGCCTTCGACATGGCCAGGGGCTGCCAGAACACCGCAGCCAACACCACAGTATGGGCAGGTGGTGGCAATAGAGTCCGCTGGCGTGTCGTGGTGTTTCATGGTGTTCCTCGCTCTTGAACCAAAAAAGCCCACCACCCGGTTTCCGTTTCCAGAGCCGGGGGGAGGGCTTCGTTGCCTGTGTTGTCTGCCATAAAAGAAAGCAATTAGGGGGCCAGCGCACGATTTGATGTCTCCAAGGGCCTTGAATGGCGCATGGTGCGCGTTTTGAAGCGACGTGCACCGTTAAACGACCTCCTTGAAAAGCCTATCGATGGGCGTTCACCTTGGTGCAAAGGGCTTTTTTTTGCACCAAAACCACCCCGCCACACAACGTGATCCCCCAACCGGAACAACACGAGCGCCCGCAACTTACTGAAATATATAAACAGTCCTAAATGGCACGGCTTGTGCTGAGTGGTTAGTGAACCATCACGACATCACAGCTCCCATTTACAGGCATCGGCGCCTGCTCTCCGGCAACGGAGGCAGGCGCTTTTTTTTGCGCGTCTGAAATGAGAGAACCGAGAGGCATCACGATGAAGACAGTGAACCATTATGTTCGACCTTTACTGACCGCCACCCTGATCGGCCTGAGTTCCCTGGCCCAGGCCGATATTGGCCCGGCGGAGAAACCCGATCTCAAGCTTGGCTTTATCAAACTCACGGATATGGCGCCCCTGGCGGTTGCCTGGGAACAGGGCTACTTCATGGACGAAGGGTTATTCGTAGAACTCGAAGCCCAGGCGAACTGGAAGGTGCTGCTGGACCGGGTCATCACCGGTGAACTGGATGGTGCCCACATGCTGGCCGGCCAACCCCTGGGCGCATCCATAGGCTATGGCACCCAGGCCGATATCATCACCGCCTTCAGTATGGATCTCAACGGCAACGGTATTACCGTGTCCAACGACGTCTGGGAAGCGATGAAACCAAACCTGGAAATGGAAGGTGATCATCCGGAACACCCGATTTCAGCCAGCGCGCTGAAGCCAGTGGTTGAGCAGACCCGCGCCAACGGCAAGCGCTTCCGCATGGGCATGGTGTTTCCGGTGTCCACCCACAATTACGAACTGCGTTACTGGCTGGCCGCCGGTGGCCTGAATCCCGGCTTCTACGCGCCCCAGCGCGGCGATACCAGCGGCACCATCCAGGCCGACGTGCACCTCTCCGTGACACCGCCGCCCCAGATGCCCGCCACCATGGAAGCAGGCACCATACAGGGCTACTGCGTGGGCGAGCCCTGGAATCAGCAGGCGGTTTTCAAGGGCATCGGTGTGCCTGTGATTACCGACTACGAAATCTGGCCCAACAACCCGGAAAAAGTGTTCGGGGTGACCGAATCCTGGGCCGAGCAGAACCCCAATACCCATCTCCGGTTACTGCGGGCTCTGATCCGCGCAGCTTACTGGCTGGACGAAAACCAGAACGCCAACCGGGAGGCCGCCGTGGACATCCTTGCCCGCCCCAGCTACGTGGGGGCCGACAGGGAAGTCATTGCCAACTCCATGACCGGTACCTTCGAGTATGAAAAAGGCGATGTCCGGGAAGTGCCGGATTTCAACGTCTTCTTCCGCTATCACGCCACCTATCCGTATCCGTCTGATGCGATCTGGTACCTGAGCCAGATGCGTCGCTGGGGCCAGATTCCCGAAGCACAATCCGACGACTGGTATATGAAGACCGCAGCCCGGGTGTATCGGGGCGATCTTTACGCCGAAGCGGCCCAGTCACTGATCGAGGACGGCCTGATGACCGCCAGTGATTTCCCGGACTTTGCCCAGGAGAATTTTGAACGCCCCATGCAGGGTGAGCTGATTGACGGCGTCCCTTTCACTCCGCGCGAACCCAATGCCTACATCAACCGTTTCAGTATCGGCCTGAAAGGGTCGGAGACACCGTAAGGGAGGGCCTGACATGACGACGTTAAGCGCAAGAATCAGTCAGTCCATGGCCAGTGGCAGCCGCCAGCTACTTTCCGGTCTGCAACCGGGGGAATGGCTCAGCCAGGGCAAGCAGCTGCTGTTACCACTGGTTGGTATTCTGGTCTTCCTGGGCTTCTGGCATCTGGCCGCGCCACAGGTGGAAACCTCCCTGGGGGCCTTTCCCGGCCCGGTGCAGGTGTGGGAACAATCCGGGCAACTGTGGCAGGAGCATATCAGCCAGCGGGAGCGGGCCGATAAGTTCATCGCCATGCAGGAGGAGCGTAATGCCCGCATTCTGGCTGACAACCCGGAGGCAGACGTCCGTATCCGGGCTTACCCCGGCGCACCCACCTTTCTCGACCAGGTGGTCACCAGCCTGCTGACGGTGCTGGCCGGTTTCGCCCTGGCGTCGCTGATTGCAGTACCTCTGGGCATTGTGTTTGGCCTCAACCGGTATTTCCAGGCGGCGGTGAACCCATTGATACAGATCTTCAAACCGGTCTCTCCGCTGGCCTGGCTGCCGCTGGTGACCATGGTGGTATCGGCCACCTATGTCAGTGACGATCCAATGTTCGAGAAGTCGTTCCTGACCTCGATGATTACGGTCACTCTGTGCAGTCTCTGGCCAACACTGATCAACACCAGCGTTGGAGTGGCAGCGGTAAACCCCGACCTGCTGAACGTCTCCCGGGTACTTCGGCTGTCGTTCTGGACCCACGTTCGCAAGGTGGTGTTGCCTTCGTCGGTGCCGATGATCTTTACCGGCTTGAGGGTGTCGTTGGGCATTGCCTGGATGGTGCTGATCGCCGCTGAGATGCTGGCGCAGAGCCCGGGGCTGGGTAAGTTCGTCTGGGATGAGTTCCAGAATGGCAGTAGCCAGTCTTTGAGTCGGATTATGGTGGCGGTGCTGGCCATCGGGTTTATCGGGTTCTTGCTGGATCGGGTCATGCTGTTGATTCAGCGGAAGGTGGCCTGGAATGAGTGATCCCGTTCTGGAGCATGCCGCACCGGGTGGGTTACGCCTCCCGAAACACGCGGCGAGTACATCCATGTACGCTCCGCAAAAACATCCATGTTTTTGAGGGTTTCGGGAGGCGTAACCCACCCGGCGCTCCGCTTGCTTTTGAGGTGAATTCCATGAGTAAACCACATTTAGAACTAACCGGTGTTGAAATGGCGTTTGATACGCCGAAAGGGCCTTTCATTGCCCTGGACAATGTGAACCTGAAGATCCAGAAAGGGGAGTTTGTTTCGCTGATCGGCCATTCCGGCTGCGGAAAATCGACGGTGCTGAACATTGTTGCCGGGTTACTGCAGGCCTCCAGGGGTGGCTGTGTGCTGGATGGGCATGAGGTAAATTCCCCCGGTCCCGAGCGGGCAGTGGTGTTTCAGAATCATGCCCTGATGCCCTGGTTAACGGTGTATGAAAACGTGGAGCTGGCGGTCCGGCAGGTGTTTCGCAAGTCGATGACCCGGCAGGAGCGCAAGGACTGGATCACCCATAACCTGGAACTGGTGAATATGGCCCACGCCGCCAACAAGCGGCCTGGCGAGATTTCCGGGGGGATGGCGCAACGGGTGGGCATCGCCCGGGCATTGGCCATGAAACCCAGTGTGTTGCTGATGGATGAGCCGTTCGGGGCGCTGGATGCCCTGACACGGGCCCATTTGCAGGATTCGCTGATGGAAATACAGCAGGAGCTGAACAATACCGTGATCATGATTACCCACGATGTGGACGAGGCGGTGCTGTTGTCCGACCGCATTATCATGATGACCAACGGCCCTGCCGCCACGGTGGGGGAGGATCTGCACATTGATCTGCCAAGGCCTCGCAATCGTGTGGCCCTGGCGGATGATGTCAAATATGTGCATTACCGGCAGGAGGTGTTGTCGTTCCTGTACGAGAAGCAGCGCAAGCTGGAGTCACTGAACAGTCGCCGCGGCAGCAATGCAAAACCCGAGGCGCCGGCAGCAAAACATTCAGCTTCGGCCTGACTTTATGCCGGGGCGGGGCGCCCCGTCCCGGCCTGGTTCAAGTATCAGCTTAAGACCCCTGCCATGGATACCAGTGCCCGGGCGACTTCGGGCAGTCGCTTGCCCTGATCCATGGCCAGTTTTCGCAGCAGGCGGTGGGCTTCGTCATTGCTGATGTTGCGGTGTTCCATCAACAGCAGGACGGCCTTTTCCTGGGTACGACGATCTTCCAGAGCTTCTTTGGCGCTCTGCAATTCTTCGGACATCTGACGCAGGCGGCGAGTCTGTTCCTGGACCAGGTCAAAGATGGATCGGCCTGATTGCTGCCCGACACCTTCCCCGACCCACGCGTCGGCAGCTCCGGCCTCTACACCGTTATCGCAAACCACCAGCACGGGCGTTGTGGAGGCATGGCGTTGTTCCAGCGAGGCCAGCAGGGTCTCCTGATGAGCCAGGGAGTGGCGCGCTTCGGTATAGCGCTCCACGCAGCGATGGTGGAAAGCGCTCTCAACGGAATCCTCAATCTTCTTCAGATCGTCCATGCGCTCTGTCATCAGATTGAACCAGCGGTCGGCCATGTCTTTATCCAGAGACTTATAGGGCCCGACCGAAACGGCCATCTGTCGCATCCGCTCAATTTCCAGTTCCCGCGGGTGAGCGCGCAGGGCTTGCCAGAGCGACAGGCTCTCCTCACTGGCGAAGCCGACAAACACCTCAAAACACCGCTCCTGCGCTTCAACCAGGTGCATCATGCGCCGTGACAGTGCGTTATCGAAGTGTCCGCTGGAGAACCCCGCGGAACCTGCGGCCCGCTCCTGACCACAATATTCCTTTCCGTTCATGACATGCACCATGGCCACAAGCAGTCCCGCAATCGAAGGTTCTGCCACGGTTTCTGCCGCTTCGAAAACGACCGTAATCAGTTGATGAATAGTGTCGCAGAACCACTCCGTGGCCTCCGAAACACTGGCCTCCTGGTCATTCACCCGCTGCCGCAGCCCGGGCAGTTGGTCGAGGCTGTGCAGGGCGCTGGCGATGTGCCCGAGCAGTGGGCTGCTGACCGGATGGGTGGTGAGATCCTCCTGAATGTCTGCCAACGCCCGCCGGAAGGTAGCGGCCAACTGGTCGTTTTCCTTGACCATGGCGGTACGTTCCCGGGCAAAGCGTTGGCAACCGGACCCCAGATAAAGATTGGTGGCGCCTCGCTCCCGTTGCAGGCCATGGACCAGATTGCCCACGCTCTGCACCAACCGCCCCATCTGCAGAAAGTACTCCAGATTACGGATCTCACACTGGCGGGAGGCCATCAGAAATTCCGCAGCAGTCGCTGTCGCGGTCATACGGGGATGGCGTTTGGTGTTCATGGTGCAGCTCCTGGTGTCGGTACACAGTTGGTTCCTTTCTACCCGGACTGCAGCAATTTACAGGCCAGTCATTCCGGCCCAATCATCGTGCGTTTCGCCCCATCCCGGGGCACCCTTTTGATGCCCACGAGCCGGACTCTTTCAACGGACTCACCTAAGCCATTGAATAATAAAGCCTGAAAAAGTTGGCACGGAGATCGCAAACACTTAGACAAGGACGACTGTCCCGGCCATGGAATCAGGCCGGACCATCAGATCATTGTTGTTGGCATTGGTGCCGGACCATCTGTTCTCTTCGGAGAGCATGATGCTCCGGCTTTTTTCGTTGCTGGAGGCACTCAGTTCCATGGAACACACACAGGATAACCCACTGGTGATCTGCGGCCATGGCATGGTCGCGCAGCGGCTGCTGGAGCAACTGGTAGCCCAGGGGCATCCGTTCAGCCGCATTGTGGTGTTTAACGGTGAGCCCTTCGCTGCCTACAACCGGATCCAGTTGTCGTCATTACTGGCCGATCAGATTCAGGAAACCGATCTGGAACTGAAACCCTGGCAGTGGTTCCACAAGCACCGAATAGAGGTGCACCAGCATGAGCCTGTCACCCATATCATTCCGGACCAGCGCGAGGTAACAACCGCCTGTGGTCGCACCCAGTCCTATCACACGCTGGTGCTGGCCACCGGAGCACAGCCCTCCCGCCTTGGCCTCCCCGGTGAAGACCTTGACGGCGTGATGAACTTCCGGGACCTGGCCGACACCCGCACGCTGATCCGGCAGGCAAAGTCACACCGTCGGGCCGTGGTCATCGGCGGAGGCTTTCTCGGTCTGGAGGCGGCCGAAGGGCTCAGGACCCGGGGCATGGACGTTACGGTGCTGCACCGCAGCGGTCATCTGCTCAACCGACAGCTGAACCCGATCGCTGGCGATATCCTGAAGCAGAAGTTACAGCAGCGGGGGCTGAGTATCCGAACCGGCACCTCGCCGGTCTCCCTGCTCGGTCGGAATCAGGTCCGCGCCGTGGAACTGAGTGACGGCACGGTACTGGCCACGGACCTGGTGGTTATTGCTACCGGTATTGAACCCAACAAGGGATTGGCAGCTGACGCCGGCCTCAACTGTGACCGGGGTATTCGAGTTACTCCGAACCTGATGACGTCCAACCCGCATATCTACGCACTGGGTGAGTGCTGTCAGTTTCAGGAGCACACCTTTGGCTTGGTCGAACCCGGTTACGAGCAGGCCCGAATCCTGGCACAGCTTCTTTGCCAGGTGCCGGGAGCCAGGGCATTTGAGCCTGGAGAAGTGGCCACCCGACTGAAAATCAGCGATCTGCCCATTTTTTCCTGTGGCCGGGTAGTCCCCGGCGAGCATACCGAAATTGTTGAATGGCAGGACCGAACCCACGCGGTCTACGGCCAACTGCTGCTGGATGGCAACCGGCTGGCCGGCGCCATCCTGCTGGGAGATACCGCCAACGGGCCCTGGTACAGCGAACTGATTCGCTCCGGAGCCGATGTCTCCCGCTACAGGGACACCATCGCTTTCGGCAAAACCTATTGCGACGCAGCAGCCTGATAGGCTGCCAAGAGAGAGGACAGCATGATGAGTAAACAGACCCTGATCGTGATCGGCAACGGTATGGTTGGCCATCACTTCCTGGAACAGTTTAGCCAGTCCCCGGAGGCCGAGACCTACCGGGTGATCGTGTTCGGTGAAGAGAAGCAGCTGGCCTACGACCGGGTGCATCTGTCGGAGTACTTCACCGGTTCCACTCACGCGGACCTCGCCATGGGTACAGCAGACTGGTACGCGGAACAGGGCATCGATCTTCGCCTGAATGAGCCGGTCACCGCCATCGACCGGAACACCCGCGTGCTGACGACACCGAAAGGCAAGTACACCTACGATCAACTGGTGCTGGCCACCGGCTCCTACCCGTTCGTACCGCCCATTAAGGGCAACGATCAGGATGGCTGCTTTGTGTACCGAACCCTGGACGATCTGGATGCCATTCAGGCCAGTGCCCAGTCGGCGAAAACCGGTGTCGTGGTGGGCGGCGGTCTGCTGGGGCTGGAAGCGGCAAACGCCCTGAAAAGCCTGGGCCTGCAGGCCCATGTAGTGGAATTCGCCCCGCGCCTGATGCCTGTGCAGCTGGACGATCAGGGCGGCGCCCTGTTGCGCCAGAAAATTGAAGATCTGGGCGTACAGGTACACACCGAGAAAGCCACCACGGCCATTGTGCCGGGCAGCGACGCCCGGCTGAGGATGAACTTCGCCGACGACAGCCATCTGGAAACCGATCTGATTGTGTTCTCCGCCGGCATCCGTCCTCAGGATACCCTGGCCCGGGCCTGCGGCCTGGAGGTGGGCGAACGCGGCGGGATTGTGGTCAACAATCAATGCACCACCTCAGACCCGAACATTCACGCCATCGGTGAATGCGCGCTCTGGAACAATCGCATCTTCGGACTGGTGGCTCCGGGTTACACCATGGCGCGCACCCTGGCGGCCGCTTTGAACAAAGACACCGGTGCGGCCTTTACCGGTGCCGATATGAGCACCAAGCTCAAGCTGCTGGGGGTGGATGTGGGCTCCATCGGCGATGCCCACGGCCAGACCCCGGGTGCACGCAATATCCGTTTTCACGATGAGCAGGCCGGCCACTACCGGCGCATGGTGGTGAGCCAGGACGGTAAGACTCTGCTGGGCGCCATTCTGGTAGGCGACAACGGCCCTTACGATACCCTGCTGCAGTACGCCCTCAATGGCATTGAGCTGCCAGCCAACCCGGAGGCGCTGATTCTGCCGGAAAGCGAAGGAGGCGCGCCTGCCCTGGGGGCCGACGCCCTGCCGGACAGCGCCTCCATCTGTTCCTGCCACAACGTCACCAAGGGCGATATATGTGGCGCCATTGACGCCGGCTGCACCGATCTGGGCGGCGTCAAGGCTGAAACCAGGGCCAGTACCGGTTGCGGCGGCTGTGCGGCTTTACTGAAGAAGGTGGTGGACAGCGAGCTGGAAAAGCGCGGCGTGGAGGTGTGTACCGACCTTTGCGAACACTTCCCCTACACCCGACAGGAACTGTTCCATCTGGTGAAGGTGAACGGTATCCGCACCTTCCGGGGTCTGCTCAAACAATACGGCAAGGGCCAGGGCTGTGACATCTGCAAGCCAACGGTGGGCTCCATTCTGGCCACCTGCTGGAACGAGCATATTCTGGCCACCGACCACGTGCCGCTACAGGACACCAACGACACTTTCATGGCCAACATGCAGAAGAACGGCACTTACTCCATCGTGCCACGCATTCCGGGCGGCGAGATTACCCCTGAAAAGCTGATTGTGCTGGGCGAAGTGGCCAGGGAGTACGATCTGTACACCAAGATCACCGGCGGGCAACGGGTGGATCTGTTCGGCGCCACCCTGAGCGAACTGCCGGAGATCTGGGAGAAGCTGATCGCCGCCGGTTTTGAAACCGGCCACGCCTATGGCAAGTCCCTGCGTACGGTGAAGTCCTGCGTGGGCAGCACCTGGTGCCGCTATGGCGTGCAGGACAGCGTGGGCATGGCCATTACCCTGGAAAATCGCTACAAGGGCCTGCGGGCGCCGCACAAGGTGAAGATGGCGGTGTCCGGCTGCACCCGTGAATGCGCGGAGGCCCAGAGCAAGGATTTCGGGGTAATTGCCACGGAGAAGGGCTGGAACCTGTATGTGTGTGGCAATGGCGGGATGCGGCCGCGGCATGCGGATCTGTTTGCCACCGATCTGTCGGATGAGGAGCTGATCCGCACCATCGACCGGGTGGTGATGTTCTATGTGCGCACGGCGGACCGGCTGCAGCGGACGTCGGTCTGGATGGAGAATCTGGAAGGTGGGCTGGAGTATCTGAAGCAGGTGGTGCTGGAGGACAGCCTCGGCATTGGCGAGGAGCTGGAGCAGCATATGGCGGATCTGGTGGAGACCTATCAGTGCGAGTGGAAGACCGCCGTGGAGGATCCTCAGAAGCGTAAGCGGTTCCGGGAGTTTGTGAATGCGCCGGAACAGAAGGATCCGGTGCAGCGTTGGACTTCGGAGCGGGGGCAGCGTAGGCCGGAACTGGAGGCGGTTTCTTCGTAGCCTTCTGGTTTTGGGGCGGAGCACGGGGGCCGGGGTAATTTTCTTCTGGAAAAAATAACTCGCTTTGCTCAGACATCTTTTTTCCTGCCAGAAAATTACCCCGGCCCCCGCGCTCACAGACTTGAGTGAGATAGGCAAGTTAAAGACATTGGGATTGAGGAGAACGTTTTATGAAAGCTCGGACTTGTTGGGAAGCGGTTTGTACGGTAGACGATCTGGTGGCTGACTCCGGCATTGCGGTTTGGACGGAGGACGGGCCGGTGGCGGTGTTTTATCTGCCGCACCGCCTGCCGGCGTTGTTTGCCATCAGCCATACCGATCCGTTCAGTGGCTCGAACGTGCTGGCCCGAGGCATTACCGGGGATATCAACGGCGAGCCGGTGGTGGCGTCGCCGTTGTACAAGCAGCATTTCAGCCTGCGCAGCGGGCAATGTCTGGAAGACGAGAACATGCAGGTGAAGGTCTATCCGGTGTTGCTGGACGGCAACCGGATCCGGCTGGAAGTGCCGGTGGCTCAGGCGGCGTCGGTGGCCGCCTGAGATCTGAGAGACGCTTACGTCAGCTGATGAATTCGACGTTTTCTTCCAGCGGCGCCCTTGGGCTGGTGAGCTGGTTCACCGGGCTGTCGGGGTTGGCGTAGCCGATGGCCATGCCGGCGAAGACTTTTCGGTGTTCGGGCAAGCCCAGGAATTCGCTGATGGTTTTCGGGTACACCGACCAGGATTCCTGGGCGCAGCTGTCCAGGCCTTCGGCGCGCAGCAACAGCATGATGGTTTGCAGGATCATGCCCAGATCGGACCACTGGGGCGGGCCCATGTTGTCGTCGACGGTGCAGAACAGGCCGACCGGAGCGCCGAAGAATTCGAAGTTGCGTTTGAACCATTCGAAGCGGGCGGCTTTGTCTTCCCTGGGGATGTCGAGCCGGCGGTACATGAGTTCGCCGATTTCGAACCGGCGGTCGCGGTAGGGCGATTGCAGTTTTGGTGGGTAGATTTCGTATTCCGGCACTTCGTTGAAACCTTTGCTGACCTTCTCCTGCATCAAGGCTTTGAGTCGGGCCAGAGCATCGCCGGTGACGACGTGCAGATGCCAGGGTTGCAGGTTGCCTCCGGATGGCGACCGGGTCGCCGTTTCGATTACCGTTCGAAGCGTGGCTTCAGGCACCGGGGTATCCAGAAAGTCCCGCACCGAGCGGCGTGACACAACAGCCTGCTGAACATCCATAGGCAAGACTCCACATCATCCAGAACATTGGGTTGGGAACACAATCCTGCATCCAGTATGCGCACAACAGCCGCGCTTGACCACCTCCCGGGCGCCGTATAGTCTGCGGCGAACCCCATAGGGAGAGCCTCAGGTTATGGAAGATCACAGTCAGTTTCGCCTGCTATCCGAGCGACGGTTCCTGCCATTCTTTGTCACCCAGTTTGCCGGTGCCTTCAACGACAACCTGTTCAAGAATGCCTTGTTGCTGCTGGTGACCTACAGCGCCGGGGGCCTGTTTGGCCTGTCGTCGGATGTGGTGGTCAATCTCGCCGCGATGCTGTTTATCCTGCCGTTTTTCCTGTTCTCCGCCATCGCCGGCCAGGTGGCGGACCGGTACGAGAAATCCACGGTTATCCGCTGGATCAAATTCGCCGAGGTGGTGATCATGGGCATTGCCGCGGTCGGTCTCTGGTTTGGCTGGTACGAGGTGTTGTTCCTTCTGCTGTTTCTCACCGGCGTACAATCCGCGTTTTTCGGGCCGGTGAAGTACGCGATCCTGCCCCAGGCCCTGAAAGAATCCGAGCTGGTGGGTGGTAACGCGCTGGTAGAGATGGGCACGTTTGTGGCCATCCTGGTGGGTACCCTGATGGCCGGCGTGATGATGAAAGCTGCGGCTCCCGGCCCCGTGATTGCCATCGCCGTTGCGGTGCTCGCGGTGATTGGCCTGGTGGCTGCCTGGCGGATTCCCAGGGCCGAGGCGGCAGCGCCGGATCTGCGTATTGGTTTCCGGCCGCTGCAGGAAACCTGGAAACTGATGGCCATTGCCCGGGACAATCACAATGTATTCCTGAGCATCATGGCGATATCCTGGTTCTGGTTTCTGGGTGCCGCCTATCTGACCCAGTTTCCGAACTTCGCCAAGACTCACCTGATGGGTGACGAAACGGTCGTCACCTTACTGCTGGCGATTTTCACCATCGGCATCGCCGCCGGCTCCATTGCCTGCGAGCGGCTGTCCGGCCACAAGATTGAACTGGGGATCGTACCCATCGGCTCCATTGGCCTGAGTTTCTTCGGCATCGATCTGTTCTTCAATATGCCGAAGCAGCCAATTCCCTCAGACTGGTGGCTGATCATAACCGATCCCCATTATCGCCAGGTGGCCATTGACCTGTTGGCCATTGGTATCTTTGGCGGCCTGTTTATCGTGCCGCTGTATGCTTATGTCCAGCAGGAAACACAACCGGCCACCCGGGCCCGCGTGATCGCCGCCCTGAATATTTTCAACGCCCTGTTTATGGTGGTCAGCGCGCTGCTGGGCATGCTCATGCTCGGCCTGTTCGGACTCACCATTCCCGAGTTCTTCCTGGTGCTGTCGATCATGAACCTGATGGTGGCGGCCTACGTGTACCAGCAGGTACCGGACTTTGCCCTGCGCTTTGTCATCTGGGTCCTGTCCCACACGATTTATCGGGTCACGCACCACAACCTGGACCGTATACCCGAGCAGGGCCCCGTGCTGCTGGTGTGCAACCACGTCTCCTACATGGATGCCCTGGTGATCGCCGGCGCGGTGCGGCGACCCGTCCGATTCGTGATGGATCACAACATTTTCGCGACACCGGTCATGGGCGGTTTCTTCCGCCTGGCCAAGGCTATCCCCATTGGTCCGAAATCGAAGGTGCCGGAGATTTACGAAGCCGCTTTCGACCGCATTGATGAAGAACTCGCAGCCGGCCATGTGGTGTGTATTTTCCCGGAAGGCAAACTCACCAAAGACGGCGAAGTCGATACCTTCAAGCCCGGTGTCGACATGATTCTGGCCCGGCGACCGGTACCGGTGGTGCCAATGGCACTGCGCGGCCTCTGGGGCAGCTTTTTCAGCCATTGTGGCGGGCCGGCCTTCAGCCATTGGCCACGGCGGTTCTGGTCCCGGATTCACCTGCTGGCTGGTCTCCCGGTCTCGCCCCACGAGGCCAGTGCCGAGCGTCTGGAACAAAAGGTCAAAGCGCTGCGTGGAGACGCGCAATAGCCTTTTCGCCGGGCTTTTTGGTGGTGCTGTTACCAAAGCCAATTTTTACCCGCTCGGAGTGGGGTAGTATCGGGGCATAAACCAAGAACAAGGATTGCCCCGTGACGCCCCTGAATCCCACTGACCAGCTCTTTCTCTGGCTGGAAAAACGCCAGCAGCCCATGCATGTGGGCGGCCTCCAGCTGTTTTCCTTCCCCGAAGGCGCGCCGGACGACTATGTCGCGCAGCTGGCAGACCAGCTTCGGCAGAAGACGGAGGTGACCGCCCCCTTTAACCAGCGCCTGAGCTATCGCCTGGGCCAGCCGGTATGGGTGGAGGATGAGCACCTGGACCTTGAGCATCATTTCCGCTTCGAGGCGCTGCCCACACCCGGGCGTATTCGGGAGCTGCTGTCGTTCGTATCGGCGGAGCATTCGCACCTGATGGACCGGGAGCGCCCCATGTGGGAGGTGCACCTGATCGAGGGCCTGAAAGACCGGCAGTTTGCGCTCTACACCAAGGTTCACCATTCCCTGGTGGACGGTGTCTCGGCCATGCGCATGGCCACCCGGATGCTGAGTGAAAACCCGGACGAACACGGCATGCCGCCAATCTGGGATCTGCCTTGCCTGTCACGGGATAGGGGTGAGTCGGACGGACACTCCCTCTGGCGCAGTGTCACCCATTTGCTGGGGCTTTCGGGCCGCCAGCTCGGCACCATTCCCACTGTGGCAAAGGAGCTACTGAAAACCATCAATCAGGCCCGGAAGGATCCGGCCTACGACTCCATTTTCCATGCCCCGCGCTGCATGCTGAACCAGAAAATCACCGGTTCCCGTCGTTTCGCCGCTCAGTCCTGGTGCCTGAAACGGATTCGCGCCGTATGCGAGGCCTACGGCACCACGGTCAACGATGTCGTAACTGCCATGTGCGCAGCGGCTCTGCGTACCTATCTGATGAATCAGGATGCCTTGCCGGAGAAACCACTGGTGGCCTTTGTGCCGGTGTCACTACGCCGGGACGACAGCTCCGGGGGCAACCAGGTAGGCGTCATCCTGGCGAGCCTTCACACCGATGTGCAGGAGGCCGGCGAACGACTGTTAAAAATCCACCATGGCATGGAAGAGGCCAAGCAGCGCTACCGGCATATGAGCCCGGAGGAAATCGTCAACTACACGGCCCTGACCCTGGCGCCGGCCGCCTTCCACCTGCTGACCGGGCTGGCGCCCAAGTGGCAGACCTTCAATGTGGTGATTTCCAATGTCCCCGGGCCATCCAGGCCCCTGTACTGGAACGGGGCGAAACTGGAAGGCATGTATCCGGTGTCTATCGATATGGACAGACTGGCCCTGAACATGACACTGACCAGCTATAACGACCAGGTAGAGTTCGGCCTGATTGGCTGTCGCCGGACCCTGCCCAGCCTGCAACGGATGCTGGACTACCTGGAACAGGGTCTGGCAGAGCTGGAGCGCAACGCCGGTCTGTAATCAGGCCAGCTGATCGGCCCGGTTACGCTCGGAAATCTGGCTGTTCAGGGTCCAGAAATCGTACAGCACACCGATGAAAAACAGGCCGCCGGTGAGCAGGTACAGGATGCCGGTGAGCCATTTGCCCATGTACATCCGGTGCACCCCGAAAACCCCCAGGAAGGTCAGCAGTATCCAGCCGATGTTGTAGCTGATCTGGCCATCCTGGAACCGGTAATCAGCTTCCTTGTCCATAGCCGGAATCAGGAACAAATCAATAATCCAGCCGATAAACAGCAGCCCCAGAGTAAAGAACCAGATGGTGCCGGTCACCGGCTTGCCGTAATAGAAACGGTGCGAACCCAGGAATCCGAATATCCAGAGCAGGTAGCCGATCAGCTTGCTGTGGGTGTCGGGTCTTTCGATCATTGCGGCGTTCTTCCTGTTCACAGTTGGATTTGGTGTGTCACCACAGGCGGGACACTAGATTATTATGGGGGCGAACGCCGGAATCACAAACGGCACTCAAGGCCCCAGATCCGGTGCCGGGTCCGGCCCGTCCTCGCGAAACTCACTGGCGGATTTACCCGTCCACTTGCGGAAAGCACGGCTGAAATTGGACAGATCGGCATAGCCCAGTTCATAGGCAATCTCGCTGACTGACTGATTGGTGTAGCGCAGCAACTGGATGGCCCGATCTTTCAGCACGGCCTCGACAATCTCCCGATAACTGGTGTCCCGGTCCGCCAACCGCCGCTTCAGGGTGCGGGAAGACACGCAGAAGCGCTCGGCCATGGCCTCCAGGGAGGGCAAGGGGCCTGGGGTCATCCGCAGCATATTGCGAATCGCCAGCACGATGTCGCCCTGCTCCTTGAGCGCCTTCTGCAACTCGAATTCACACTGGTCCCGGGCCATCCGGGAGGCTTCAGCATCCGCCAGGCGCATGCGCACGTCCAGCAGCTTGCGGGGGAAAATCAGCATTTCCTCGGGCTGGCCAAACTCGAAACGGACCGGCAACTGAGCCGCAAACCGCTGGTAATAGGCTGGCTCCGGGCCCCGGAGATGTACTGACACGCCCGGTAATTTACCCTCTTCCAGGGCAAAACCCCGGGCCTCGGCATCACTCCGGTCGAGCAATTGTTCGGTGAGCAGAATCAGCGTGGCGCTGACCGTCTCGGCCAGGAACTCGGAGATAGGGGGCAACGCAAACTCGGCGCACAGCTGCACCAGGACTTTGTCGCCGGCGATGGACTGCTTCATGCTCAGAAAGGGCGCCCGCAGCTGGAGGTAACGACGGACAGAGTCCAACGCACCCTCAAAGGTCGGGCTGGTAAGCGCGGCGAAGCCCAGGGTGCCATGGATGGTCAGCCGCAACTCTCTCGCCAGTATAAAACTCAGGCCATCTTTGCCCGCCACCTCGAGCGCGCGCTGCGCCATCAGAGTGGCGTCAGTGACGAAAACCCGACTGTCGTTGGCTTTCAGGTCTTCATGTGTGAAATCCAGGCCCTGATAAAGCTGACGGTCGTTGTAACCCAGTTGACGCACGGTTTCAGCCAGTACCCGCAGGTACACCCCGGGCACCAGGAACAACCCCAACATTTGCCGCTCGTTGTCTGCACCGGTACCTGCCATAGTGTGTCCCTGATTGATATTTATCGTGTTTCTGACTCTATCAGAACCGGATTGCCGCCACAGTGGGGCCCGCTGCCCCGACTCCGCTGTCGCCCGGGCCAATCCCCTGTCCCATTGTGGACGATGCCCGTCCCCTTTGCGCATTCAGTATCCGGATTGACTCCGCCACACTGGCTTCATGACATCAGCCAAAGCGTTCCGTCGCAAAGGAGTAGAACCATGCTGACCACCACACAAACGAACAAACCGGGCAAGGCCTCCCATACCCCGGACAATGTCTCCATCAAACCCCAGCGCATGGGTTTCGAGTTTGGCGAACAGGTCCCCAGATACTGGGTGGATAACAACTATCTGATCAGTCATACCATGAACGCCCTGTCTGTTTTGTTTCCCGAGGGTGAGCAGTTTTTTGTGGACTCGGTCCGGGCGTTTCGAGACCAGATCCAGGACAAGAAGCTGAAAGAGGACGTGCGCGGTTTCATCGGCCAGGAAGCCATGCACTCGCTCGAGCACATCGCCATGAACCAGCATGTCCGCGACCAGGGCATGCCGGTAGAAGAGATGGAGCGGGATCTGAAAGTGATTCTGGACGTGGCACGGAAGCTGCCCAAACGCCACCAGCTGGCCATTACCTGCGCCCTGGAGCACATCACAGCCATGATGGCCGACATGCTGCTGGAGCGTGACGATATACGCGAAGACATGCACGAATCCATGCGCCCGCTGTGGGTGTGGCACGCCATTGAGGAAACCGAGCATAAGGCCGTTGCTTATGACGTTTTCCTCCAGGCTGGCGGTACCTACACCGAGCGGGCGTTTTACCAGGTCTTCAGTACCGTAGCCCTGGGTATTGTCGGCACCTGGTATACCGGCCGCATGGCCCTGAAGGACCGCAGCCATTTCTCCGTTAAGGACGCCGCCAAAGGTATGTGGCGCATGTGGGGCAAAAACGGCGCCTTCTCCAGTCTGATCCCGACCTGGCTGGAGTACTTCAAGCCCGGCTTCCATCCCTGGGACAAGGACAACAGTGAGCTGATCGGTCGTTTCAAGGAACAGATCCAGGACTACATCGCGCCCCAGTACAAGAACGGCAATCGGCGCACGCTGCAGTAATCGTGCACCCGCTCTATGACATCAGGCCGAGTTCCCGGGCGCGAGCAACCGCTTGCATCCGGTTCTCGGCCTGAAGCTTGCCGTAAATATTGCTCAAATGTGACTTTACCGTCGCCACTGAGATGCCGAGCTGTTTGCTGATGGCCTTGTTACTGAGTCCCTCTGCCAGCAGATCCAACACCCCCTGTTCCCGATCACTTAACGGTTCATCAGGACCAGCGACTTCCGGGGTGCGGGCGCAGGTTTCGGCTTCCGGCTCCATCCGGGCCTGCCGGAGAGCCAGTATCCGGCTGGCTTCCACTTCCGACCAGCCGCGGGTAATACAGGCGTCGAGCAGACTATCCAGCCGGGGATCCGCATCCACAAAGGGGCGCACCAGACCACGGGGCACCCAGAGCGCCAACAGTGCATCGAGCTTTTTCACCGCTCCCTCAGGATCCTGATCCCCGAAGGCCTGAACCATCAGACTGACCAGATCAAGACGACACACCAGCTGAAGCAACCCCGCCTCTTCCGCCTCAGTTCGCAGGGCTGCCAGTTCCCGGGCCACCGGCGACGCCGCCAGCAACTGACCGATCAGTTTCAACAAGGTTTCGTTCAGGGTACAAAAGCGATTACCTACAACCGGTTCCGGATCGCTCTGGGCCCATAGAATCAAAGGGAAGGCGTTACCCTCCGTCAATCGCGCCAACGCCTCCAGTACCTCCGGGCGCGGAATGTTATGGTGCCAGCGCAACTGGCCCATAACCTGGTGCAACTGCTCAATCCGGCTGAGTTCCTGCTGCCAGAGTTCGGAGTCTCGCAAAACCATGCCCAGGCGAAACCGCTCAAACGCCAGGTAAAGCTGATCCAGCGGCGTCAGATGCTGGTCGGCAATCAGACCGGCCTCGCCCAGCCGTTTTGCGGCGTATGCAAGATCATGATGCTCCAGCGCCAACAAGCCCTCCAGATAGGCCAGAAGGCAAACCTGCTCCTTACTCACGGGCCCGTTGACAAGCTTCAACCGGGTCTGTTCATAGCAGCGGCGGGCATCGCCAATGCGACCGCCCTGCACCAGAACCGGAACCAGCATGACCAGACAGCGCAGGGCACAGGGGTTATCGCCACTCTTCAGGGCCCCTGCCAGCGCATCGGTCAACAAGGTGCGCGCCGGCCCCAATCGTGCCTCCATAAAGGCTTCAGTACCGAGGGTATACAGCCCCCAGTGTTGCAGGCCGGCTGGAGCGCTGGCCAACCGGGCCTGTATCTGAGTCAGGGACTGCTCGGCCTCTGCACGGTGGCCGGCAAACCGTGCCGAGGGCCAGCCCAACAACATGGAGACAAACTGCAGAGCCTCGGTGTCCGGTGACGGGTCTGTCGACTGCAGAAGCCGGTCGGCCGCGGCCAGATGCTCAAGCACTGCTCCGTACTGACCATCCATGAAGGCAAACAGCGCCTGCAGCAGAAGCAGCGCGGGAGAACACATCCGGACACTGTCCGGGAAGCGCGAAGGCAGTGACCGGTAGCCGCTCAGGTCCTCCGCCTGCAACAGCAACGGTACCAGGGCTTCCGCCTGGTCATAGCAGCCCTCGGCCAGAAAAAGCTCAAGGGCCTCCACAATCAGGCCCCGCTGGCGGAATGCCTCGGCCGCCCTGATTCGTATGGAGCTTTCCCCTTCAGGCTCCCGATCCTGCGCCTGAAGCCAGTCGATCAGCAGATCATGCAGGCGATACCAGTAGTGACCCTCTCCGTAACTCTGGAACAGCAGATTGCGTTCGCGCATGACTGCGATCCAGTCCGCTGCATCGCTACCATTCCGGGCTTCATCAGCAACCTCATGTGAGAAAAGAGGGAGCAGGCTCATATCCTGGAGAAATTGCTGTAGCCCGGGCTCAAGACCAGCGAACACTTCCTCCAGCAGATAGTCACTCAGGGCTCTCTGACCAGGCCCGGGTACATGGCTTAACGGGTTTTCCGACAACGCCGAGAGCTGCAACGCCGCTGGCCAGCCGCCGGTGCGCTGATGCAACTGCAACATCTGTTCTTCGGAGAGATCAGTCCGGCGGGCCTGGACGAATTTTCGAGTCAACGCCAGATCAAAACGGAGCACCTCCGGCCCCAGCCGGACCATCTGTTGCCGGGCCAGCAACTGCGCGGTGCGAATGGGTGGGTCGAGCCTCGAGATACAGACAATGCGCAAAAACCCCGGAGCAAAGTCGATAAAGCGCCGGATCTGCTCCAGTAGTACTTGCTGGTCAAGCAGGTGAAAATCATCCAGCACCAGAACCAGGCGGCTGGGTGCCTGCCAGGTTCGGGAATAATCCGCCAGGCGGTTGATCAGCATGGTCACCGGGTCAACAGCGGCACCCGGTTCCAGCGCGGCCAACAAGGTACTCTCGCGAATGGCAAAGCGTGGGTTCACCCGCGCCAGTGCGCTGGCCACGGCATTCCAGAACAGGGCCGGCGCGTTGTCCCTTTGGTCCAGCGTCAACCAGGCATGCACCGGTTTTTCCTGTTCCAGCCACTGACTGACCAATGTGGTTTTACCAAAACCGGCCGGTGCCGACACCAGCACAAACGGCACCTGTTCAATACAATCAAGCGCCTGCAACCGTGAGGGCTCAAGCAACAAGCCTGAAGGCAGCCCGGGGCGGGTTAATTTGGTTTCGGCAACCATGGAGCTCACTACCGTTGGCAAATGAGCTTCAGCATAGTCAGTGCCGGTGTCATCAACCAGCCCCGGCACTCCAAACTGGGAGGCCTGTTCAGAAATCCGGGTCATGGCAGTGCGAGCAGACCCGTGCCCTTCATCAGCGTGGCAACCAGTCGGGTACTGCCCAGTTCCCGGGCACAGACAAACCAGGGAGTTTCCCGGCCACGGTAGCGTGATTTGTGGTACGCCAGAGGTTGGAAGGCGTAAAGGCGATTCCCATAGCGATACAGGATATTCTGAAGGCGGCGCAGGCCCGGCCGGTCACCCGGGCAGTGGCGGACGCCGTGCAGGGGCGCAATGCCCAGCGACAGCTCAGGCACGCCTTCCTCACGAAACTGACTGGCCGCCTGCAGAATAATGTGGTCGAGTACGCCGAGCCGGTTCATTTCCGGCGACGCCCGCAGAATATTGGCGCAATAGCCCGCCAGTTCATGGTGACGGTACCAAGGATCAAAGAACACGTATCCGGCCAGCTCGCCCTCCACATAGGCGTAGAACTTGCGCACTCCCCATTCATCTGCAAACACCGGTGGCCGCGTGAGCAAACCCAATTCCCGTTCCTTGACCGCCTTGCCCAGGCGCCAGCGCTCCGAGATACCCGCCACCTTGTGCCAGTTCACCTCATCTCCACATTGCTCCCGCACCTCGATTCGACACCGCCTGTCCAGATTGCGGGCATGGCGCAGCTGCTTCATCGCCTTGCCACGAAGCGAGAACCTCGTCAGATCAACCGAGAACTCCGTACCCATCACCGTGGCATCGTAACCAAGCTCGCCCAACGGCCCCAGGAGCGACTGATCGACGCCGACATACAGTGAGGGGCCGGGCACACTCTGCTCGAACGCCTGCAGTAGCCGGCCCATACTCTGTGCTCCCGCCAGGGGGCTTGTGGGCACCACGTTTACCCGCTGCCCCAACACCTTTACCGGAACATACGGTACCAGCCCGAGACCGGGACTGAGAAAGTGCCGGCAATCCGGCTGCAAGGCAAAATAGCTGCTGGACTGGCTCCCGTGCAGACGGATCAGGTGCTCGGCGGTGCGTTCATGGCAACGCCCGGGATCCGGCACACTCGAGTTGATATTCCGGTCATCGGCAGCCGGGGCCACCGCCGCAGACAGATGAGAGGCAGGCATGGGTCATTCCCTTTGTTGTTCTGATACCGCTTTCCTGTGTTCAGAACAAAATGCTAAAGGCCGTGCCTCGGCCGGCCATCGGTCAAAGGGTTGAGTGCCTGGCGCCCCACCGGAACTGGGTCACAATTCCGAGCCCTGCATCACCACAACGCCCCGTCGCCACAAACGCCATTCACCCGGCTTGTAAATATCCCAGGTTTCGTCGCTGGTGAGGGGTTCGGTCACGATGACGCTGACAATGTCGTTGGGTGTGGTTTCCGATTCAAAATCCACGGTAACGTCGGCATCTTTCAGGCGGGCGGGGCCAAACGGCGCCCGTCGGGTAATACTGGCCATCTTGGTGGTGCAAAAGGTAAACAGCCAGTCGCCGTTGCTTAGCAGCAGGTTGAATACCCCTTGGCGGGCGTAGTTCCGGGACAGCTGAACCAGCCGTTCCACCACCTGCTCGGTGGCAGTGTCTCGATCGCAATGACTGCGCAGGTGGTTCAGGATATCGCAGAACAGGGCTTCGCTGTCGGTGCTGCCAACGGCCTCGTAGAAGCCGGGCGCCGCGGAAAACTCCGAAAGCTGACCATTATGGGCGAAGACCCAGTAGCGGCCCCAGAGCTCGCGGATAAACGGGTGGGTGTTGGCCAGGCAGATATCACCCACATTGGCCTGACGAATGTGGCAGATGGCCACTTCACTCTTGATGGGGTGGGTTTGCACCACTTCGGCAATGCGCGAGGAGGCACTGGCGTCGGCATCGTGAAAACAGCGTACCCCTTTACCTTCGTAGAAAGCGACGCCCCAGCCATCCTTGTGTGGGCCAGTGTCACCGCCACGACGGGTCAGACCGGTAAAGCTGAAACAGAGATCGGTCGGGGTGTTGGCGCTCATGGCCAGCAGTTCACACATGGTTGGCGGTATCCTCGGCCTTGCTTCCGGGTGTATTCGCTAGGATACCCGAATCAACCGAGACCTCCAGCCATCGAACCGACGGATTTCGGAGGCTGTCCGGCACCGGCGGGCGCCACACGGTTCCGGCCTGCCCGCTTGCCGCTGTAGAGACAGCGATCTGCCACACAGAACAGCGTTTCCGCCTCCCTGCCATGCTCCGGCCACTGGGCAATACCAAAGGAGGCGGTCACGCGGATACCCGCTTCGCCGTATTTCAGCTCCCGCCGGGCAATGCGCTCCCGCAACTCGTCCATCAGTTCAAAGGCATCCCCAGGCTTTGCATCCCTCAGAATCAGGCCAAATTCCTCGCCGCCCAGCCGGCCAACAAAGTCGGTCGTGCGCAGACGCTCGGTCAGGCACTGCCCGATGCTCCTCAATACGTAGTCACCGGCATCGTGGCCGAGGGTATCGTTGACCAGTTTGAAGTGGTCGATGTCCATAATCACCAGAGCAAAATCGGTTCCGCTGCGCTCACACTCGGCAATAGTGCGGGCCAGTGTTGACTGGAAATTGGAGCGATTGGCCAGGCCGGTCAGGGCATCGGTCTGTGCCATGTCGAACAACCGTTGCTCAGCCTCTTCCCGACGCACCTCGTACATGTGCATGAACACCTGCATCAGGGCACCGCACAGAACCATGTTGAGCAGATCGATCATCCGGTGGGCAGAACCCACATCACCGAGGAAGAAGTAGTAAACCACCCCGCCCACCAGCATAAAGGGCACACTCAGGATCATGCCCTCGTGCTTGCCGAGCAGAAGGTAGGCCAGAACCGGCATCATCAGCACCCAGACAAAAGCCGCAATGGAGGCCTCTGGCAACAGCAAGATGACGATGAAAAACGAAAACAGCGACACCAGATAGGCGTAGATCCACTGTTGCAGGTGAGCCGTGGTTTTCAGACAAAAAACGCCGTAGAAAAGCAGCCCACTGGCCAACAGCTCGACCAGCGCCACCCATGGATAACCGTTGAAAAATTGCAGACAGGAAAAAACGACCAGCGCAGAGCCAGTCACCAGAAACAACAGCCTGGTAAGCGAGCGACGGTGGTTATCCCGGAGTCCTGAGCGGCTTTGTTCCAATGCCGTCCCCAGATCCGGATGCTTTGACGTATTCATGCTGACTCTTCCCTGGATCAACCAGAGAGTATAGTCGGTCTCCGCTGGCTGTAAAACAACCAGCCAACGGAGATCAGGTTACCGCGAGCCCTCAGATATACAGGTTCTTGCGGGAGAACCGCTCCACCAACGGTTGATAGGCCGAGCCCAGCAACCGATTGATGGCGTCAATGCCCCAGGCATCCGGCCCCACCAGAATACGGGATTCGTTTTTGAGGATGCCTTTAACAATAATTTCAGCCGCCTTGTCCGGTGTGGTCATGGCCAGTTTGTCGAAGCCCTTGCGCTGGGCCTCGGCGTTTTCGGATTTGCCCATGCGCGCGGCATTGGCAATGTTGGTGCGGATGCCACCAGGGTGCACACAGCTGACCTGAACCGGCTGATTCTCCAGTTTCATTTCCTGGCGCAGGGACTCGGTAAACCCACGCACCGCAAACTTGGCAGCATTGTAGGCGCTTTGCTTGGGCACTCCGATCAGGCCAAACACACTGGAGATGTTCACCACATGACCATCGCCGGATTCAATCAGGTACGGCAGAAACGCCCGGGTACCGTGGGCAACGCCCCAGAAATCAATGTCCATCACCCACTTGAAATCGGCGTCGGTCATTTCCCGCACCGTGGCAGAGAGGGCCACACCGGCGTTGTTGATAATCAGGTTAACCTGACCAAATTCCTTGCGGACCTGCGCGGCGTGGGCGTAGATAGCGTCCCGGTCGGAGACATCCAGGCGGTAGGTTTTTACCTCGGCGCCGCCCAGGCTGGCTGCGGTTTCCGCCAGCCCCGCCTCGTTAACATCGGAAAGAGCCAGCCGACAGCCCCGGGCCGCGAGGGATTTGGCCAGGGATCGGCCGATACCAGAGCCAGCACCGGTGACGACAGCCACCTTGTTGTTCAGATCTTTCATGGCGGGAACCTCTTGTTGTGGTCTTTCAGTAAAGCAGCGCTTTCGTTATTCGCCACTTTAGAGAGCCACCAGAGGCAAACCTATGGCACTGGACCCCTGGCGAGCCCGGCACCAGAGCCAGTCCTCCAATCAACCCAGAAGGTTATCCAGGGGCTGGTCATACCCGGGTGCAAACACCTCCAGGAAGTACTGCACTTCCGGCAGGCCGTCCGCTTCCAGGCGTGCCCGGATCTGCTGCTCCGCGGGGCCGAACTCCGGATTGCCGGCACGCAGTTCGGCACGACATTTCAGCCAGGCCGAGAGACGGTCCGCCGCCTTGATCAGTTCCTTTTCTTCCGGCCCCAGTCGGGATTCCCGCACATAGGGCGAAAAATCCTCCCGCAGGTCTTCCGGCAACAGCGCCAGCAATTCAGCTTCGGCCTTGTGTTCGATGTCGCCGAACGCCTCCCGCATCACCCGGGAATGGTATTTCACCGGGGTGGGCATATCCCCGGTGATCACTTCGGTGGCATCATGATAGAGAGCCGCTGCAGCGACACGGTCTGCATTCACCGTTCCGGCAAAATGCCGGTTGCGAATAAGCGCCAGGGCGTGGGCAACGGTAGCCACCTCCCAGGAATGGGTGGCCACGTTTTCATCAATAGCATTGCGCATCAGGCCCCAGCGTTTGATCCAGCGCAGGCGCGACACATAGGCAAAGAAATGGCTGGCCTTTCGGCCCGGGCTGTCGGTCATGGCTGCGGAACTCCGTGTATTCCGATTCAACGAACGTCCAGGGTAAACCGGACCATCACGTTGCCCTGTTCATCTACCGGCGCATCGCGAGCCGGATCCAGCAGGAACAACTGGCTGTCCGACACCTCATGCGTCGCCGTCAGCACCTGACGAACCGTTACCCCTCGCTCCGAGGCCAGACTTCCAAGCGCTTCCGGCGGCAGGCTGCGCTCACCATCGCGCCAGGCCTGCTGCGCCTGCTCCCAGGCTTCGCCGGTAACGGCCTCACCGCGGGCCTGCATCTGCGCCTTCAGCAATGCCAGGGCATCGGCCTCAGGGGCAACAGCACCACGGATGTTGAGCAGAAGCTCCGGGCGCTCCCTTAGCGCCTGGGCCAGCGCGGACAGTTTCTCGGCCTCGTTATCCGCCAGTTGTACACTACCGGGAACAAAGCTGACCTGGCCCAGCTCTTCGCTGCTGAAGCCTGCCATTTCCGCCAGCGAGCCCAGCATACTGAACGGTGAGGCGGCCGCTTTCACCAACAGGTTCACGAACGCCCGCATGACAATCTGGCCAACGCTGAATTCGGGGTCTGACATGTCGCCCTGAATGGGCAAATTCACCTCGATAACACCGTCACGATCTGTGAGCAGAGCCAGACCCAGCTTGACCGGGGCGTTAATGGCCTGTTCGCTGGCCACCGCAGAGCCCAGTTGCATCCGGTCCAGGATCACTTCGTTGGACGCCTCAAGCCGGGTACCGGTTATCTGGTAATCCAGCGCCAGTTCCAGTTTGCCGCTGTCCACCGAATACCCCAGATAGCGACCGAAATAGGGCGACAGTACCGGCAACGCCATGTCTTTCATGGTGAGTTTCAGGTTGCTGGGCTCTTCGGTGCCCAGAGCGCCCAGGGTTCCGTCAAAACGAACCGGTGCCACCCCGGCCAGCTGGCCGCTGATCGCCACCCGCCCCTGTTGCGGAGGGACATTGCTGATGCCGGTCACCGATCCCGTAAGTTCCTGGAACCCGGTACTGAAGGGCGGCTCCAGCGTGCGGTCGGTGTAGGCCATGGAACCTTGCTCCACGACCAGTTCGCCAATGCGGAAAATAAAGCCTGGCTCCGAAGCTTCCGACGACGCCGTTGGGCTGGTTTCTGCCTCGGAGGCCCCGCCATCCTGAATAATCTGCTGCAGATTGTGCAGTCCGTCGGCGGCCCGGATGACGTTAACCGCCGGGCTGTTCAGGGTCACGGTGCCGATTTCCAGCCGGGCGGGATTAAGGTTGAACTCCACCGGGGCCAGGCGCAGCAACTCCCAGGACACCAGCTCCCCGCCATTGCCCGGTAGCCGCGTGGCCAACCCGGCAATTTCAGCCGTGCCACTGAAGGTGCCGGTCAGGGGTTCATCCTGGCCATCCAGGTCCAGATTGCCATCGAAACCCAGGCGGCCATCCACCAGCTCCAGGTTTGCGGCATCAGCAACATAGGGCTGGATAACGGGCAACAGGATGTCGCTGCCGGACAAGGCGCCCTCAAAGGTAAACGGCGCTGGAGTCAGCTGGCCCATGGCGGTCACCCGGCCACCGGAGCCGAGTTCTGCGGAAATATCGTAGGAAACCGGTTCATCCAGGCGGTGGGAGAGACCACCCATGGTCATGGCCAGATTATTGACGGCAATCTCGGCGTCTGTTTCCGGCACCTGATCCCGCCAGCGAACCTGACCGCCGGACAACTCGACACCCTGGACCGACCAGCGGAATGGCTCGCCCGAATCAGACGCCGGCTCCGAGGTTTCGGATTGATCGGTTCCGGCAGTTGCCAGAGACGACTGCCAATCCACCTCCCCCTTGGCATTGCGGGTGGCGGCCAGCGACGGTTGCTGGATCGACACCATGCCAACGGTTGCCTCCCGGGCCGTCAGGTCGAAGCCAATGCCCTGAATGGCAACGGCTTCCGTAGCCAGGGCTGGCTGCTCATCGGAGGGCGAAAGCGCCAGTGCCAGTTGCTTGATAGTGAGGTTGCCATCGGAGGTGATCAGTTCAAAGCGATCGCCACCGGCCAGTTCATAACGGGATTCCAGGGTCACGGTACCATCGCGCAGCTGCCACGGCAGATAGGGCGCCAGGAAGTGGGCGAGGGTATCGTGACGAAGCCCTGAAAGCCGGAGCCGGCCTGCGGAGTACAGCGGGGTAACGCTCAGATCCCCCTCCCATTCAATCACCTGCTCACCCAGAGCAGCCATCACGGAATACTGACTGTCGCTGCCATCCCGGGGCCAGGTGGCCAGATCGTTCAGGGTAAGATCCAGCGGCGCAACCCGAAACTCGGCAGGGTCGCCACCCTGGGAGAAGTCACGGAACAGCAGCTCACCACCATCGATGGTCACCTGCTGGAAATACAACCTGGGCGGATTACTCGACTGAGCGGTTTCAGGCCGGGTCGTGTCCTCTTTCTCGGGATTGGCACTGCGCCAGTCCCGGGCAAAATTGATGTCATGGTCCTGCAGCAAATCCAGGCGAACGTCCGGCTCCACCAGACGGATTTCCTCAAACCCGATGATACCGCGGAGCAAGCTGAGGAAACTGAGATTCACCCGCAGGTGATCAAACGACGTCACCGGCTCCCCAGTCGTATCCTTTGCAGAAAAGGCGTCTGCTTCCAGGCTGAAGGCAAACGGATTGAACCGCACGTTCTCCACCTCAGCCTGCCAGCCCATGCGCTGGTCCATCTGTTCCGGCAACGACCGCTCCAGCCACCAGGGCAGAACCAGGAAGCCGGCCAGGGCATACAGACCCAACAACACGCCCAATGCGATCAGCAGGTTCCTGACCAGATGGCTCTTCCGGCGACTCACTACCCGCTGGCTTGCTACCTGGCTGTTCTCTGCCTCTTTCTCTGCCACAAGACTCTCCCTTTATCTACCCACGGCGCCGCGGCCGGCCATGATGCAAGCATAGCGCCCGTGTGCGGTGTTTGTCAGCGAATTCACCCGACCAGACACGAAACCTGACAGCGACCACCGAACCCGATATGCTCCGCTGACGTATGACTCCCTGTGTTGATCAACGGAGACGAGCAGTATGGATATCGGCGATATGCGTCGGGATTTCGAAAGCGAAGGGCTGGATCGGGAACACCTGAACGAGGATCCGGTACAGCAGTTCCAGACCTGGTTCGAGGATGCCAGAACGGCGGGCATTCTGGAGCCCAATGCCATGTCACTGGCCACCACCGGTGCCGACGGCATGCCCGATCTCAGAACCGTGCTACTGAAGTATTTCGACAGCCAGGGTTTTGTGTTCTACACCAACTACGGCAGCCGCAAGGCTCAGGAGCTGCAGGAGAATCCCCGGGCGGCACTGCTGTTCCCGTGGATCGGCCTGAACCGGCAGGTGCGTATTCAGGGTGCGGTCGAAAAGGTCAGCAAGGCGGAATCCCTGCGCTACTTTTCGTCCCGGCCCCGGGGCAGCCAGATTGGCGCCTGGGTTTCGGAGCAGAGCCAGGTCATTACGTCCCGAGGCCTACTGGAGCAAAAAGTCGCGGAGATGAAGCGCAAATTCAGTTCCGGAGAAATTCCGCTCCCCAGTTTCTGGGGTGGGTACCGGGTGGTTCCGGAGCGAATCGAATTCTGGCAGGGAAGGCCGAGCCGGCTTCACGATCGATTTGAGTACGTGAGAGAAGGCGATGGCTGGACAATCCAACGACTGCAACCCTGACCGGCCGGCGATCTGGCTGTGCCACCAGATCAACCGGAACCTGTCCCAGGCCCCAGCCTGGATGACCGCCGATGAAGGCAAAGCCCTCGCGCGTCTGGAAGGGCCCAGACGCCAGGAGTATCTGACCAGTCGATGGCTGATTCGTCAGGCCCTGGCCCGCGCCAGTGGGGAGGCTCCAACAAGCTGTCACCCGATACCGGGACGCCCCGTTGCCTCGGCCAGCCCGCAGGGCTGGCACCTGTCGCTGAGCCACAGCCAGGGGCTGGCAGCGTGCGCCACGAGTCGTACGGCTCTGGGGATTGATCTTGAACCGAGCCAGCGCCGGCCAGACTGGGCCAGAGTGACGACACGCTGGTTCACTCCCGTTGAGCAGGAATGGCTGCTGAAGGCGAACAATGCGTTCAGCTTCCTCAAGGTCTGGACCCTGAAAGAAGCCTGGCTTAAAGCGACCGGGCGGGGCATCGCCGGCAATCTGCAAACCCTGGAAGTACGAAAGAATTTCGAGCTGTACGGGGACCAGCCCGACCGACACTGGCAAGCCAGTTGCCTGTATGCCGAGGGCTTTCTGGTTACCCTGGTTTACCCCTGCGATGGCAGCCCGGATAAGACCAGCACCTGGCCGGAGATTACCTTGCTGGAACCACCGCCGGATGACTACAATCTGGGGCCGGCTTCCAGCCTCGACGTTTCCTGGGAGCCTCTGTTTCACCGGCTGATCAGAGCCCGACCCTAGCGAGGCCACCATGCCCCAGACGACCGGCCGCTGCCCCTGGTGCGGCACCGACCCACTGTACGTGCACTACCACGACACCGTCTGGGGGCGCCCGGAATATGACGATCAGGCGCTGTTCGAAAAGCTCTGCCTGGACGGACAGCAAGCCGGTTTGAGCTGGATTACCATCCTTCGCAAGCAGGAAAGCTACCGGCAGGCCTACGCCGGCTTTGACCCGGAGCAGATTGTCCGCTTTGATGAGGACGATATCGCCCGCCTGCTGGCAGACCCGGGCATTATCCGGAATCGCCTGAAAGTTCATTCCATCATCCGCAATGCCCGGGGGTTCCTCGCTCTGCGGGATCAGGGCATCTCGTTCTCGGAGTTTCTCTGGCAATTCGTCAACGGCCGGCCCATCCAGAACCGGTGGCAGACACTGGCCGAGGTCCCCGTCACCACGCCGGAATCTGAAGCCATGTCCAAGGCCCTGAAGAAAGCAGGCTTTAATTTTGTGGGCCCCACCATCGTCTACGCCTTCATGCAGGCCACCGGCATGGTCAATGATCATCTGGTGTCCTGCCATGCCCACACGGAGTGCCGGCAACTGGCACAATGATCTTACCGGGCCGGTTGATCGTAAGTTCCCCTGACACATCATTTCGGGAGCTTCACGGTGCGCATTACCCTCGACGAACTCAAAAACCTGGAACAACCGGTGATCGACCTTCTGGAGATCCTCTCCCTGGAGGGCCAACAGTACATGGCTCGCCTGCATGGTCCTGAAGGCATGAAGGTACTGTCGGACCATAAAGGGCAGACCCGGCTATTCCGCAGCGCCTGGCAGATTCAGGACACCCTCTCCAGCTACACCATTCGCGAAACCCAGGTAGTGCATCCCTCGGCGTACCATGAAATGGTCGGGATGGCGCCGGCAGACATTGAGCCCATGCGGATACAGGTACAGAGGCAGAAGTCGTGATTTCAGTTGCTCGCCTCGCGGTTCTGGTCGGCATTGCCGGCCTGATTCCATTCATTCTAGGCACCGCTGGCCTGTTCCTGATGCCAGCCAACAGTGTTGCCATTCTGGCGTGGTTCTATATTTACAGTGCCGGTATTCTCGCTTTTATGGGCGGAATCTACTGGACCATTGCCATGCAGCTGGAAAACCGCTCCTACCCGCAATCGCCCCTGGTGACCATGCTGCTGAGCCAGTTGTTCTTCGTTGCCGCCGGTATCGGACTGTTGCTACAGACGCCGCAGAAAATCCCGCTCTACATCGTCGCGTTCCTGTTGCTGTATCTGGTAGACGCCCGCTGGATGCGAAGCTACTGGCCGGCCTGGTATCTGAAGATGCGATTGGTGCTGACCACCGTGGTACTGGCTTGCCAACTAACCGTGGCCGGCTGGTTCTTCCTGCTGCACGGTGCCTGATTCAGGCACCGTCAGGATCGGTTCCAAACAGGGTCTGCAGCTTTCTCAAAGCGCCTTTCTCGATCTGTCGCACACGCTCCCGGCTGAGACCCAGCTGTTCCGAAATCGTTTGCAGGGTCTCCGGTTCAATCAAGCCAAGCCCGTAACGCCGGGTCAGGATATCCCGCTCCCGGTCCGACAATGCCCCCATCATGCGCTCCAGCCGAATCATCCGGTCCCGCGCCCGAAACGGCTGGTCCGGGCGGGTATCGGCACCCGCATCAAGACTGTCAGCCAGGGTCACCGATCCATCTTCGACCAGTGGTACATCCGTTGAAACTTCCCGGGCCGCCAGGGCTCTCAGTTCGCCAATCCTGGAAGGTGTGGCCTCCATTTCCCGAGCCAGCTCGGACTGGGTGGGCTCCCGGCCGAGGGATTGATGCAAACGCATGGATACCTTCTGCAACTGGCGGATCTCCTCCACCACGTTTTCCGGCGTATGCACCACACGCACACCCCGCTGCAGGCAGCGGCGCACTTCCTCGCTGATCCACCAGTAAGCGTAGGTGGAAAACCGGAAGCCCTTGCCGGGGTCATAGCGCTCTACGGCCTTGATAAGCCCCACGTTGGCGTCCTGGATCAGGTCCGACATGGCAATGCCATGATGGCCGTAGCGGCGGGCGATATGTACCGCCAGCCTCAGATTGCTCTGAATCAGGCGGTGACGGCAGGCCAGGGCAAGGTGGTAAGCCCGGCGACAGCGGGCCGAAAAGGCACAGGCATCCCCGAGGCTACCCACCACATCCCGCAAGGTTTGTGGGGTGTCCTCGGGTAATGCCAGCTCGGTGTGAATCACCCGTAGCGACCGGATCAGCTTTCTGGCCAGACGCCGTTCATCGGTTTCGCTGAGGAGGTCATGCCGGGACGCATCCCTGAAATACAACCCGACCAGGGAATCCCTTTCACCATCGTTGGGCAGCGTCGGAAGCGGTCCCGGCCGGCTCTGTATCTGCATGGCTCGGTACCCGTTTGATATTTATTGAGAATACGCAGATCAGGCAGGCATGGATTCCCCAGCAACGAGGGGAAAACCGAAATACAGGAATACAGGAATGAGGATGAGCGGGGGAGGGATCGGTCACGCCCGGCCATGAAACCTCACAGGTTGTGAGACGGCCGACCGGGCGCCCGATCTGGAGGCAAGACTCCTCCATTACCCACAGACGAAGCGACCGGTTCCGCCTGTGGGTAATTCCTAGCCGGCGGTGGTTGATGCCGCCACGATGGCATATTCGTGGTTATGGGGTTCAATCAGCGCCCCGTGCAGGGCCACAATCGCCTGGTCGTATTTGTCTTCATCAACCACGAACTGGATATCCACCTGGCGCATGCACTGGTGGATCGCCAGCACGCTGATGTCATTATCAGCCAGTGATTTTACCGAACGGGCAAGAATGCCCGGCACCTTCATATCACTGCCAATGGCAGACACCAGGGCCACTTTGCGGGTACTGATTTCGGCATTGGGGAACTCTTCCTCCAGTGCCTTGACCACCCGCTTCACGTGCTTGAGCGTGGTATCCACGTAGTGGGTAATGGTATTGGCATTGGTGTCCTTGGACATGAACCGCACTTTAAAACGGCTCAGTACATCCAGGATACGGCGGTCGGAACCCGGCTCGCCCTGCATGTCCTGGTCGAACACCTCAATGGCAAATACGCCTTTGGCACCTGCCACGATCTCCACCTGGGGTTTTTCACTGACGTAGTCGCCAGTGATCAGCGTACCAGTGTGCTCCGGCTCGAAGGTGTTCATCACCCGCAGCGGAATCTCGTTCTGGCGCAGACCTTTACCCGCACGGGGGTGAATCGCTTCCATCCCCAGGTTGGCCAACTGGTCGGCGACGTCGTAGTTGGTACGCCCTAACGGAACCACCTTGTCTTCGCCAACAATGTTCGGATCGGCAGAGCTCAGATGGTATTCCTTATGGATGATCGCTTCCCGGGCGTTGGTGATCACCGCCGTGCGGCTGAACGTCATCTCACTGTAGCCCCGGTCGAAGGTACGCATCAGACCTTCCTTGCACTGGGCATAACCGGTCACGATTGGCAGTTCCCGGCTCAGGTCGATGGCATCGAAGGCCTGCTTGAGCTTTTCATCCAGCGGCAGCAATTCACTGTCGCGCCAGCCGGTGAGATCGACAAAGCGGGCGTTAATACCTTCCTGCTGCAGCTTCAGGGCGGTATTGAAAGCACTGTGGGCCTCGCCAATCCCCGCCAGCATCTCCCGCACGGTAAGCAGATGCTCTTCAAGCTGGAACTGGCCATAGGAACACAGGCGCTGCAGGTCGATCAGGCAACCCCGGACACCTTCAATGCGATCAGTAATGAACTGGTCCGCCTGCTGCTTGAGCATCGGATCGGCAAACAGCTCACCGTTGATGTCCGTCAGCAGTTGAATCAGCTTGGTAAGGTCGTCGCCCCAGGCCCAGTCGGATTCGGCATCGGCAAACAGGGCATAGACCCCCGGCTCGCCGGTTTTCTTGTGCTCCAGCAGTTCATTGGTCACGCCGCCGTAGGCAGAGACCACAAAAATCCGCTGGTAGAGGTCGCTCTTCTTGCGCTTGCCAATAATGATATTGTCGCGCACGGCCTCATAGTTACTCATGGAAGTACCGCCGATTTTCTCGACGGTATGTTGTGCCGTTGTCATGTCGTTGCCTTTGCTATCCTGCGGAATGTAAGTGTGGGATGGAGGGCGTCTTACGACGCCTCGCTAACACCTTCCTGCATGATCTCATCGACACTCTCGGCCAGGATTTTCACACCCAGGCGCAGATCGTCTTCGCTGGTGGTCAGCGGCATCAGGCACTTGATCACCTCATCGTTCGGACCACTGGTCTCGATGATCAGGCCGTGCTCAAAGGCACGCTTGGTGATCGGGCCGGTCAGATCTGCATGCTTGGCCTCGATGCCGCGCATCAGGCCCCGGCCTTTCATCTTGAACTCACCCGGGTACTTGTCGCAGATGGCCTGCAGGGCATCACCCAGCACCTTGGTCTTGGCCTTCACTTCGTTGGCAAAGGTGTCGTCCTTCCAGTAGGTTTCAATGGCCGCACGGGCAGTGACAAACGCCATGTTGTTACCACGGAAGGTACCGTTGTGCTCACCGGATTCCCACACGTCCAGTTCCGGCTTGAACAGCACCAGTGCCATCGGCAGACCATAGCCGCTCAGGGACTTGGACACGGTCACAATGTCCGGCTTGATGCCGGCGAACTCAAAGCTGAAGAACTCGCCGGTACGGCCGTTGCCCGCCTGGATATCATCCACAATCAGCAGAATATCGTGCTTCTGGCACAGCTCGGACAGACCTTTGAGCCACTCGGCACGGGCGGCGTTCAGACCACCCTCGCCCTGTACGGCTTCAACAATGACGGCAGCCGGCAGTTCAACGCCGGAAGAGCTGTCTGACAGCACCTTGTCCATGATGGCCAGGGTATCAACGTCTTCGCCCAGGTAGCCGTCGTAGAACATGAAGTCGACATGCCCCAGGGGAATACCTACGCCACCACGGTGATGCTCGTTACCAGTGGCTGCTACCGCACCGGTAGTGACACCGTGAAAACCGTTGGTGAAGGAAATGATGTTGGTACGGCCTTTCACCTTACGGGCCAGCTTCATGGCCGCTTCCACACAGTTGGTACCGGTGGGACCGGTGAACTGCATCTTGTAGTCCAGACCACGGGGATCGAGGATGTGCTTTTTGTACGATTCCATGAAGTCGTGCTTGGCGGTGGTGAACAGGTCCAGGCCCTGGCTCACACCGTCCGCTTCAATGTACTCAAGCAGCGCTTTCTTCAGGATGTCGTTATTGTGGCCGTAGTTCAGGGAACCGGCACCGGCCAGAAAGTCCAGGTATTCCTTGCCATCTTCGGTGTACAGATGGGCGTTCTTGGCGCGGTTGAAAATCACCGGAAAAGCACGGGAATAAACGCGAACTTCAGATTCAGTAGACTTGAAAATTTCCATTGTCTTGCCTCTTAGCATGTCAGGTTCGAGGTAAATGCGCGGGAGCCTGTCGGTAAAACGTGTCGGTCGCAACAGACCCGCCGAGCGTTGCTTTAAGCCGAATGGCAGGCCCACCCCGGGCGGCCTGCCGGCTACTACAATCTCGTCAGTGGTTCACGCCTGAAGGCGAGAACACAGGCTCTCAGACAGGGTTCGTGAAAGGCCCGATGCGCAGCAGAAATTCAGAATCGTGCTTGCCGCCAAAATGGGTCTCTTTCTCGAAATGCTCGTGGTAGGTGAGCTCGGCTCCCAGATCACGGGCGAAAGAGCGGAACAGCGCCCACGAGGCCTCGTTGTCTTCGGTAATCGTGGTTTCCAGGTGCGTGACATTGCTGCACGCGTCCCGGCCAACGATTTCCTTCAGCATCCGCTTGGCGAGGCCCTGTCCACGACCTTTCTCGTGAACCGCCACCTGCCAGACAAACACGGTCTCGGGCTGTTGGGGAGGGATGTATCCGGAGATAAAGCCGACCAGATCGCCTTCCTTCTCCGCGGCCACGCCGGTCTCGGCAAAGTGGCTGCACTGCAACAGGTTGCAGTAAATCGAGTTGGGGTCCAGCGGGGGGCATTCCGCAACCAGCTGGTGAAGCCTGTAGCCATCATCCTTTGTCGGTTTACGCAGGGTGATGGCGGTGGTATTCGATCCTTCTGATGTCATAACGTGATCAATTCGCTGCCAAAGGTTAGTGTTGAATTATATAGACCACAAAATATATTTCAAGTCGACCCCGGCCAGCCACTCAACACGGCTCGGGCCCGATCGTTTCAGAATAGACCGGATTGAAGCATTTGCCAGTGACAAATTGGTTACCGGAAAGACGGAAAAATGATGCCCTCCGGCACAAGATGGGTGCCGTCAATCAGGCGTCTTCGATAGGACACAGCGGCAGGCGACCCTTCGGGCCAAAGCCTGTCAAACTGAGCCAGCCAGGCATCGATATCGTAAGCCACCGGCATCAGGGAAACATGCAGACCGGGCCGCGCAATTGCCGCCAACGGCTCCATAAAAGGGCTTGTAAAGCCAATGCGGGTAACGAGCCCCCGGGAGTCGGCACGCAGATTACCCATGCCGGCCGCACCGTTATTGGCCACGATCCGTTGTTTTTCATCCACTTTACCGGACCAGATCACCGGCAGACAGGTATGGGTGCAAGCAATCAGGTTGGCACCGGTGGCGCGAAACCAGTACGCCAGCTTTTCCTCGCCGCCCGAGGCAATGGATTCGTGAGCCAGCCCCCACCCGGCCAGAGACTCCGGATCACCATGCAAGACCAAAACCTTTAGGCCTCCAAATATCAGGCAGCGGTATCGTGGCAATAATGAGAGTTTCTTTTGAATATCGGGGTGTCGGTCCGCCACCACCTGCAGCCGCCCCATCATCTGATTGGACCGCTCCACCACTCCCTGATCCACATACTCCGGGTACGCGCAGCCACAGCCGGCGCCAGCGTTGGGAATCGAGAGCTCATAATCCACGTTGCCGAGAATCGCTGTGTGGTCCAGGATCCGGCTGTTGATCTCCCGGAACAGAGTGTCGTCAGCGTTAAACCAGTTGAAATCGCCATTGAAGACCAGCTTCACCCGGTGGCCATGGCGCTCCTCTGCGCGCACCATGGCCTCGATTTCATCAAGGGCGAAGGCATTGCCGTAAAGACCACCGACGATGTACAGCACATCCTCAGAAACATGCGCCGGCTCTCTGCAAAGAGACTCTGGCTTGTAGCGGTATGCCAGCGGGCAGCTGCGCCCTTCCTTATCAGCCATGATCTGGCCCCTCCGTTCTGGTCAGGCACCTTCGGCGGCCACCGGCTTTCCAGCCAAACGCTTTAACAGCAAGGGCAGGAAGAAACACACCGTACAGATCAGGAAACCGTAAGCATTCACGCCCAGCAACATCGCATAGGCACCGTCACCAATCGCCCAGCTTGATGGGATGAGGCCCACCGCCAACAGAACACCAAGACCAAGCCCGGTCCAGAAGCTGAGATGGAAGCTCCAGGGCGACCACTGGGTAAAACCATAGAACAGGAAAACCGGCGCCAGCCCCATGACCATAGTGCCCGAGATGGTCGTCGCCTTGAGGATGTCAGTACCGGCGAACATGGGCAGGTTACCCAGGAAGGCAAAAATCACCATCACCACGGCCCCCACTCTCATGCTCGGCAGCTTGTCCGACGCACGCCGCGCCAGGCGAGGCAGATCCACCGCAAGGGACTTGGCCAGTGAGGTAAAGGTGGAATCGAGAGTGGAACCGGCCGAGGTCATCATCACCACGCTCATGAAGAACAACGCCGCCAGCCCCAGGGACTGGCCCACTGCTGCGGGAGCGTTCCCCATGGCCTCAATGCCGTTAACCCGGGCGTGAACGCCCACCAGACTGAAAATAAACACCGCCACAAAGCCCAACAATCCGGCGACCACAAAGCTCTTGAGCATGGTCTTTTCCTTGTTCACAAAGCCCCGGTCAGTCAGCACCGGATCGTGGAATGGATAACTGAACAGTTGCAACAGAGCCACCAACAGCAAGTCGAAACCAGCATTGAGCCGGAACTCACCATTAGTCAACAGGGCGCTGGTGTCGTTGGCAGGGATGATCAGGAACAATACCGCCCCCACAAAGAACACAAACACGAAGGCCTGAATCACATCGGTGAAGATCGAGGACCGGAGACCGCCCTTCAGACTGTAAGCCAGGGTAAACACCGTAAACAGCATCGCCGCCGCGTAATACTCCCACTCACCGGGCAACCCGAAGTAACCGCCCACCACCGCGGTGTTACTCCAGACCTCGTTATAGAGCCGGATAAGAACCGCCGCGGCAAACGCCAGACTGGCCAGCCTCCCGAAACGCGAGGTCAGAAAATCCTGCAGACTCCGGGCCCCGGTCTGGGTCCGGATCAGGTAAATCACATAGCCTGCCACCGGGATGGACAGCCAGTAACTGGCATAAGCCAGACCGCCCACCACACCATAAGCCGCCCCCAGATTCGCCGCATTAGTCACCGACTTGGCAAAGATCCAGCTGATAAAAATACTCGCCGTCAGCGACCACTGACCCACCGGGTTGCCCTGATCATCGGCGCCCTTATAAAAAGAGTTTGCGTTCTTGCTCTTGGGCGACAGCGCATACATAACCACGCCGTAGACCAGCAGGAATCCCCAGAACAGGGATGCTTCGGTAAAATTCATTGTCTTGTTCCTGGTTTACGGTTTAACGGATCTACGCAGGCGCCGAACAACTCGCCCCAAAGCGGTAGCACGAGAAACACCGGTGATGCCGCAGCATGATCCGCTCATCCATACTCTCCGCCAGCGTGCCGCCAAGGTCATACTGCGGATCATCGTCCACCAGCGTGCAGGCATACACCCGCACCTGTTCGCCCTTCTTCACCAGCATCCGCGTATAGGTGCACATAAAGTGCGACCGGGATTCCTTCGTCGGATACTTCTCCATGCAGGTCTCGGTAATCTCCGGGCTGCCATCTTCCGAACCAGGCGTGCCCAGGTCCGGAAACGCGGTGAACGCCAGGCCCTCCGGAATGCCCCATTCCCGGAAGATTCCACGGAACGCGGCTTCGATATCAGCCGGAATTTCCTTCGGATCGGTCTGGCGGGCAATGGATACCTTGAAACCCTGTTCGATCAGCCAGCGGATGCCCTGCAAGGCCTCATCAAAGCTGCCCTCGCCGCGGTCCTTGTCATGCCGGGCGCGGTCGGGAAAATCCAGGCTCACCCGGAAGTGGATCGGATAGGGGTTATCCAATAAGGGCAGCACCTGGTGCTGGCGCCTGTGCAGCGGCTCAGTGGCGTTGGTGAGCACAAAGCAGGGGCGGTACTGGCTCGCGTAGTCCAGGATATTGACGAAATCCCGGATCACGAAGGGCTCACCACCGGTGAAGGAAAACTGCTCCACGCCCATGTCAATGGCTTCGTGGATAAACGGTTTCACGTCAATGAGCTTCATGCCCGGGATGCGGCCATCACCGGGATGGGAACCCTCCAGGCAAAACGGGCAGGCCAGGTTGCAGGCGGTACCGGTGTGTATCCACAGCTCTTTTAGCCTGTCGGCATCGATGTATCCCCGGGGATCACCGTTGCGGGTGCGGGTCCAGCTATCACGGGCCCGGGGTTCCAGAACTTCCACGGCCGGAATGCGTTTAGCGCGGGCCGGTCGGGTTTTGGTCAGGGGCATAGTGGCTCCTTGGTGTATTCGTCTTTTTCCCACGGCGCCAGCCATGGAGCTTCTCCAGCAGCTTCAGAATGCCTTCAGGGGCATGAGAGCGCTTCCATTCACCGGCCGCGTACTTGGCAGACTCGTTCCAGGTCGGGTAGGGGTGAATGGTGCCCAGGATCTTGTTCAGGCCCAGACCGTGTTTCATGGCCAGGGTGAACTCGGCCAGGATTTCCCCGGCGTGCGTGCCCACCACCACAGCGCCAAGAATCTTGTCTTTGCCCGGCGCTGTCAGCACCTTGATAAAGCCATTGTCCTCGCTTTCGGCAATGGCCCGGTCCAGGTCATCCAGGCCGTAACGAGTGACCTCGTAGGCCACACCCTTTTCCTTAGCCTCATTCTCACTCAACCCAACCCTGGCCACTTCCGGCGAGGTAAAGGTGACCCAGGGCATTACCCGATAATCCACCTTGAAGCGCCTGAACTGCCCGAACAGTCCGTTAACGGCCGCGTACCAGGCCTGGTGGGCCGCAGCGTGAGTGAACTGGTACGGGCCGGCCACATCGCCACAGGCAAACACATTCGGGTACCTCAGGCTCATGTCCTCTTCCACCGGTACCGTTCCGTTTGGCAGGGTTTCCACACCAATACGCTCCAGATTCAGGCCGGAGGTGTTGGCTGCGCGGCCGACCGCCACGAGAACATGATCGAAAGGAATGCGTACCCGCTCACCTTCATGCTTACAGTAGGCAACCTTCTCTCCTTCCTCTATACGAAACTCGGCGGCAGAATGTTTCAACCGAACGTCCACGCCGTCTGCCCGAAACTGCTTCAGCACCAGTTCAGAGACATCGGCATCCTCTTTCGCCAGCAGGCGCTCACCCATTTCCACCTGCGTCACCTGACTACCCAACCGCGCAAACGCATGAGCCAGTTCCGAGCCAATCGGGCCACCACCGAGCACCAGCAGCCGCTCGGGTAGCTCCTCCAGCTGCCACAGGTTGTCCGAGGTCAGCGGCTCCATGTCTGCCAGACCAGGAATTGGAGGTACCGCCGGCTTGCCACCGGTGGCAACGACGATGCTGCGGGCGGTGAGGCGCTCGGTGCGGCCATCGTTGTGCCTTACTTCCAGTTCCCAGGGCGACACAAAGCTGGCTTCACCAGCAATGCAGTCCACACCCAGTTTTCGGTAACGCTCGGGAGAATCGTGGGGCTTAACTTTCGCAATCACCTCCCTGACGCGGTTCATGATGTTGTTGAATGAGCCTTTGACCGGCACCGATTCCAGCCCGTACCGATTGGCATGGCGCAGCGTATCCGCGGCCCTGGCGCTGCGAATCAGTGCTTTGGAGGGCACGCAGCCGGTATTGAGGCAATCGCCGCCCATCTTGTTTTTTTCAATCAGCGCCACTTTAGCTTTCACTGCAGCGGCAATGTAAGCGGAGACGAGACCAGCAGAGCCTCCGCCAATGACCAGCAGGTTGTAGTCGAAATGCGCGGGTTTCTGCCAGCCGGCATACACTTTGCGGCGGCGGATAAAGCCCACCACAAACTTGGCAATCAAGGGAAAGAGACCCAACAATGCAAAGGAAAGCAGCAGGTCAACCGAGACAATGTCACAGGTGGACTGAATCTGACCCAATTGAGTGCCTGCGTTTACGTACACAAACGTGCCAGGCAACATGGCAACCCAGCTCACCACGGCATAGGTGCGCAGCTTCATGGCGGTCAGGCCCATGGCCAGGTTGATCAGGAAAAAAGGGAACACCGGTACAAGCCTCAGGGTGGCCAAGTAGAAGGCACCATCTTTTTCGATGCCACGGTCCATTTTCGCCACTGTGTCTCCGTAACGTTTACGCAACGAATCCCGCACCAGGAAACGAGCAGCCAGGAACGCCAAAGAGGCTCCAACGGTCGAGGCTAAAGACACCGCAGCAAATCCGTACAGGTTTCCGAAGAAAGCCCCTCCTGCCAGAGTCATGACCGTTGCCCCCGGCAAAGACAATGCGGTAACCAGTACATAAACCACCACAAAAGCGGAAAGCGCAATCAGTAGATTCGAATCAATCCAGTCGCCAAGACTCTGCTGATGTCTCTTCAGGTTTTCCAGTGTCAGAAGTTCATTTCCGCCAGCTGCGATAAAGCCGATCACAACAATCGCAATGGCGAAAACAAGAATCCACTTTTTCAATGTCATGAAAGAAACCCTTTAAACACTTGTCGTTTACCTTTGAGACACATCAACTCTACACCTGTTACACCTCGCCCACGTTTTAAACATGCCTATTGGGTTTTACGTCATCGTGCCCTGCCAGATGCCATCAAATACACACGATTGTTTAACAATTCCGTCACAAGTTGTTAGTGCATACAGTCAGGGAAACTTCTCGACACATCGGGCGCCTTGCCGCTATTCTTGAACAACCGCTCACGAAAGAGAATAACCATGACTCACACAGCCCGTCCAGAGGAGCAGGCGCTGATCGGCGGGCTGCGCGACGGAGACGATGTCGCCTATCGAGAGGCCGTCCGTGCCTTCACGCCCGGTATGCTCGCGGTCGCCAGATTTTACCTTGATGAGGCGGCCGCCGAAGACGTCGTGCAAGACTGCTGGGTCGCCGTCATCGATGCCATTCAGAACTTTGAAGGCCGTTCGGGGCTGAAAACCTGGTTGCACCGCATTGTCGCCAACCGTTGCAAGAATCGGCTGCGGGCAAGCAAACGGGAAGTCCCTCTCGACGACTCAGACGGCCTTGAGCCTGATCTGGCGGAACGCTTCAACGCCAGAGGCCACTGGCAATTACCCCCCAGGCTGAAGTTTCATGAATCTGCCGATACGCTGATGGAAAATGGCGCCCTTAACCAGTGCCTGGACAAACATCTCTCTGCGTTGCCGGAAACCCAACGCTCCGCCCTGATTCTCTACGAGGCGCACCAGCACAAATCAGACGACCTCTGTAACATTCTCGGTGTCAGCGCGTCCAATCTTCGGGTGTTGTTACATCGTGCCAGGCAGAAGATCTTTCTGATGGTAGAAACCTTTCAGGAGACCGGCGAATGCTGAAATGCAGCGAGCTGGCCAGGATCGCCAGTGACTACATCGACGGCGAACTGGGTACCCGGCGGAATCTGTCGGTGAAAACACATTTGATGATGTGCAAACACTGCCGAACCTTTATCGGTAACCTGCGCGCCAGCAATGAGTTGCTGGGTGCCCACGCCTCGGCACGAACCGAGGAGGCGTTTCTGCGCAAGATTGATGAACGGGTAGCCGAAGCCTTGAACGCCCGAAGAGGCAAAGATGTAGATGGCGACTGACAGCCCACCCTGCAATTCAATCGCAGCTATTTTTGAGTGAACACTCACGTTATGATTGCCTGAATATTCATTGAAAGACCCAGCGGGGAAACAGATGCCCAGACCTCCAAGCTATGATCGGGAAACTGCCCTTGCCAGCGCGGTCGGCCTGTTCTGGCACAAGGGCTACCATGGCAGCTCCATGAAGCAGATTGAGCGGGCTCTGGACATGCGCCCGGGCAGCATCTACGCAACATTCGGCAGTAAAGACGGGCTGTTTTCGGAAGCGCTGGCAAGGTATGCGCACCAGGCAGGCGAAGATCTTGCCTGCCACATGGCCGGCTACCACAATGTGCTGGATGGCCTGCAGGCTTTTCTGGTCAAGATCGCCAGGAGCTGTTCAGAGCCAGACAGCAGCACCCCGGCGCGGGCCTGCCTGATTGTGAAAACGCTGCTTGAATCCAGCAACACCAACACCGCGCTCCATCAAGAGGCAAAGGCCTTACTGACCGCCATTGAAAATGCCTTTACCGAGTTACTGGAAGCCGCCAGAAAGCAGGGCGAGCTGGCGCCCGACACAGATTGCCAGCGCCTGGCCAGACTGTATCAGAGTCAGATCATGGGGCTTCGTTCCATCGCCGAACGGGAGTTATCTCGGACCGACCTCGAACAGTTAGGTCAGGATATGGCGGCTATCCTGGAGCCCTATCGGGTCCGCAACTAAATCACCGGGCGGGACCGTTGATTTGCTCCAGAAACGCCGCCGGTAACGCATCAATCACGGGCCGGGCGTCGCCGGCCAGCTCCGGGTTCGGCGTCTCCGGTTCCTGACTCAGGGTCACAGGCGATTCGGACCAGTGCAGCAGTTCCAGCCGACCGTTTTCACGCTCCACTAGCGCGGTGCAGTGTTCCACCCAGTCGCCATCATTGCAATAGAGCCCCTCTTCGCTGCGCAGGAAGCCCGCCGAGTGGATATGGCCGCAGATAAAACCGTGATAGTGGCCTTTTTCCGCCGCGGTCAGCGCCGCCAACTCGAAACGGCGGATAAAAGTTCTCGCCTTGCCAATCCGGCTTTTAATCCAGGCCGCCAGCGACCAGTAGGGCTTGCCCTGTAATCGCCGCAAGGCGTTGAACCATCGGTTCAGACGCAGCAACAACCCATGGGCGCGGTCTCCGACCAGCAGCATCAAAGGACTGCAGCGCACCACCTGGTCAAACTGGTCGCCATGGCAGACCAGAAACTGACGGTCGTCGGCGGTGGTATGCACGGCCTTGTACTGCAATTCGATGCCGGAAAACGTCTGGCCACAGAAACGCCGGAAAAATTCATCGTGATTGCCCGGGATGTACACCACCCGGGTTCCCGTTGCGGCCAGCTCCAGCAGCTTGTGGATAACCTGCCGGTGGCTGTCGGGAAAATGAGCCCGTCGCTGCATGGCAATCAGGTCGACGATGTCGCCCACCAGGTAAAGGGTCTGGCACTGAATGTTATTCAGGAAATCCAGCAGATAGTCCGCCTGGCAATCGGCGGTACCCAGATGGACGTCGGATATGAATACGCTTCGATACTGTCGCATGGAGCCTCCGGTGAGAACAGGCCTGCTTTCAGGATCCTGACATCACCTTGGCAACACCCGGTGACACCGGGGTGACAGCACCAAGACAATTTGATGAAAGCGGAGCCGATGTGGCCGGCTCCGCTGGCTTCAACTACTGGCGAAGGGCGGGATTAAGCGTGTAGGTGCCGGTTACCCGGGCACTGGCCAGCACATGTCCGGCCATGGCCTGACGCACGTCGTTGCCGTCAAATTCACCCTCCAGGCCCAGGGTGTCTACATCCAGAGCATGCACTTCAAAGTGGTAGTGATGGATGATTTCATCATTCCAGGGCGGGCAGGGGCCGTCATAACCGGCATAGGTACCGGCCATGTCCGGATTGCCGGCCAGAAACTGGGTGTAATTGTTCACACCACGGACACCAATCGGGCCAGGTCCATAATCCTTGCCCTTGGGACTGACACCATCGCTGTCTTCACCTTCCGGGATCCGCTTTGTGCCAGCGGGAATATCCACCAGCAGCCAATGGAAGAAATCGACACGTGGCAGGTCGGCCGGTACGGTCTTGCCTTCCTGATTGACGTCGTCGGCGACGCTGGGCACATCCGGGTCAAACATCATCACCACAAAGCTTTTGGTGCCCTCCGGTGCACCGTCCCAGACCAGCTCTGGATTCCGGTTGGGACCAAAACTCATGTGGTCCTGCTCACTGAACACACCGAAGGCAAACTTTTCCGGTACCGGCTGGCCTTCCTCAACACCTCGAACCTGCAGTTTCACGTCGCTTTCTCCTGTCTGTTCTTCAAGTGGATGAGAAGTTTGTAGCAGCGCCAACGGCTCTGTGTCCAGCCCGACAATACTAACGATGGAGCCAATAGGTACTTGGGCTCAATTGTCTCGCTCCAACATCGGCGGTAGTATACGCCCCTGTATTAGCTCCCTAATCATAGACACTCAGGCCAGTGACGACAGCCAAGCGCTTTCATCCGAGAGCGTTTGGCTCTCATCACTTAAAGGTCTGAAACGTTATGGAAAACCTTCATCACATAGTCGTGGTCGGCGGCGGAGCCGGCGGTCTGGAACTGGTCACCAGTCTGGGCAACAAGCTTGGCAAAAAAGGCAAAGCCCGTATTTCCCTCGTCGACGCCGGTCTTACCCATGTGTGGAAACCCCTGCTGCATGAAGTGGCCTCCGGCTCGCTAGATGCCAGCGCCAACGAAATCAATTACCGCGCCCACGCCCGCAAGCACCATTACGAATTTCAGCTCGGCCGCATGAGCGGTCTGGACCGGGCCAATAAAGCGATCGTGATTGCCCCGTTCCGGGATGAAGAAGGCCAAGAAGTCGTGCCGGAACGCCGCCTTCATTACGACACCCTGGTGATTGCCGTTGGCAGCACCGCGAACGACTTCGGCACCCCCGGCGCACAGGATCACTGCCTGTTCCTGGACAGTCTGAAGCAGGCTCGCCGCTTTCATAACCTGATGCTCAATGCCTTCCTGCGCAAAAACCACGAAGCCCTTCAGGGCCAGCCCCATGCCCTGAACATCAGCATCATTGGTGCCGGAGCCACGGGCGTGGAACTGGCCGCCGAACTGAGACTGGCATCCCGCGAATTGCCCATCTACGGCATGAACCACCTCAAATCTTCCGATGTTTCCATCAGCGTGATCGAGGCGGCCGACCGCATATTGCCTGCGCTGCCCGGGCGCCTTTCCGCCGCAGCCACCCGGGAACTGGAACGCCAGAAGGTCAAGGTATTGACCGGACAACCTGTAAGCGAGGTGCGCGAGAACAGTCTGATCATGAAGGACGGCACTGAACTGCCCTCGGAAATGACCATCTGGGCCGCTGGCATCAAAGCACCGCCGTTCCTGGCGGAACTGGATGGCCTGGAGACCAATCGCGGCAATCAGCTGCTGGTGGAACAGACCCTGAAAACCACCAAAGATGCGGATATCTTCGCGTTTGGTGACTGCGCCGCCTGCCCGCAGCCGGAATCCGACCGGCCGGTGCCACCACGTGCCCAGGCCGCACACCAGCAGGCCGATGCCCTGTTCAAAACCCTCTGCAACCGGCTGGAAGGCAAAGAAGCCGTTCCCTTCGTGTACAACGACCATGGCTCACTGATCAACTTCAGCAAATACACCACCGTCGGCAACCTGATGGGTAACCTGTCCGGACGCAGTATGTATATCGAAGGGAAAGTGGCCAGGCTGTTCTACGTGTCGCTGTACCGAATGCACCAGGTGGCCTTGCACGGTTTCCTGCGAACCGGCGTGATCTGGCTGATGGACAAGATCAGTCGGGCCATGCAGCCAAGGTTGAAGCTGCACTGATTCAGCCCCAGTAAAACATCCCCGACTGTTTCCCGAGGATGGTTGCGGCAATGTGCCGGTCGCTGGCTTTGTTGGCGAGGCCATAGCACACGTGCAAGGGCAGGAGGTGCTCTTCCCGGGGGTGACAGAACCGGGCATGGGGCGCTTGCTCCCAATCTGCCAGGCGCTTCGCCCGCTCCGGCTCCGACAGGGAGCTGTCGCTGCAGGTCTGTTCCAGCCAGTCCTCAAAGGCCAGGTTACGGGCCTGGATTTCCGGTGTCTGTGCAGCAAAGAAGGCCCGCATGTTGTGGAACGAGAAGCCTGAGCCAAGCACCAGCAGGTGATCGTAATCCAGTGCCTGCAATGCCCGGCCAATCGCAAGGTGCGTACTGGCGTCCAGAGTGTTGACCAGTGAGAGCTGAATGCAGGGAATCTTTGCCTCCGGATACATCAGTTTAAGCGGCACGAACGCGCCGTGATCCAGGCCCCGCTGGTCATCCAGGCGGGCCTGGATACCAGCCTGATCCAACGCCTGGGCGACCTGCTGCGCCAGCACTGGCTCACCCGGGCAGGGGTATTCGATCTTGTAGGCTTCCGAAGGAAAACCGTAATAATCGTAAATCAGCGACGGCGTAGTACCTGAGGTAATGGTCGGGATCGCCTCCTCCCAGTGGGCGCTGATCACCAGTATCGCAGAGGGTTTGCGCAGGTCAGCCGCTAGCTCTGTTAACCGGTCCACCATGTCCTGGTGCCCGGGATCTCCCAGCAGCGGCATGGGGCCGCCACCGTGGGAAACAAACAGTACATCGGTCGCTTTGCTCATGGCGTTCTCCCCGGTTCAGCTTTCTTTCTGCAACAGGTTATCGACAGCGAACCGGCCTGCGCCCTGAATCGCCAGAGCGACGGTGGCGGCAAACAGCGTGAGTGCATACTCGTAACCATTATTGGCCATAAATAAGCCATTACCGATATGCACCGCGAAAATGGCCACCAACATGGTGAAAGCCGCAACCACCGCCGCCGGACGTGTCAGTAGCCCGAGCACCAGTGCCAGACCGCCAAAGAATTCGGCACCACCTGCCAGCAAGGCCATCAGGTAGCCAGGCTCCAGGCCAATACTGGCCAGCCATTGTCCGGTACCTTCCAGCCCATATCCGCCAAACCAGCCGAACAGTTTCTGGGCACCATGAGCGGCCAGGATCAGCCCCACCGGAACCCTCAGTACCAGTGCGGCAAAGCCACCATTGGATTGGAGTAATGCCTTGGTGAATTGAGCGTTCATATTCGTCACCTTAAGTCTTTCTCTGATTGGTTTATCCCGAAGCCCTGGCTTCAGGCTATGGGCTCACTTTACTATCACCAATCTCAAAGACTAAGATGACTCTTGTTGCTATATTATCGTCATTTTATTGATAATCATCAGCACAACTCAGATCAGGACACCGCCATGGATCGTATTGAAGCCATGCGCACCTTCGCGACAGTGGTCAACGAAGGCAGCTTCACCCGAGCCGCTGACCGCCTGGACACCTCGCCACAACTGGTCAGCAAATACGTGTCTCAGCTGGAGACGCACCTGGGCGTTCGGTTGCTGAACCGCACCACGCGCAGGCTCCACCTGACCGAAGCAGGCAGGCAATATTACCCGCGGGCCCAGCAGGTGCTCAGCGATATTGATGATCTGGAAAATCAGCTCGGCGACCTGCAAACCGAGGCCCAGGGCCTGCTGCGCATCAGTGCCCCGGTTTCTTTCGCCATTCGCCACATGCCGGCCCTGCTGACCGAGTTCCAGCGAATGCACCCCGCCGTGGGTATTGACCTGCAACTCAATGACCGGAAAGTCGACATAGTCGAGGAAGGCTTCGATATCGCGCTGCGCATCGGCCGCCTGCAAAGCTCTTCCCTGATCGCCAAGCGGGTGGCGCCGGTGCGGCTGGTGCTGTGTGCCTCTCCAGCTTATCTGGCACGATACGGCAGCCCCGGCAAACCGGAAGACCTCCGGGACCATCAGTACCTGCGCTACAGCTACATGGACCCGGATTCCAACCATCCCCCGCAGAAGTGGCTCCAGGACAACCGCAGTGACAACCTGCAGGGAATGGTCAGCAACAACGGCGACGTGCTTGTCGAGGCAGCCATTGCCGGGGCCGGGATTGCCCTGCAACCGACCTTTATCGCGGGCCCCGCCATTCAGGAAGGCAAGTTAACGATCGTCCTGCCGGAACATGAACCGGAGCCGCTGGGGCTATACGCCGTCTACGCTCACCGCCAGTTACTGGCAAGCAAGGTCCGCAGCTTCATCGACTTCATCGACGGCTATTTTGGTGATCCGCCCTATTGGGACAGGTTTGAGTAGCTGCAATGCACCGTCAATCAAAAGACGCGCGGATATACACCGAGCACAACGTCATTGGACATTTTCAAGTTGTTGGAAAGCGGATATTTAAGGAGATTCTGAGATATTTGCGGGGATCAACCTGGAGCGGGCGATGGGAATCGAACCCACGTCGTAGGCTTGGGAAGCCTCTGCTCTACCATTGAGCTACGCCCGCCTGCATAATGATTGCCACAGCAATATAAGCCCGGGCCCTGCGTTCGGGCAAGCCCCTTTGGTCTGGAGTCTGATGGATCCCACACTTACCCTGATTGGCGCCTTGATGCTGGTGATCAGCATCGTTCTCAGCCCGCTTTCCAGCCGCGTTGGCATGCCCGTGCTGCTGATCTTCCTGGTCGTGGGCATGATGATGGGGGAGGACGGCCCGGGTGGTATCGAATTCGACAACTTCGAGCTGGCCTTCCTGATCGCCAATCTGGCGCTGGGTGTGATTCTGCTGGATGGCGGCATGCGTACCCGGGTGGAAACGTTCCGGGTAGGTCTGCGGCCGGCACTGGTACTGGCCACCCTTGGCGTTGGCCTGACCGCCGGTGGCGCCGCACTGGTTGCCTGGTGGGTGTTCGACCTGCACTGGCTGATGGCTTTGTTGGTCGGCGCCATTATTTCCTCCACCGATGCCGCCGCCGTCTTCTCACTACTCCAGGGCCGGGGCCTGCATCTGAACGAGCGGGTCAGCGCCACGCTGGAAATCGAATCCGGCAGTAACGACCCCATGGCCATTTTCCTGACTCTGCTGCTGGTTACCCTGATTGGCAGTTACGAAGAGGGGGCATTGGCCAAAGGCCTGATGATGCTGGTACAGCAGTTCGGCATCGGCACGGTGGCCGGCCTCCTTGGTGGCTTTGCCGTGGTTCAGCTGGTCAACCGAATACGACTGACCCCGTCGCTTTACCCGCTGCTGGTAGCCGCTGCCGGCATCGCCGTGTTCTCCTCAACCAACGCCATCGGCGGCAGTGGCTTTCTGGCGATTTACCTCACCGGGGTGGTGATTGGTAACCGGCATGTTCGGATGATGCCGATGATTCTTCAGGTGCATGATGGCCTGGCCTGGCTGGCACAGCTTTGCCTGTTCCTGATGCTGGGCCTGCTGGTTAATCCATCGGATCTGGTGCCGCTGGCCGGTGGCGGTCTGATTCTGGCACTGGCGCTGATTTTCGTGATCCGGCCGGCCACCGTGCTACTCACGCTTTGGCCTTTCGCGTTCAATCGGCGGGAGTTGGGGTTTATCAGTTGGGTGGGCCTGCGTGGCGCAGTGCCGATCGTGCTCGCCCTGTTTCCGATTATTGCAGACCTTCCGGATGCCCAACTGGTGTTCCATGCCGCCTTCTTTATTGTGCTGGTATCGCTGCTGGTACAGGGCACCACCATGGCACCATTGGCGCGCAAACTGAAACTGGAGGTGCCTGCAGGGGAAGATCCGTACCGCAGGCTACCTCTGGATGTGCCTGCCGCAGGTGATCACGAACTGATGCTGTTTCCGCTGCGCGGCAAGAATTGGGAAAGCCCCCGGGCCCTCGGCCAGCTCAGGCTACCCGACAATACCGCCGTTGCCGGTATCTTCCGGGATCGCAAATGCCTGCAACCGACCCGGGAACTGGAAGTTGCCTCAGGCGATGTGGTGGCCATGTTTGCCACGCCAGCCTTGCTGCCGGATCTTGGCAAGGCCCTTAGCGGCAGGCAGGCGCCGAAGCATCTGGCAGAACGGGCATTCTTTGGGGATTTTGTGCTCAATGGCGATGCCCTGCTGGGGGATGTTGAACAGGTGTACGGCATCGAATTTGACGAGCTGCCGCCCGAACTCTCCCTGGCTGAGTGTTTTGCCAGGCGTACCAAGGGCCACCCGGTGGTTGGTGACAAGGTTGTGCTGGGGCCCGTTACCCTGGTCGCCAGGGCCACCGACGCTGACCGGGTGACCAAAGTAGGCATGAAAATGGATTCCTGAATGGGATCCCGGTCAAGAAAAGCCAAACTCTGTAACAGAACCCCTTATCACCCCGTTACCAGGCTATGGTATAAACAGCATGAACAAAGTTTAACCATTTACCGATTTGTGCGAGTTTCATGATTGTTCGAGTTCTACTGACCATCGCCCTGATTGCCTCCCCTCTGATGGCGTCAACCTCTGAGCTTCTGGCCCGGGCCGACACCCGCATGATGCCGAGCCCACCGGAACCGGCGTTAATGGAAGGCCTGCTGGAGATTACCCAGGTACTGGTCAACAAAGGAGAACGTCGCCTTTACCTGCTCAGCGGTGATGAAACCGTACGCCAGTACCGGATCTCCCTCGGCGACAATCCCGTCGGCCACAAGCTGTACGAGGGGGATGAACGCACACCCGAGGGTGACTATGTACTGGACTGGCGCAATGCCAGCAGCGACTTCTATAAATCCATCCACATTTCCTACCCCAGCCCCCGCGACCGGGAACTGGCTGAAGCCTGGGGTCTTGATCCCGGCGGCAGCATCATGATCCATGGCCTGCCCAACAATGCCGGCGACATGGCCTTTGCCTACACCGGGCTGGACTGGACCAATGGCTGCATTGCAGTGAGCAACGAAGCCATGGATGAAATCTGGCAACTGGTCCAGAATGGAACCCCCATCCGCATCGTTCCGTGATTCGTTCTGCTTGGTGACAACGCCATGAAAGCCGGATTAAGTTGTTGTCATAAGCTAAGAAAATTTACGTATCCTTAGTTAACATTTTGTCTCTGAGTGTTTTACACTGTTTAACGACTCCGGTAGTCACTGCCTATCGGGCCTAGCAGAAGGGAGCTGTCTGACCGGCTTCCGGATCACAGGAAATAAAACGACCAATAAGGGGATTTACAATGCGTAAACTGACGATCGCCGGGTTTGCACTGGCTACTGCTCTGACTGCAGGTTGTGCCACTACTGAACAAGCTGCTATCGACGAAGCAAATGCAACTGCCAGCTCCGCTGAGCAGACTGCCAACAACGCCCTGAACACAGCTAACAGCGCCGCCAGCAGTGCACGCACTGCCCAGCAGACTGCTGAAGAAGCTCTGGCTGCAGCCCGTGCTGCCCAGAAAGCTGCTGACGAAGCAAACGAGCGCGCCAAGCGTATGCTCGAGCGTGCCAGCCAGAAGTAAGGCTGTCAGCTAGCAAAAAAGGCCGGTTAATCCGGCCTTTTTTGTGGCTGTCTGCCCCCCCGGCTTTACTGGTCTGGTTTGTCCGGCCCTTTGTTAGCCGACTGGTTGTCCAGGAAGTTCTTGATCATATCCATCGGCAGTGGGAAAACAATGGTCGATGAGTTGGTGTTGCTCATATCCGCCAAGGTCTGCAGATAACGCAACTGCATAGCCCCCGAGTTCGCCGACATGACTTCTGCTGCCTCCACCAGTTTCTTCGACGCCTGAAGCTCGCCTTCAGCGTGGATAACCTTGGCCCGGCGCTCCCGCTCGGCTTCCGCCTGACGGGCGATGGCGCGGATCATGGATTCGTTCAGATCCACATGCTTGATTTCCACATTCGCCACCTTGATACCCCATTCTTCGGTCTGGGCATCAATGATCTCCTGAATGTCGGCGTTCAGCTTGTCCCGTTCGGATAACATCTCGTCCAGGTCGTGCTTGCCCAGTACAGATCGCAGTGTTGTCTGGGCCAACTGGCTGGTAGCGGCACCATAATCTTCAACCCGGATAATGGCTTTTTCCGGATCCACCACCCGGAAGTACAGCACCGCATTTACCCGCACGGTAACGTTGTCTTTGGAGATCACGTCCTGGCTGGGGACATCCAGGGTGATCACCCGAAGGTCAACTCGCACAATCTGCTGGATACCGGGAATGACGATGATCAGGCCCGGGCCTTTCACACCCTGGAACCGACCCAGAAAAAAGACCACGCCACGCTCGTATTCCGGCAGGATCTTGATTGCTGACCCCAGGATCAGCAGCAGCACCACCGTCGGTGCAATATAGGGAATAATGTCACCGAGATTCATACGGCCTCCTTGATTTGCCGTTGATGTTTAATCTGTGCGCTCTGCCGGTTCGTCGGTGCCGGGCTCCACCAGCAGGGTCAGGCCGTCCATACCATTTACCCGCACTTGCGATCGGGCGGCAATGGCCTCCTGACTCCGGGCGTTCCAGCGTTCGCCGCTGACCCGTACATGGCCCGCGTAGGCATCATACGTGGGGACAAAATCATCCAGTGCCACACCGTGTTCGTGGACCAGCTGCTCACTACCCGAGACCGGGTGGCGCCGCCGAAGACCGATGAACCGGGTAACGGTCCAAAGAATAAAGCCCCCAGCCACCACCGCCGTGCCACCAATCGTGGGCAGCGAAATGTCCTGATGGCTGCCGTCCATCAGGATGACGGAGCCAGTGACAAACGCCACGATGCCACCGATGCCGAGGATGCCGAAACTGGGCACAAACGCCTCGCCGACAATGAAGGCCAGCCCCAACAGGATCAGCGCCAGGCCCGCGTAATTCACCGACAATACCTGGAAGGCGAACAGGGCCAGAATCAGACTGATTGCGCCAATCACCCCAGGCACTACGGCGCCGGGATTGGCCAGTTCGAAAAGAATGCCGTAAAAACCGATGATCATCAGGAAATAGGCCACATTCGGGTCAGTAATCACCGACAGCAGTTTGGTGCGCCAGTCCGGCTCGGCCCGCACCAATTCCAGTTGCGCGGTTTCCAGTACCCGATCACCGGCGGCCATGCGCACAGTGCGACCATCAATTTCGCTTAACAACGCCCGGAGGTTCGGCACCACCACGTCCACCACGTTACGCTCAAGGGCTTCGGTAGCCCCGAGATTGACCGCCTCCCGAACCGCCTCTTCCGCCCAGTCGGCATTACGGCCATGGCGCTCGGCCAGGCCGCGGATGTAGCTCACGGCATCTTCCAGTACCTTGCGCTCCATAGCAGTGTCGCCACGACGTTTGTCGGCCGATTCGCTCTGGTCGGTGTCCTCCGAAGATTCTTCAGGGGCGGATTCAGAAGGGGACTCAGGTTCTGTGGAGCCGGGCAGGCCACCCATTTGCACGGGTGTGGCTGAGCCAAGGTTGGTGGCCGGAGCCATGGCGGCAATGTGGCTGCCGTAGAGGATATAGGTACCAGCACTGGCCGCCCGGGCACCCTGGGGTGAAACGTAGGTCGCCACCGGCACATCGGAAGCAAGGATGGTCTTGATGATTTCCCGCATGGAATCCATCAAACCGCCCGGGGTGTCCATTTCAATCACCACCAGGCCGGCGCTTTCCCGCTCCGCCCGGCGAATACCCCGGGTCACATAATCCATGGTGGCCGGGCCAATCGCTCCTTCAACCGAAAGCACCAGGGCCTGACGGGGCGATTCCTGTTGCGCAAAGACTTTCAGGGAAAGACTGAACAGGGCCAGCAAGGCTCCGGCTACAAACACCAGCGCCCAGAGCTTTACTCTGGGGGTGAGTGTCGATGTCCTGAAGTGGCTTGCACGCATCTCAACCTCCCACGGGAGTGATCAGAACAGCTTTGCCAGAACCGACTCCGGTAACCGCCTTAGCACAAAACCGATCGGGGCCCAGGGCCAGGCGGGCACAAAATGCTCGGCTTTTCCGGCTTCTATGGCTTTCACCATAGCACGACAGCCGGTTTGTGCGTCGACGATGAACGGTGTGTTTTTCACCTTCTCATTGATTTCAGTGCGAATATAGCCCGGATACAGGGTAGTCACACGGATCGGGGACCGGCGTTTTTTCAACTCGATGCGCAGTCCTTCACAGAGTGCTGCCAACCCGGCCTTGGTGGCGGCATAGGTGGTAACGTTGCCCGGCATACCGCGCACTGCCGTTACCGATGATACGGCCACCAGGTGGCCCCGGTTCTGTTCCCTGAAAATTTCCATCGCCGCTTCAATCTGGGCGAGGGCGGCGACAAAGTTGGTTTCTGCGGTCTGCCGGTTAGCATCAAAGCTCCCGGTTCCGAGTGGCTGGCCCTTACCGATACCCGCATTCACGATAATCCGGTCCAGTGCTCCAAAGTGCGCCTGAAAAGCCCGGAACACCTCCTGCACCTGAACATGATCATTCACATCCAGTGCCATCACCTGAATCCAGATACCCGGGTACTGCTGTTCAAGCTCCGCTTTCAGCACCTCGAGCCGCTCAGTTCTTCGGGCGCAGAGCGCCAGGTTATCTCCGCGGGCGGCAAACTCTCGGGCCATGCCCTCGCCAAGGCCAGAACTGGCGCCGGTGATCAGAATGCTCCTGCTCATTGCGGTGTTCCTTTACCGGGGGGACTAGAAATACAGGGTCTGTTCCGGCTTGCCCTGTTTCTCGGATTCTGCGGGTTCAACCGAGTCCTCGGATGCCATCCGGGTCAGCTTTTCGCCGACCATGGTGGGCAGACCATCGGCCTGATCCACCGCCAGCTCAATGGAACGGCGGCGAAGATCCACATCCGGATGCTGCTGGCGGAAGCTCTCAACTTTTTCAAATACCTGAGCCCACAGGCGCTCCCGGTCGCGGGCCGAATAGTCCTCATGGGGCCGATGCACTTCCAGCCACACCTCACCACCGGACATACCGATCTTGACCGGCTCACGAATCACCTGAACCGGCGTGCCTTTCTCCACCTGATAGACAAACCGTGAAATATCTTCGTTGTACATGCGGAAACAGCCGTGACTGACCGGCATACCGACACCGAACTGTTTGTTGGTGCCGTGAATGAGGTAGCCTTTCTCGCTCAGCATGAGGGCATGGGTACCCAGGGGATTGCCCGGGCCTGGCGGGATCATTTTCGGCAGATAGTCTCCCGACGCCTCATATTCGGCACGAATGCTCGCTGGCGGGTACCAGGCCGGGGACTCCAGTGGCATGGTTACTTTGGCATTGGTCAGCGGCGACGGGTTTTCCTCAGTGCCCACACCAACCGGGTACACCTGCACCCCGCCATCAGGTGTAAAGTAATACAGCCGGTATTCAGCCAGATTAATCACGATGCCCTCGCGCTCAACATCGGGCAACACATACATGCGGGGCAGAGTGATCATGGTGCCTTCGCCCGGCAACCAGGGGTCAATGCCGGGGTTTGCCTTCACCAGTTCCAGGTACCCTAAGGCCAATTTGTTGCCAATACCGGCAAAAGTGTCTTCATACACGGTATTGAACACCTGCAGCTCTCCGGCCAGGTCACCGTCAGGCCGGAACGTAGGAACCCGCGGGGACCGGTCCGGCGCCTGTTCTGATGCTTGCGGCTCGCTTACCTCCCGGGCGGCCTGCACCGCAGAAAACGGCCACAGCAGACTGACACCGAAGACAACAAGCAACCAGCTTTTCCACTGCATAACATTAGGTTTCCGTAACAGCATTTCTCACTCTCAGTGACCGGCGCCCGGCTCAGGAGTTCATTACCGTGGCCCAGACCGTTACCCCGGCCAGGGCCACAAACAGAATACTCGCGCTGATTCGTGCCATGGCCAGAGGCAGGCGTTCCATCAGCCAGCGACCCGCCATGATAACCGGCACATTGGCCAACAGCATACCGACGGTTGTACCGATGATAACCCAGAATGTCTCGGTATACCTTGCCGCCAGAACCACCGTAGCAATCTGGGTTTTGTCGCCAATTTCCGCCAGGAAGAACATGATGGTGGTGGCCATAAAGGCACCCATACCCAGGAATTTCGAGTCCTCCGAATCATCCTTGTCTGGAATCAACAGCCACAGGGCAATGGCGACAAAGCTGACCGCCAGGATCCAGGGCAGCCAGGCTTCCGGAATCCATTGCGCAACCCAGGCGCCCAGCCAGGCAGACAGGGCATGGTTGAGTACGGTAGCAATCAGAATCCCGAGGATGATAGGGGTACGCTTGGCGTATCTGGCAACCAGAAAGAGAGACAACAGCTGGGTTTTATCGCCAATTTCAGCGATGGCAACGGCAAGCGTCGAAGCGAGAAAAGCATCCATTCAGCAGAACCTCAGGGCGGAGACAATTCAGACATGAGACAGCCCACCTTCCGCCCATTGGAGGTGATCTGCCTCAGGTCTTGCCAATTCCTGTTCAGGAACACGATGGCCATGCAGATTGAGCTGCAAGTATGTTGACCACCGTCTGCCCCGGATCACCGGTGCAGAGGCTACTCCCCCGAAGGTGCGGCCATAGTAATGAATAGCGGCAAACAAGGCAACTCCCGGCCTCAGGCCCGCATTTTCCAGATCGGCACCGCCGCCAGCGCCACGCATACCGCAACCAGCCACCAGGCCGAGGCAAAGGCTGAAACGGTTGGCAGCCCGCCTTCGTGTTCGCCGAACTCGATGGTGAGGGCAACGATATTCACTCCGAGCGCACCACCCAGCTGACGGGCGAAATTGATCGTACTGGAACCTGCACCCAGCTGTTCCGGCGCGAGCGGGTTCAGAGCTCCCGTCGACAGCGCCGGCAACATAAAGCCTATACCGATTCGGCCCACAACTGCCCACAATGCCAGCCAGACAAACCCGACCAGCGCCCCGGTAGCGGCAAACAACACCGCCGAACAGGCAAACATGGCAATGCCAAACAACACCAGCCCACGGGCACTGCGTTTGTCGGCAAGCCGGCCGGCGACGGGGAACACCATGCCCAGTACGACGCCTGCGGGTAACATCAGCAAGCCCGCTTCTGTGGCCGAGAAGCCCAGCGAAGTCTGCACAAATAACGGGATCAGATAGGTAGAGCCGAACAGCGCCAGACCCAGTGCCATGGCGCCCAGGGTTGCGTACAGAAACACCGGCTCTCGCAGTAACGCCAATCGGACAAGCGGATGGGCGGCACGACGTTCACGTACGATAAATCCAATAATCAGAATCGCAGCCAACGCGCCCTGCCAGGCAATACGCACAGAGTCTCCGGGCCAGTCCTGCAGACGGTTAAGCGTTTCCAGGGTGACAGCAACCGCGGCCCCCAGCAGAACCATACCGGACAGATCGAACATGTAGGGAGCCGGACGGGACCGTGGTGACGGCAGAAAGCGCAAGGCCATCCACACACCCAGCAGGGTGACCGGAGCCGGGGCAAACATCACCCAGCGCCAGTGGAACTGATCCACCAGAAAACCACCGAGGACCGGGCCCAGAGCCGGCGCGAGAATCACACCCATGCCATAGATGCCCATGGCGCGGCCGCGCTGGTCCGCCGGAAAAATCCGGAACACCAGATACATGCCCATGGGCTGCATCAACCCGGCCATGGCCCCTTGCCCAATCCGGGCGGCAATCAACAATTCTGGCGTGGGCGCCAAGCCACCGGCGAGGGAAATCAGCGTGAACATGGCCATGGCGGCACTGAGGGTCTTGCGGACACCGAAGCGGTCCAGCAGCCACGCCGAAGCCAGCATGGTGGTGGTCATGGCGGCAATGAAACCGGTCGCCAGCCAGTGAACCTGGCCCTGGCGGATACCGAACTCCACCATGATATCGTGCAGGGCAACGTTGACCACCGTGGCACTGAGCACCGTGGCCATGGTGCCGAGCACCACGGTAAGCACCGCCAGCCAGCGCCAGCGGTCACCATATCGGGCCCGCAGGCCCTCTACGGATTGATCAGCCAAGACTCACTTCTGCTTCTCGGCGTTTTCCATGATCTTGTGGAAAACCTTGAGCGATGCCTCAATGTCTTTGTCGGAAATGCCGTCAAGCATCTCCTCTCGGAGCGTGGCCGCGCGCTCGGACAACTCATCCATGAACTCGACACCGGCCTTGGTCAGGTGAAGGCGACGGGCGCGACGATCGTTGGGGCATGGGCGGCGCTCAATCAGCCCCTGTTGCTCAAGACTGTCCAGCAAACGTACCAGGGTCGGGTTTTCAATGGCCATCAGGCTGGCCAGTTCGCGCTGGGTCAGGCCTTCACCACCTTGCTGCAGATACACCATGGTGCTCCAACGCGCCTGGGTAACACCCAGATCTTTCAGGCGTTCATCGAGCATTTTGCGCCAGCGGCGGGTTACCCGGGCAACGGCAAACGGAAACTGATCTCTCATGGTTCATTACTCCTGATGGTGATCCGGCATGGGACAAGCAAACGCCACCCCGAAAACCGACAAAAGACTTACCTTATTGGAAATTCACCAATAGTAAGCTAACCATTGAAATAAAAACAGATGTGAAGACAAAAATATAATTGGGGAAAACCGAAAGCTGCGTCAACCGGCCTGACGCAGCTCCTCCTGCATTTCTTCCACTTCCGGTGATTCGTGAAACTCGGTGTTCCGGGGATCCATCTCGGTCAGCACCGGTGAGGTTTCCGGCATGGCCGGAACGAAATGCTCCTGCTCGTCCACCGGAACATCTTCGGTGTGGCTGATGCGGTAGCTGGTAATCACCGCCAATACCAGCAGGAAACCGGCATTGCCATAGAACAGACCGGCCGGACCCAACAGGCTGATCAGCTTGGCCATGGCAATAGGGCCGATGACACTGCCAATACCATAGCTCAGCAGCAAGGTCGCACTGGCGGAGACTATCCGGTTGCTGTCCATACGGTCGTTGGTGATCGCCACTGCGATTGGATAGATGGTGGCCGAAAGGCCGGTAAACAACCCCACCAACAAGGTCAACAACGCCAGGTTGCTCGCACCGAACACCGCGACACCGCCCGCGGAAGCCGAGGCGGCCATCGCCACCCAGAACATGACCCTGCGCCGGTCAAAGCGGTCGCACAGCCGTCCCAGCGGCCAGGCCAGAAGCATGGCCGCCACAATCGCGCTGGCCATAAAGGTAGAGGTGCGCGCCACATCCAGGCCAACCAGCGTGGCGTAAACCGGCCCAAGGGCATAGAAGCCACCGATCATCACCCCACAGATCAGCGCCCCGGCAACGCCCGAAAACGACTCCCGCGCCAGCTTGAACACCGACATGCGACTGGCCTGTTCAATAACCGGCGCCTCCATCCGGGTCAAAGACAACGGAATCAATGCCAGCGTCAACAACATGGCCGCCAGCGAGAACGGCAGGAAGTTGGCCGGGTCACCGACATTGACGATCAACTGGCCGCCGGCGGCCGAAAGATAGAAGACAATCTGATAGACCGCGAAGAGTGCGCCGCGATTAGCGTTGGTGGCCCGACTGGAAAACCAGCTCTCAATGACCACCAGCACCCCGGCAATACTGAACCCGGACAGCACCCGCAGCACGGCCCAGAACACCATGGAAATAGCCATCGGATACATCAGTGCGGTGACCGCCGCCATGGCTGCGAACACCGCAAAGGCACGGATGTGACCCACCCGGCCAATAATCTTGTGCACATACAAGGTGCCAAGCACAAAACCGATGGAGTAACACACCAGCACCCAGCCGATCACATCTGGCGAAATCTCTTCAATACTCAGGCGAATGCCCAACAGAGTCATCAGAAAGGCGTTGCCACTGACCAGAAGGACAATACTGAGTATCAGCGCTGATAAAGACGCAACCATTCGGGTCATCGGAATTCTGCCTGTCGCGATTACAGTGGGTAACAAAAAGAAAAGATAACAACATTATAGATTGTCTGCTGGCGAGCATTTAACCAACCTCTTTATAGCCGCGCCACTAGGGAGTTGCCGAGACCCCGAGCCCGCACTGGCAGGCCGTTTGACAATGTTTTACATTAATGGGTCGTAACAGACCCGATTGGCGGGAGCAGGTAACATATTTGCCATGCAATCTACTGGACCGTGAGCGCCTGGCTATGAAGAAAACGGACTGGCCCATTCGTTGGGATTTACTGCTTCGCTATCGCCTGATCGAGATTATCGCCCTGTGGGAGGGTCGACTGACCACCAACCATATCTGTCACAGCTTTGGTATCGGTCGACAGCAGGCTTCCAAGGACATCAATACTTATCTTCGTGAACTGGCTCCCGGCAATCTGGTCTACGACCGGCACCTGAAAGGCTATGTCCCCTCTGCCAATTTCAAGCCGGTGGTCACCCGGGGCGCCGTATCCGAGTATCAGGATCTTCTGGCCCGCCAGCAGAATCTGAGTGATACCTTCTCCGATCTTGAACTGGGCCTGCCCGGCAACGCCGTCATCCCGGAGGCGGCCCGGCATATAGACCCGGAAGTTATGCGGGCCGTGGTGACCGCCACCCGTTATCATCGCCAGCTGAAGGCGAGCTACGTATCACTGAGCCGCCCGGAAGCCGCCGAGAGTGTGCTGGAACCCCACGCTCTGGTCAGTGCCGGCAACAGCTGGCACATTCGGGCCTGGTGCAGCGCCAACCGGGAATTCCGGGATTTCGCCCTGAGCCGCTTCCACGGCCGTATTGAGGCCCTGCGCCAGAAAGCCCGGCACAACGCCCAGCAGGATGACGACTGGCAGCGGCAGGTGACACTGGAGATCACCCCGGACCAGCGTCTGACCGAAGCCCAGCAAAAGATCATCGCCCGCGACTACGGCATGACCAATGGCCTGCTGCACATCGAAACCCGAGCCGCCCTGGCGCCCTATGTGCTGTCCCGACTGGGCATCACCTACGAAAACAGCCATCCAGACCCATTGGTTCAGCAGCTCGAACTGGCCAACCCGGACCAGCTCGGTTTTGGCAGCAAACGCGAGCGGGCACTCAAGGCGGTGGCCGGTCTCTGCTAGACTGGCCCCGTGACCAGACCGCTCCAGACCTTTACTGCCCTTCTTTGCCTCGGGCTTGTGTTATCGGCGACGCCACTCCAGGCGCAAGCCGATAACCGCTGTGGAGCTTCCGCCACGCCCATCCATCAGGTACAGGGCACCGGCAACCAATCCCCACTGATCGGCCAAACCGTGACCGTAGAAGGCATCCTTGTACTGGATGCCCGAAAACCTGGCGGCTTTTCCGGCTTCTATCTGCAGCAGGCCGATCACCAGACCGATGACAATCCAGCCACCTCCGAAGCACTGTTTGTCTATACCCGCAAAGCCGGTGGCAGCGTGGGTCAGCGGGTGCGGGTTACCGGCACTGTCAAGGAGTTTCACGGCCTGACCGAACTGGCACCGGTGCACAACCTTTCAGTATGCGGCCAGGCATCCCTGCCAGCGCTGATCAACGTATCGCTACCCTGGTCGCAACCACCCGAAAGCCTGGAAAACATGCGGGTGCGTTTCGATGAGCCCCTGACGGTCATCGATAACTACAACCTGGCCAGGTACGGCGAGCTGGCATTGGCGGCCAGCGATCAGGTGATTGCCACAGAACAGTTAGCGCCAGGTCCGGCTGCCCGCACACTGGAACAGCAAAACCTGGCGCAACGGATAACCCTGGACGATGGCCTGGGCAAGCAAAACCCGACGCCGGTGCCCTGGCTATCAGAACGCGATACCGTTCGGGCCGGCGATATCGTGTCAGAACTGGAGGGCGTACTGGATTACCGCTTTGGCCAGTGGCGGGTTCAACCGGGCGCTGTACCACGTTTCCAGGCCCGTAACCCCAGACCACAAGCGCCGACCAAATCAACGGACAGTATCCGGATCATGACCCTGAACCTGCAGAACTACTTCAATGGCGACGGGCAGGGCAAGGGCTTTCCCACGCCACGGGGCGCATCATCGCTCGAGCAGTTTCAGACCCAGAACCGTAAACTCGCCCGAACCATCCAGGACGCGCACCCCGACATCCTTGCCGTGACCGAACTGGAAAATGACGGCTACGGCCCAGACAGTGCGGCGGCTGGCCTGGCCCGGACGCTCGGCGCTGATTGGGCAGTCGTACAGACGCCGGGCAGGGACGGCAACGATGCCATCCGCACTGCCTTGCTGTATCGGGAATCCCGGGTCCGCCCCACTAGCCCGGCTTACAGGCCCGGACCAGGCGAACTTCCAGGCGCGTCCCGCCCGCCACTCGCCCAGGCATTCCGTGCCCGGGGAAGCGAGCTGACGTTCTGGGTGGTGGTACCACATCTGAAATCAAAATCCTGCCGGCATGCAGCGGCCCGAGAACAGGATCAGGGCGACGGGCAGGGCTGCTACAACCGGCAGCGGACCCTCAGCGCCAACGCTATCGTGATCTGGCTCCAGGCACTGGCCGGAGATCCCGAAACCACACCCGTACTGATCACTGGCGATCTCAATAGCTATGCCCGCGAGGCGCCGGTCGAACAGTTCCAGGAAGCCGGTTTCACCAGCCTGGTACACCAGTATCACCCTTGCTTGCCAATGCAGTGCGAGCACTATACCTACCGGTACCAGGGCCAGAAAGGTACCCTTGATTACGCGCTTGCCAGCCCGGCACTGATGCCTTGGGTTGAGCGGGCGCAAACCTGGAACATCAACGCCGATGAGCCCCGGGCGCTGAGCTACCATCAGACCCCGGATCAGTCGGGCCCGTGGCGATCGTCTGACCACAATCCCGTGCTGACCGATCTGAACCTCAGCCCCACCCGCTGACTTGCTGCACCGCCTCCGGAGTCCGGCAGCCGGGCAATAGCGCACGGCTCGTGCCGCGTTAAACTGACAAGGCATTCACAGTAATGAGGTGTGCCCGTGGCATCGATCCCTGTACCCGATCTCTGGCCCATAGCCCGAACCGGACAACGCTGGCTACTCAGAGCCAAACGCCGGGAAGCCGGTGTGGACGGTCATCGCATGATTTTTCTGGAACGCGGCCGGCCCGGTCCGGGGCGTCCGACCCTGGTGCTTATCCATGGCTTTGCCTCCATGAAGGAGAACTGGGCGCTCTGGATGCAGAAGCTGCCTTCGGACTGGCATCTGCTGATTCCGGACCTGCCGGGGCTGGGCGAAAGCCAGTATCAGCCGGCGGCCAGCTATCGCTACGAACGCCAGGCAGAGCGGCTGAGGGATTGGCTGTCTGAATACCCGGGCGACAACCTGCATCTGGCGGGCAGTTCCATGGGCGGTGCCATTGCCGCAATCCTCGCCCATAAGCTGAACCAGCCACCCCGCTCGGTCACACTGCTCAATAGCGCCGGCATCCCGGAACACCCGGATGTGGATATCAACGCGCCCTTCAAGTCTGATCGCGATGCCATTCTTATTCCTGGCGACTGGGCCGGCGTTTACCGCATGTTCAACAGCGTCGGGAATGGCAAGCCCACGGTACCCGGACTGGCCATGACCGGTCTGCTGGGGCCTGACCTGCTCAAACGGCAAGCGTCGCTGCGGCACATTTTCAACGATATGCTGGCCGATGCCCTGGCGCCCGCGCGATTTCTTGGCCCAGACACTCCACCCCTGCAAGTGCAATGGGGTGATCGCGACGTGATCACACCAACCCGTTGCGTAGACTGGTTTCGTACCGCCACACCCAATGCTGAAGTTCACGTGTTCCCGGGTGTCGGCCACCTGCCCATGCTGGAACGCCCGGGCCAATCCGCCAGGGTGTTGCAGGAGTTTGTTCAACGACAGGCGAGATAAAGCAATTGGCCTCTCTGGCCCATTGACCCGTCAGCGAAGTCATGGGGCTCAACCGTGCAAAGCGCCATAATCGGTTCCAACGAGCTCCCTTACATAACAACAACACACGCTGACGAGGAACATCATGCGCGCCTCTGTTTCCAATTCTCAGGATCTGGGCATGCCGGCCATCTACCTGCATACCCTGGCCGAGCTGCTTCATACCATTGGTGTTGATGAGCGGGACCTGATTCTGAGAGTCGGGCTGGATCCCACCCGGCTCAATTCCACCGAACTTCGGGTCAGCCAGGCCCAGGCCAGCGAGTTTGTGACCCGGGCCATCATTGAAAGTGGTGAGCCGGGGCTTGGCATTCTGCTAGCAAGGGAACTCAAGCTGCCCCTGCACGGTGCACTGGGTACCGCTGTCATGAGCAGCCGCACGCTGGCCGAGGCTCTGGAGCTGATGACCCGTTATCTCACCTTGCGGGCACCGCATCTGAAGGTAGAGAAGCGAGTCGCAGGCAGCAATGTCTGGTACGCGGTCAAATGCGATATCGAGCTGGGCCCATTGCAGGGATTCGTTCTGGATGCTGTGCTGTTCGGCTGCGTTTCCATGGGGGCACAACTCACTGGCAGCCCGGTGCCCGGAACGCAGGTTTTGCGCCGCGGCCCGGAACCCAATCACTTTCACCGGTTCCGACGCTCCATCGGGGTGCCGGTGGACTATGGTGCCAGTGAAGATGCTCTGTTGATTCCTGCCCGCCAGCTCAATCTGCCGGTGCAGTTCAGTAACGATCAGTTGGCGGTCAGTTCGCGGGAACAATGCGAAACGGCACTGAAACAGTTAAAAGAAGATGCCGGGTTTGCCTGCCGTGTTCGACGGGTGATCGAAACCAGCCACCCGTTTCCGCCAAAACTGGCCCGGGTGGCCTCCACCCTGTATGTTTCAGAGCGCACCCTGAAACGCCGGCTGCAGGAAGAAGAAGCCAGCTTCCAGGCCCTGGTGGACCAGGTGCGCCTGGAGCGCGCGCGGGATCTGCTGGCCAGCACCACCATGAATCTGAGCCAGATTGCCGACAGCCTGGGCTATGCCGACGCCGCCAATTTTACCCGGGCGTTCAAACGCTGGACGGGGCTGAGCCCCAGCCACTTTCGCAACCGGGAACTGCAGACCGCGGAAACCGCCTGACTCAGTCGATGCCCAGAATCTTGTGCATCTGCAAGGTTAACCGCCATTGCGGATGCGCCAGGCAGTAGTCCGTGGCTTTGCGGGTATTGCTTTGCTTGATGGCATCCGGCCCACCCTCCGGCACAGACGGTGAGGCCATGGGTGACAGGAAGTAATGCCTCGCCCGGATGTGCAGAAATCGCTCCGGTGGCGCCAGCGGCTGCGGGTAGACCAGCTTCAGCTCATCACACTCGGCAATGACCACCTCGGCATCGGCTTTCGGGCTGACACACAGCCAGTCGATACCTTCGGGCGCAGGCAATGTGCCATTGGTTTCAACCCCAACCTCAAACCCGGCCCGGTGAAAGGCCCTGATCAAAGGCTCATCCAGTTGCAGCAGAGGCTCACCACCGGTACAGACCACATAGGGCCGGCCAGGAGCATCGGGCCACAGTGACCGGATATGGGCGGCCAGGGCCTCCGGGGTGTCGAAGCGGCCGCCATTCTGGCCATCGGTACCGACAAAATCTGTATCGCAGAAATTGCACACCGCATTCGCCCGGTCTTTCTCACGCCCCGTCCAGAGATTGCATTTGCTGAACCGGCAGAACACCGCCGCGCGTCCAGCCTGGGCGCCCTCACCCTGGAGAGTGTAAAAGGCTTCCTTGACGCGGTACATCAGGCAAGACGCTCGTAGGTCAGTGGATCGGTGACGCCGTTGGCGGCAAAGGCCTCCAGCCGCTCGACGCAGGAACCACAACGTCCGCACGCCTTGTCGCGGCCGTTGTAGCAGGTCCAGGTCTGGCTGTAATCGAGGCCCAGCTTGAGCCCTTCAGCCAGGATCTGGCCCTTGTCCATGGCCATAAAGGGTGCCTCAATGCCCACGGGCTCGTAGTTGGCCACCCGGCACACAGCATCCATTTTTTCAACAAACTCCGGCCGGCAATCCGGGTAAATGGCGTGGTCCCCGCCATGGGCTCCATACCAGACCGCGCCCGCCCCGGTAGTCACCGCATACCCGGTCGCCAGCGATAACAGGATCATGTTGCGATTGGGCACAACCGTGGCTTTCATGGTGTCTTCTTCATAATGGCCTTCAGGCACTTCGATGTCGGACGTCAGAGAAGAGCCGGACATCACCTCACTCATAGCACGGATATCAATCACTTTGTGGGGGATACCTTCAGCCCGGCAAACATCGGCGGCCACATCCAGTTCCCGCACGTGGCGCTGGCCATAGTTGAAGGACAGGGCATGTACCTTGAGCCCCCTGGCGCGGGCCAGGTGCAACAGTGTGAAAGAATCCATACCACCGGAATAGATAACGACAACGGAGTCAGTCATGAGGGGTCAGCACCAGTTTTTCAGAAGGGTGTGTCATCGGGCTTTTACAAAGCGTGGCCATATTGTAACAGTGACAAACCGAGTTGGGTTCGCGTCCTGGCAAGATCAGGGGTAAACTCGAAAGAAAACGACAAAGCACCAGCACCGATTCAATGAGCTCAGACTTCAGCCCGGCCTTTATTGACTTTGAGGCGTCCAGCCTCGACCTGATCGCCAGCTACCCGATTGAGGTAGGCATCTGCATGCCCGACGGGGCACTGCACAGCTGGCTGATTCAGCCCCATGTGCTCTGGCAGGACTGGTCTGAAAGCGCGGAGACCATTCACGGTATTTCACGGCAACGGCTGTTGCAGGAAGGCATGGCGGTTAGCGAGGTGGCCCGGCAATTGAACCAGCTGTTGCCGGAGCAGGTATTCTGTGACGCCTGGACCTTCGACAGCTTCTGGCTACATCGGCTGTTTCGGGCCGCCGGCGAGGTGCCGGCGTTTCAACTGGAATCCATTTCCATGCTGCTCGACCCGGGCCAGGTACGCCACTGGTCAGGCATCCGCCAGCAGGTGATTGCCGAACTCGGGCTGCCCGTGCATCGGGCAGCCAACGATGCACTCATCCTGCACAAAACCTGGGAACGGGTTATTTGCCGGGGCGAAGCCGCAGTGCAATAACTTCCAGGCCATCTCGGATGGTATGGAGTGTCCAGTAGGTGGCCAGTGCCATCAGCGCGGCACCAGTAAGCGTAAAGGACAGGTTCTCACCCACCACTTGCCCCTGCGCCATCACCAGATAAACGGCAACCGCTACAATCAGGGCAATCTCGACAATAAAATCAGAACGGAACTTGTTACGGGCAGGTCCGGGTTCTTCGGGCATTTTCTTCGGTTTCAACCTCTGGATATCAATTGGATAACTGGATGTATTGAGTGGTTGAATTATCGCCAAAGCCGCCATAAATGGCTGTACGAAGTAGTGGCTACGAACTTACCGAGATGGCAAAAAAAAACGCAGCCCATCGGGCTGCGTAGAAAGGAGAGATCCATTCGATACCTGCCAGGCAGGTACCGCGGATTGCACAACGTAAAAACACGTGACAGGGAGAAGTATGAGGATTTCCCGCCGGTGCGTCTGTACGGGTTTGCCGAATGAGCTGGGCTATTGCAAACCGTCCAATTGCCTATACACTGATGACTGAACCGAATCCACAGAGCCGATATGACCAGGATGATTTCAAAGCACACCGTATACTCAGCCGCCGGTTGCCAGATTGGGCAGGCCGTGCGTGCCATGGTGAAAGACAGCTAACGGCTTTCGGTCAGTCCCGGGAGCCGTTGCGGCAACCGGGGCAGCTTCTCCGCCAGACCCCGGTTGCCTGTGAGGCTCCGGGGTTTTCTGTTTTTGCAGCCGCAAAACGACAAGGAGAACATCATGAGAAGACATCCGACATCACGTGCAGCGAACCAGCCCATGGCCAATCGTCAGGCTCCGATCAAGCGCCCGGAGAAGCTGCCGCTGCTGGATGCAATCTGCAAGAAACTCAATCAGCGAGTCAACCTGGATGACGAGCAGCGGGTGCTGGGTCTGTACGAGCGGGGCTGGATTTTCAAAGGCGTACTCAGCAATCTGGACGGCGCCGAAGCCCGATATGTCCGGGCTCTTGCGACCCGCTACAACTCCTGGATTGCCCGCCAGGTAGCCTGATCAGGCTTGCCGTCACGACCGCAGGCTGGACCGGTCAATGATGCCGGTTCAGCCCATCCATCATCGACAGATCACCGCCATGGACCATGGCGTAGTTGTTCACCACATCGTAAATCTTTTCCTGGGAATAGGGCTTCACTACATAGCCATTGGCGCCGGCACTGATGGCACGTTGAATACTCTCAATGGAATCGTCTGCCGTGACCAGCACAATATGCTGGTTCTCCCGAACCTGTTTGAAACGGGTCATCAGTTCGTGACCGTTACCATCCGGCAGTCCCAGATCCAGCAGAATGATCTGGAACTCACTGGCCTCGAACGCCGCCCTGGCAGACGCAGCGTCCGCACATTCAGACACGCTGGTAGCACCGGCTTTGTAAAGCATGTCGACCAGACGCTCCCGCATCACCGGCTCATCTTCGACCACCAGTACTCTGAGATCACTCATTACACTCTCCTGTTCTGTGCCCTGGCTCAGTAGGTATCGTTGCCGGTTCGGCGCGGCAAGTCCAGAGGTGCGGGCCCGGGGCGGACATCAACCGGTTCATCACCGGTGGGCCCGCCATGGTCACCGACGGACGGTGGCGCGGTCACCCGGGTGAGAATATTGGCAATGCTGACTGCCGTTGTATAGAGGGAAATGGAGACAATCAGCAGTACCGGCTGCACAAAGGCCACAAAGCCCGGAATCTCCGCGTTCCCGGTCATACTCAGGATCAGGATGATGGCCGGCCCAAGGACCACGAACAGCGTCAGGGCAATAAAAAACACAATCCGCTCTTTGTAGCGCCCCAGATCGCGATTGGTCACCAACCCCAGCACAAATTTGCCGATAGCCAGGCCGGCCAGAATCGCCGCAGCAATACTCAGGTCGGGCCGCATCAGGGACTGGTACAGGTTGCCATCCCAGAGCCGCTGCATGGCAATGACAAGAAACGGAAACAGTACGAACAGTATGTCGGCGTATGTGCCATACATCATGCTCAGGGAATAATGTTCCTGTTTTTGGTTATCGCTCATTGGCCTGTTCCTTTGTGGTTTTCGACGACCTCTGGTGGCCCTCAAGGGCCCGGTCAATCATGGCGTTCAGGGTGGTCAGTTCCTGTCGAATCATCCCCCTCTCTCCGGGGCTTGAGCGTACACATCGCTCAAGTATCCCTGCCTGTTCTGTCATCAACGGATAGCCCATGGCACCGGCGGTGCCCTTGATCTGATGGCTCTCGGACTGCAATTGCTGCAACTGTCCCTGGGCCAGTGCGGCTTCCATGCGCCGCTTTCGCTCAGCCAGGCCATCCAGGAAACGGTTCACCAGCGGACCAATGTCATCGTCAACCGCCTCGCCGACCCATTGTTCCACCGGCAGATAGCGATCCAGCAGGGCCTGCAGGTGGGCATGGTCAATGGGCTTGTTCAGCACCCCGTCGCAACCGGCCTCCAGCAAGGCTTCATTCTCTGCCTGATCACCAGCGGTAAAGGCAATGATCGGCCGCCGGAAGCCCGCCTGGCGCAAAAGCAGGGTGGCCGCAACGCCGTCCATGCCGGGCATGTGGCGATCCATAAGCACCAGTTTCACGGTTTCCGACAGGGCCCGGCGAACCGCCTCTTCCCCATTGGTCACCAGCAAGGGCTCTGCGCCGGTGCGGCGGAGCATCCGCTCCACCAGCCCACGGTTATCATCGTTGTCTTCGGCCACCAGCACCTTACCGCTGTACCGGTGACCCGAACCCACCGCCGTTTCCGCCGACAACGCCAGGTAACGGGCCAATACCTCGTAAAAGCGCTGCTTGTCGATGGGTTTGGCCAGGTGATCATTGCATCCCGCCAGACGATATTCAGCGATATCCTCGGCCATGACATTGGCCGTAAGCGCAACCACCGGGGTGTTAACACCTGCTTCCCGCAACGCCAGGGTGGCATCCCGGCCATTCATCACCGGCATCTGGATGTCCATCAGAATCAGATCGAAGTGCTCGCGGGTGGCGCGCTCCAGGGCTTCCGCGCCATTACTGACATGCACCAGCTCGGCACCGGTGCGCCCCACCAGCAACGACACCAGCCGGCGGTTTACATCGTTATCCTCGGCACAGAGGATGCGGCCCGACAACCGGGGCGCCATGACCATGGCAATGGCCCGGCGCCGCTGGCTGAATTCCGAGGCATCCCGCAGGAAATGAACCTGCGCGAGTTCACCGGTGCTGATGCACACTTCAAATTCACTGCCTTCACCATAGGTGCTGGACACCCGGATATCGCCGCCCAGCAGTTCCGCCAGCCTCCGGGATATACTGAGGCCGAGCCCCGTGCCGCCATACTGGCGGGAAATTGCGGTGCTGCCCTGGGCAAAGGGGTCAAACAGACGGTCCAGCTGTTCAGGCTTCATGCCAATCCCGGTATCCACCACCCGGGCGTAAAGCTTCTCGGCGCCCCGGTCACAGCGAATAATCAGGGAGATAGACCCATTTTCCGTGAACTTCAGGGCATTTCCGCACAAATTAATGATAATTTGTCGGTAACGGGTTGGATCGGTCCGGATCTTCTCGGGCAGGGGATAATCGCAGATGATACTGAAATCCAGGCCCTTTTCCCGGGCCCGGGGGGCGAAGAAGGCGCGGATTTCATCCAGTAACTCCGGCAGATTGACCGGCACCACATCAACATCCAGCTTGTTGGCGTCGATCTTTGAGTGGTCGAGGATATCGTTCACCAGCTCCAGCAGGTGACGCCCGCTGCGAACCACCGTTTCAGCGCTGCTGCGTTTCTCGGTTTCGTTCAGATCCGGGTCCAGCAGGGTTTCGCCATAGCCGATGATAGCCGCCAGCGGGGTCCGGATTTCATGACTCATATTGGCCAGGAACTGGCTCTTGGCCTGAGCGGAATTCCGGGCCAGCTCTTTTTCCAGCCGCTCCTGCTCCCGCTCCCGCTCGATCTGCAGGCGCTGATGGCTCTCGGTGGCGTCAATACAGGTGCCTTCGAGATGCATGGGCAGGCCCTCGGCATCATACACCGTGTGCAGGGAAATGGTGGCCCAGCGTTCCTCGCCCTGACGGGTCAGGTAACGCGCTTCAATACCCTTCACCGTACCCCGGGCCTCCAGTTGCTCGACCACCAGACGCCGCAACCGCTCATCGGCAATGCAGGTTTCCAGCACATCCGGATTACGCGCCAGCAGCTCACGGCTGCTGCTGTAGCCCAGCAACTCGGCCATGGCCGGGTTGGCGGTTACAAACCGCCGTTCCGGTGACATCTGGAACACGCCCTCAATGGCGTTATCAAACAGTGACTGGTAACGCCTCAGGTTCGCCAGAGCGCGCTGGTTCCAGGCCAGGGCCTCGCCCTGAACCTGCTTGATTCGGTCAGCCAGGGCAAAGGAAAACAGGATGATCTGGGCCGTCAGGCCGAACTGTGGCGAATAGCTGGTAAAGGTATTCAGCGGCAGGTAACCCATCACCGTCAGCGCATAGATACCAAACCCGATCAGGGCCAGGGTCCAGGCAAAGAAATAAGAGCGTGCTGCCGGGTTGTAATAGCGCCAGGACAGATAGCTGACCACAATCAGAATGATACTGAGCAGAATCGAGCCGACCACAATCCATTCCATGGCCACCGAATAGGGCATGAAAAACGACAAACCAAAGGTGGTGACGACAGAGGTCAGACATAACCGGAGTACATGATCCAGATCGGGCGAGCGTTGCCGGGTTTCCAGCAGCGAACGGGCCATCAACAGGCCAAAGAACCAGGTCAGGATAATCTGGAAAGGGAGGTATTCCTTGTTGAGCAAGGCTGGCCGGCTATCCAGCAACTGAACCCCGTGCACCTGTTCGGTACCGATGAATACCGCCGCACATACCAGGTAGAGCACGTAGTAGATGTTGCTGCGCTCCCGCACCGATACCGCCACAAACAGGTTGTAAGCCAGGATAGCCAGGATGGCACCCAGCAGCAGCCCGCGCACGGCTTCGTCGATGGAGACCTTTTCTATGTAATTGTCCGGGTGCCAGAGGGTAATCGGCAGGCGGAAGGTGTTGGTGTTGGTAATGCGCAGGAAAACCGTGGTGACGGTGTCTGGCGACAATCTGAGCCGGAAGGTCGGGTTTGGCACGGCCAGATCCCGTTCGTCCCAGCTGTCCAGATACCCGGTCTGGCGTTGTTCCACCAGTTGCCCATCCCGAACCAGATACAGCCGAACGTCGTCCACCAGTGGCAGCGCCAGCTCCAGTATCCAGTCCGACCGCGAGGTTAAACGGCGGGTGCTCAGGTCGAAGCGGGTCCAGTAGGCCGAGCCGGTATAACCGAAGTTAAGCACTCCACCCTGGTGACGGGTCAGCGTGTCCTCGCCTACGGCGCGAACCTCATCAATCGTCAGTGACTGCTCAGGATCTTCCAGGTACCACAGGCACTCGCCCAGATTCGGAATGCTACCGGTGTTGTGATCCAGCATGATCTGCCCATCCCGGCAGGCATTCTGGGCCTTCGCCACAGATGGCAAAACCAGAGCGGCCAGAAACAGGAGCAGAACCACCGTCCGCACCGGGATATGGGCAAACCGTTGCTGCAAAATGTGATCTCCGCGCGGGTAGCTGCGTGCTTTATCGTTTATTGTCAGCACTCGTCACTTTAGCCGTTCACACGCTTTTTCGCACCCCGGGGTCACCTGAAATGAGACATTCCTGCCTTTTTGCCGCTGTTTCACTCACGTTACTGACACTCAGCGGTTGTCGGGTAGACAGTGGCGGCGATTCCTCATCGACGTTGAATCCGGCCAGTAATGTTGATCTCACCTTCAGAACCTTTGACCTCGCGGATACAGACCGTGCCCCGAACACCCTGAGCAAAACCCGGTTTGCTGATTTCTATCCCGGTATCGAGCCGAACGGCGCGGACCAGGCAGAGGACTACCAGGCAACGGCTGCCGAAATCCGTCGCCATATCGACCGGTTTATCGGTGGCGAGCCCACCAGCGACGAAAAAAGCTACCGCAAGGTTCGTAACCCTCTCGATCTGATGAACCAGGTGATCAGCGTAGGGCGCGTCGATAATTTTGATGAAGGGCGGGACTATATCCGCAGGCGCATTGAAGCCGGTGAGTCAGGCACCTATAACTCCCGCTCCAATCAGGCCTCCATCCGATTTACCGATCAGGCTGCGACCCTTGAAAACCGACCTCTGAATGCCCGGGAATGGCGTTATCAGACTCTGGACTGGCGCTATCAGGCTGGCAGCGAAACCGGGCATGTTTATCGCACTATCCAGTATGTTGCCCGCAGCGTCGACGCTGAAAACCGGGATCAACAACCACAATTGCTGAGCGTTCTCGCAGGCTCAAGGTTCAGTGCAGCGTCATTCAGCGCCATTGGCTACAACCAGCCGGAATACGCGACGGCAGACTACGTGTCACGGGACTACGGCGGCATCGAACTGCGCCAGGAGTTCATCGGAACGACCCAGAAAGATACCTTGTATATTAAAAGTCCGGATCAGGCGGTCATTGATTTCAGCCGACACGGCTTCAATATGGAGGACGACAGCCCGGACTGTCTCCGCATTGAACTGGATTACGGCATGAGCAAGGTCCATCTGTTCGTCTCCAACGACGAACCGGCAAGAATTCCGGATCCAGAGGAAGATCCAGCCGATTACGAGAACGCCGATGACATTCCAACCGTCAGCAATCCGGCAAACTGTGCCAATCAGCCGGAAACGGAATTCCTGATGTCCTGGAATGCAGAATCAACACCTGACCGACAGTAGCAATCGTCTCTGCAGAACTGGGCCTGTTACAGGTCCCAGTTCTGCAGAAAGCCCTTTTTTCGGCAGATCATCCGTTCGTAGGTGGAAATCATGATGGCTGCGTGGGGGGCTTTGGTCAGGCGCAGGGTTTCAATACGACGCTCCAGGCGCTGTACCTCATCGCAGATCTGCTGTTGCACGTGGGAACGCACACTGTCGTGCTGATCAAGCTTGACGCTACGCTGCTCAGGCGGGGGAAATTGCGGCTTTTCCATAGTTAACCTCGTCCAATGAGTGTGGAAAACATCCTTATTGATTGATACCAAGTGTGCCGAACTGTCAGACAAAGTGCAATTACAATGAACAAGCTTTCACTTTTTTTGACAGATTCTGGCGTCAGGCCTTGAGCGCCAAGGCCTGACGCCTTAATGAAACGCTCAGGCGGCCACCAGTCTCCGCTGGTTTTCCGGCAACACCGGGAACTGTTTGCAGACAGTGTAGACGAAACGAGCCAGGGCTGGTAAGTGATGACCCACAATCGGAAAACCGGTGTTCAACAGGCTGACGGAAATGTCCCGGGCCGGGTCCGCCCAGCACAGTTTATTGATCAGCCCGACATGGCCAAACGCATAGCGGCTTTGCTGGCCCCAAAGGCCAACAGGATTGCTGCCCAGCATCATGCCGGCACTGAATCGCATGGGCACCAGCATGGTCCTGTCCATCTGCAGTGAGCCAAATTGCTGGATGGCACGGCGAACCGTGAGTTCACTGCAGATGCGCTTGCCATCCCAACTGCCACCATTGAGCATCATCTGAAAGAAGCGCCCCATTTCTTCGGCCGTGCCGCACAGATTTCCGGCGGGGATCACCGCCTCCTGGAAGCGGGGGTCGTTGGTGACTTTCTCCACCGTCCGGATATCACCGCCCAAGGCGCGGTTCACCACCCAGGACACCGGAAACCGGGGTGTCGGCCCGGTCGCATAATTGCTGGCCAGCTCGTGCAGGTGTTCGGGAGCTATGCCATAGGTAAACCATTTCATACCCATGGGGCGGCGCAGGTAACGATCCAGGTAGCTTTCGATAGTGTCGCCGGTTACCTTTTCCAGAACCCGCTGCAACACAAAGCCACCGGTAATGGCATGGTAGGCCACCTTGGCGCCGTCCACTTCGACTGGCTTGGCGGCGCAGAGCAGCCGCCAGATTTCGTCGCGGTCCCAAAGCACGTCGATCGGGGTTTCCCGGGGTATCGCGGGGATACCGCCCCGGTGGGAGAGAATCTGGTGCACGGTAATCGTGCGCTTGCCGTTACGCGCAAATTCCGGGCAATAGTAGGACACCGGGTCCATCAGGTTGACCAGCCCCTGCTCGGACAACATATGCATCAGTAACGCGGTGACTGCTTTGGAGGCGGAAAAGAAACAGATCGGGGTGTCGGTGGTCATGGGAATGCGCGGCAACGAGGCCGGATCGTGGGGACCATTACCCCGGGCGTGCCCGATCGACCGGTGCAATACCTGCTCACCCCGATAACGCAGTGACAACTGAATACCGGGATGCACGCCCGTTCTGTAAAGGGCCTCAACACTGCGCCAGACGGCTTCGGCGGCATTGCTGTCGAGCCCGACCCGATCCGGATGTTCACCGGCGGTGTCGCGAAATGTCACCGGGTTCAGGTCCCGAGGCACATTACAGGTATGCAGGGCACGGCGGGCGAGTGAATGCATGATAAACGCCTTATCAGTCTTGTTATTGGTTGGTGCGCCAGAGGTTTTTCGACCGGGGCCGGAAAACGTGACTATCTGAAACCATTATGGACTGACTGAACCGCCTGTGCCATGGCGATACAGTTCCGACCCTGCTTTTTGGCCCGATACATCGCCTTGTCGGCAGCAGCGCAAAGTGCATCCAGGGTATCGCCATGGTCGGGAAAAACCGCCACGCCAATACTGATGGTCAATCGAATGTTGTGACCGGATTCCAGGGCAACCGGGTGATTACAGACACGCTGGCGCAACCGCTCAGCCGTTTCCTCCGCTTCGGCAACGTCCATTTCTGGCAGAATAAGGACAAACTCCTCGCCCCCGAAACGGCCCAGGGTATCAACGCTGCGAACGCTGTCCTCGAGCAGACTGCTGATGGAACAGAGCACGGAATCCCCTGCAGCGTGGCCCCAGGTATCGTTGATTTCCTTGAAGTGGTCGAAGTCGATCCACAACAACGCGAGGGGACGGTTGTACCGACGCGCCCGCTCCAGCTCTTCGATCAGCACCCGTGAGCACTCCCGGCGGTTGAGCACGCCGGTCAGTGAGTCCCGCGTCGCCAGTGCTTCGAGCTCGTTTTCCAGCTGCTTGCGGTCGGAAATATCCAGAATAATGCCCTCAAGCACCATGGTGCCGTCATCATCCAGCACGCCGCAGCCCCGCTCCCAGACCCATATCTTCCGTCCGTCCTTGCGGGTAATGGCGTACTCGACGGAAAAGGACTCATCTTTGCGGACCGCCGCTTCCACGTCCTGCGCGACCTGTCCGGCGTCTTCCTCATCCATCAGGGCCGCGTAGCTGGTGATTCGATTACGAATCAGCTCCTCAGGTTGATACCCCGTGAGATCGGCACACCCGGCCGATACGAACAACATGGTCCAGTCTTCGTCGGGCAGGCAGCGGTAGGCCATACCGGGCAGGTTATCCATCAGCACCGTCAGCTGTCGTTCACGGCGACGGAGCGCCCGGCGCTGGTCGGCTTGCAGGGACAGCAGCAGGCGATCCTTGTTGAGCTGGCGCAGAATCACCGTGAACAGCACCAGGCCGGTCACCACCACAAACAGGACCCCTTTCCAGGTCTGTACCAACGACAACATGCGGGGATCTGGAAACCAGAGCTCGACGATACGATCCGAGAAAGTAATCCAGATAAACCCGGCCACCAGATACACCAGTGTTGTCCACAGCGCCCGTCTTCGCGGACTGTGGCTTTCCTTCAGTCGGGTCAGCCCCGGATAATCCGGCCGTTCTGGCTGCATGCCAATTTCCTTGTCGCCTCAAGCTTCCTATACAAAAAATAGACAGTTACGGCTCATGAGTCGAGAAGGATTTGCAGTTTCAGTCGGGATCGATGACACTAAACGTGACACATGATCGCGTTATGGATAACAAGAATGAGATTGCACCAGCATCTGCCTCGGGCCATTGTGGCCACCATTACCATCGGCCTGGCTGCCTGTAATGGCGGTCACAGCCCATCCGCTGCCGTTCAGGCCCATGCCGCCAACAGCAGCCCGGCGAGCCCGGAACTGGCCGCGGTTTACCAGCGGTCCTGCCAGGCCTGCCACGCCCGAGGCACCTCGGATGCCCCCTTGACCGGCCACGGCGAGGCCTGGCAGCCAAGGCTGGCCAAAGGCATGGAAACCCTCGTGGATAACGTGGTCTCTGGTATCGGTGGCATGCCACCCTACGGGCTCTGTATGGACTGCAACGCCGAGCAGTTCCGCCAGCTGATTCGCTTTATGGCCACACCCGCCGAAGCGGAGGACCACTGACGATGCAACGGCGCCATTTCCTGCAGTTACTGGTCAGCACTGCCATCGCCAGCCATCTGACCGGTGCCACCGCCAGTGAGAGCGCATTGCCGGCTGCGGGCGAGCCATCACAAAGCCCTTTGCCCTGGCGAAACTGGTCCGGCTCCCAGACCTGCCTGCCCGAAAACCGGATTGCTCCGGCCAACATTGACGAGCTCCGGCATCTGCTGCAGAACTCTGACCATGCGGGGACTACCATACGGCCCGTGGGGTCCGGGCACTCATTCTCAGCCCTGGTACCCACTGACGGTATTCTGGTCTCGCTGGCGCGCATGACCGGTGTTCTCAGCCACGATGATCAGCAGTGCCGGGCTCGCATCGCTGCCGGAACCCTGCTGGGGCAGGTGGGCCGGCCGCTGGAAGACATCAACCAGGCATTGTTCAACATGCCGGACATTGATCAACAGGCCCTGGGTGGACTGTTGGCCACTGCAACCCACGGCACCGGCGCCGGGTTGATGAGCCTGTCCGGCTATGTCGAAGCCCTCACGCTGATGACCGCCGGGGGCGAGCAGCTGGAATGCAGCCGGCGCCAGCACCCGGAGGTTTTCCACGCCGCCCGGGTTGGCCTCGGCTGCCTGGGCATTGTGACCGACGTGACGCTGCAGAACACCCGACCTTACCGGTTGCGCAAGACCACCGAATGGCTACCGCTGGACGACATTCTGGATGCTGCCGATGCGCGCGCCGACCAGCATCGCAACTACGAGTTCTATTACATTCCGTTCTCCGGCATGGGTTTTACCAGCCAGCATGATCTGACCGACGAACCGGTATCGGCCACCGCCCAGCTGGACCAGAACGACGGCGCCCGGGATCTGCAGCGGGCGCGGGACTATCTGGCCTGGTCACCCCGGTTGCGCCGGCTGATCCTGGGCGGCTATATCCGCACCCTGGATAAAGAAGTGAAAGTGGCCGCGTCCTGGCAGAACTACACCAGCGACCGCAATGTCCGTTTCAATGAAATGGAATACCACTTGCCGCGGGAAAACTGGCAGCTGGCCTTCCGGGAGATCGTATCTGTGGTGGAAGCACAGTTTCCCGAGGTGTTCTTTCCCTTCGAGGTTCGCTTTGTGAAGGCAGACGATGCCTGGCTCAGTCCGTTTTACCAGCGCGATTCCGTGTCCATTGCGGTACACCGGTTCTTCGAGGAAGACTATCAACCCATGTTCGCAGCGCTGGAGCCCATTTTGCTGCGGCACGGCGGCCGGCCCCACTGGGGCAAACTCAACACCCTCAAATCCGGCGATTTCCGGGCCCTGTATCCCAGGTGGCAGGATTTTCTGGACGTGCGGCGCAGCCTGGACCCGGGCGGACGGTTTCTCAACCCTTACCTGGCCGGCCTGTTCGAGACGACCGGAGGGAGAGCGTAACCATGGCCCACAGTGATGCCTTTGTTCGACAACGCCGCCGGCTTCTGCTTGGCGCCACCGCCCTGGGTGCCGCCGGCGCCCTGGCCTGGTTGCGACCAGAAGCCCGCCGGGACGGTCATCACCCCTATTTCCGGGCTCTGGACGCCGCCCTTACTGAAGCCGGCCTGGCAACCCCCACACTGGTGCTGGATCAGGCCAGACTGGAGCACAACCTGTCGGCCCTGAACAGCCATCTGAACGGCGAATACCATTACCGCATTGTGGTCAAATCACTGCCGTCACTGCCGCTTCTGCAACGGATCATGGTGGCTACCGGCAGTAACCGGCTGATGGTATTCCACCAACCCTTTCTCAACACCGTGGCCGAGGCCCTGCCTCAGGCGGATGTGCTGATGGGCAAGCCGCTTCCGGTGGCCGCCGTTGACCGTTTCTACCAGCAGCTGACATCCAGCACCAACGGTTTCCGGCCAGAACAGCAACTGCAATGGCTGGTGGATTCCCGGCAGCGGCTTGAAGCCTATGAAGGTTTTGCCCGGTCACAGCAACGCCGGCTGCGTATCAATCTCGAGATCGATATTGGCCTGCATCGGGGCGGATTCACCGATACCGGCGAACTGGCCCGGGCCCTGACCACGATTGACCACTCGCCCTGGCTCAGTTTCAGCGGATTCATGGGCTACGAACCTCATATCATGAAGGCACCGGGGCCAGCAGCATGGCTGCGGGACCGGGCCATGGCTCGGTATCGGGACTATGTGGCCACCGCCGAGCAACATCTGGGGCGTTCCCTGGCAGGCCTCACGTTCAACAGCGGCGGCTCCACCACCTATCAGCTCTATCGCGGCCTGTCCGGAGAGCTGCCCGTGAATGAGCTCTCCGCCGGGTCCGGCCTGGTAATGCCCACGGATTTCGACCTGCCGACGCTGGCCGGTCATCTGCCCGCCGCGTTCATTGCCACACCGGTCCTCAAACTGCTGGAAACCACCCGGATTCCCGGCGCACCCGGGCTGGGCCGGCTGCAGGCGCTGTGGAACCCGAACCGGGCCCGCACGGCCTTCATCTACGGCGGCAACTGGCCGGCAACGCCGGTGTCACCGGCAGGATTAACCGATAATCCGGTCTACGGCCGATCCAGTAATCAGGAAATGCTGAATTTCGCCGATGGGCTCGATCTGGCAGAGGGCGACCGGGTGTTCCTGCGGCCGCACCAGAGCGAATCGGTCTTCCTGCAGTTTGGAGACCTGGCCGTCTTCGATCCGACCCGGGGAGCGATTACCGACCGCTGGCCGGTGTTCCGGGAAGGATGAACTCGTTGGCGGCACATGCTTTAATCGGTGCTACGTTCGATCCAACCAACAGGAACCGTCATGACCCCTGCAATCAACGCCGCCAAACAAGCCCGGGTGAACTACACCATCCACGAGTACGAGCACGATCCGGCTGCGGAAAGTTATGGGGAGGAAGCGGCGGAAAAAATCGGTGCGAACCCGGCCCAGGTGTTCAAGACCCTGGTAGTCAGCCTCGATGGTAAGAATCTGGCGGTGGGCATCGTACCGGTCACCGCCATGCTCGGTTTGAAACAGATTGCCAAGGCTGCCGGCGCCAAGAAAGCCGTCATGGCCGACAAACAGCTGGTGCAGCGCACCACCGGCTACGTCTTGGGTGGGGTCAGTCCCCTGGGCCAGAAAAAACCTCTGAAAACCTTCATCGACCAGTCTGCCGAGGGCTTCGAAACGATCTTTGTCAGTGCCGGCAAACGGGGCCTGGAAATCGAACTGGCACCCGCCGATCTGGCCCGACTGACCCAGGCCCGGTTCGCTCCGCTGCAACAGGAGTAAGGGGGTGAATCACGCCAGCGACCTGATCCTTATCGGTAGCACCCTGCTGCTGGCACTCGCTGCGCACGCCGTGGGCCAGAAGGTACACGTGCCCCGGGTGACCCTGCTGCTGTTGCTGGGCGCCCTGGCTGGACCGGATCTTCTTGACCTGCTGCCGGATAACGCAGACCAGAGCTTCAGCCTGATTACCCAGTTAACCCTGGCGATGGTGGGGTTTCTGCTGGGTGAACGGATGTCGGCACGGGATCTCAGGCAGGGAAAAGAAGCGCTGATTGTCAGCCTGGCCGTCACGTTGCTGACCGCCATGGCCGTCATCCTGGCGGTCTGGGCCGTCACCGGCAACCTGCCGGCAGCTCTGCTGCTGGGCGGCATCGCCACCGCCACGGCACCGGCAGCGACCCTGGATGTCCTGCGCGAAGCGGGCGCCAACGGTCCGCTCACCCGGCTGGTGTTTCAGGTGGTCGCCATCGACGATGCCTGGGGCGCCATACTGTTCAGTGTTCTGTTGGTGGCGGCCGGTCTGTTGCTGGGCAACGGCGACCTGAGCGGCCCCACGGCCATGTTGCACGGGCTCTGGGAAGTGGCAGGCTCGGTGCTGCTGGGTATGGTACTGGGGTTTCCCATGGCCTGGCTGACAGGGCGGCTACGGCCGGGTGAACCCATGCTGCTGGAATCCGCCGGGTTTGTCTTTGTCGCGGCGGGGCTGGCCAGCTGGTTTGGCCTGTCGTACCTGCTGACCTGCATGACTCTGGGCATTGTGGTGGCGAACCGAGCCCGACATCACGTTCGGCCGTTCCGTTCCATCGAAGGCATTTCCGAGCCCTTCCTGGCACTGTTTTTCTTCATGGCCGGCTACCAGCTCGACTGGCTGGCGCTACCCACCCTCGGTGCGCTTGGCCTGGCCTATGTACTGGCCCGCATTGGCGGCCGGCTGGCCGGTGGCTACCTGGGCGGCCTGCTCGCCGGCTCCGCTCCGGAAACCCGGCAACGTATCGGTGCCTGCCTGATGCCCCAGGCCGGCGTTGCCCTTGGCCTCGCCCTGGTGGCCACCGAACGGCTGCCGGAGCTTGGCTACATTCTGCCTCTGGTGATTGGCGCTACGGTGGTATTCGAGTTGATCGGCCCGCCAATGACGCTGCTTCAGCTACGCAAGGCCGGTGAAACCGGACAGGGCTACCAGGAAGAGCCAGACCAATAAAAAACCCGGTGAGCTTCAAGCGCACCGGGTTTCGGGGATTCATGCCGGGCCCATGGCCCGGCTGAAACACTGGCCTTACTTCACGGAATCCCGTGCCTCGGCCAGGATCTTGTTGAAAGTGGCGCTCGGCTGCATAACCTCGCACACCTTCTCCATGGGCGGATGGTAGTAACCACCGATATCGGCCGGATGGCCCTGCACCACGGTCATTTCTTCCAGGATCTTGTCCTTGTTCTCCTCCAACTGGGCAGACAGCTTGGTGAAGAATTCTTTCAATTCCTTGTCTTCATCCTGTTTGGAGAGCTCTTCCGCCCAGTAGCGGGCCAGGTGGAAGTGTGAACCACGGTTATCCAGCTCGCCGGTTACCCGCGACGGAGACTGGTTGTTTTCCAGCAGTCGCTCGGTGGCCTTGTCCATAGTCTGGCCCAGCAGGCGGGCACGCTCGTTGTTCTGCTTCTCGCCCAGCTCGTCCAGAGACACCGCGGTGGCCAGGAACTCACCCAGGGAATCCCAGCGCAGGTGGTTTTCCTGAATCAGCTGCTGTACGTGCTTGGGTGCGGAACCGCCGGCACCGGTCTCATACAGACCACCGCCGTTCAGCAGCGGCACGATGGACAGCATCTTGGCGCTGGTGCCCAGCTCCAGGATCGGGAACAGGTCGGTCAGGTAGTCACGCAGCACGTTGCCGGTGACAGAGATGGTGTCCAGGCCGCGAATCAGACGCTCCATGGTCCAGCGAATGGCGCGAACCGGAGACATGATGCGAATGTCCAGACCTTCGGTGTCCAGTTCAGCCAGGTAGGTTTTGACCTTCTTGATCAGCTGGGCATCGTGGGCACGCTCATCGTCCAGCCAGAATACAGCCGGCATGCCGCTGGAGCGGGAACGGTTAACCGCCAGCTTGACCCAGTCGCGGATCGGCAGATCCTTGGTCTGGCAGGCACGCCAGATATCGCCTTCCTCAACCTTGTGCTCGGTCAGGACAGTGCCGTCTTCGGCCACAACGCGCACGACACCGTCTTCCTTCATTTCGAAGGTCTTGTCGTGAGAGCCGTACTCTTCGGCTTTCTGCGCCATCAGGCCCACGTTCGGAACGGTACCCATGGTGGTGGGATCAAACGCGCCGTGGGTCTTACAGAAGTTGATCACTTCCTGGTAGATGGTGGCGTAGGTGGACTCCGGCATCACCGCCTTGGTGTCCTTCAGCTTGCCATCACGGGCCCACATCTTGCCGGAGTTACGGATCATCGCCGGCATGGAGGCGTCGACAATGACGTCACTCGGCACGTGCAGGTTGGTGATCCCTTTAACAGAATCGACCATGGCGATTTCCGGACGGTGCTCGTAGCACGCGTGCAGGTCTTCCTGAATCTGCTCCTGCTTGGATTCCGGCAATTGCTTGATCTTCTCGATCACGGACGACAGGCCGTTGTTCGGGTTAACACCGATTTCCTGGAACAGCTCACCGTACTTGTCGAACAGTTCCTTGTAGAAAACCTTCACCGCGTGACCGAACACGATCGGGTGGGAGATTTTCATCATGGTGGCTTTCACGTGCAGGGAGAACATCACGCCGGTGTTCTCACAGTCGGCGATGGCGTCCTCAAAGAACTTCACCAGCGCCTTCTTGCTCATGAACATGCCGTCGAGCACTTCGCCTTCCTGCAGCGGCAGGTCGGATTTCAGAACGGTCTGCTCGCCCTTTTTGTTCTCGAACACGATGCGGGCGTTGGTGGCCTTGTCCAGGGTCACGGACTGCTCGCTGGAGTAAAAGTCACCACCGCGCATGTGCGCCACGTGGGTACGCGAAGCCGGGCTCCATTCGCCCATGGTGTGCGGGTACTTACGTGCGAAGGCCTTGACCGCGGCCGGCGCGCGACGATCGGAGTTACCTTCACGCAGTACCGGGTTAACGGCACTGCCCAGCACCTTGCTGTAACGGGCGTGGATTTCTTTCTCTTCGTCGGTCTCCGGGTGCTCCTTGTACTCGGGCACCTTGTAGCCTTGCTCGTTCAGTTCTTTGATGGCGGCACGCAGCTGGGGGATGGAGGCAGAGATGTTCGGCAGTTTGATGATGTTGGCGTCCGGATCCTTGGTGTACTCACCCAATTCAGCCAGGGCATCCGGAACCCGCTGGTCTTCCTCAAGGTAGTCCGGGAAGCCTGCCAGAATACGCGCCGCGAGAGAGATGTCGCTGGTTTCGAAGTCGATGCCAGCCGGCTTGGCGAAGGTTTCCAGGATGGGAAGCAGTGACCGGGTCGCGAGGGCGGGGGCCTCGTCGGTCAACGTGTAGACAATCTTGGCTTTGGATGATGTCATTTTCGTCCTCAGGCTATTGGGTGGGTTCAGGACGGTCATGGCGCGGTCGGGCGTCTTGTGAACGTCCGGTCGGGCCAGTGACTGATTCGGAACTTTTGATAGACCTACTAAGATAGCATTTTTTACAAAATTTTGGTTACGATCTTAGTATAAGAACGGACTTAAAATGCCTGATCTTCCGTGACAGGACGATGAAATGGCGGGAATTTACGAAACTTTCTAACATTTATCAGGTATGGGGTAAGCGTGACAGGGGGAGAGCTTTCCAAAACACGCTGTGAATACCTCCCTGTACGCTCTGCTCCGCCATCCATGGCTCCGCAAGGTTTTGGAAAGCTCTCCCCCTGCCACGCCCAAACGATGTACGGGTAGTCCAATTTCATCGTCGCAGAGTTCGCAAATATGGGCTGTTTTGTCGACAAAACAGCCCATATCGGCACACTTCACATTCCCCTTTATCCAGAATCAGTCGGGCAACAACCCTGCTTGCGCCAAACGTTCCCGAATCCGGTCCAGCGCTTCCGGGTTGCCCAGTGCATCCCGGTTGTCGGCTTTCCTGGAGCCGTTGATCAGCCGGGCCACCGCGAGTTCCACTTTTTTGCCGCTACGGGTGTAGGGAATGTCCGGCACCTCGACAATGTGTTTGGGCACATGTCGGGGGCTCGCGCCTTCGCGGATTCGGGTTTTCAGGGTTTTGACCAGGTCATCGGTGACGTTCTGGCCTTCGGCCGGAACCACGAACAGCACCACTTCCACGTCGCCGTCGATCTGGCGTCCGACCACGAGGCTGTCTTTAACCGCGTCAACGGTTTCCACCTGACGGTAGATTTCGGCGGTGCCGATGCGCACGCCGCCAGGGTTGAGGGTGGCGTCGGAGCGGCCGTAGATAATGGCGCCGCCGTGTTCGGTGAATTCAATGAAGTCGCCGTGGGCCCAAACTCCGGGGAAGCTGTTGAAGTAGGCATCGCGGTAGCGTTCACCGTCCGGGTCCTGCCAGAAGCTGACGGGCATGGAGGGCAACGGCTGGCGGCAGACAAGTTCGCCCCGGCCTTCGCTGACCGGCTGGCCGTCGTCGCCGTAGGCGACCGCGTCCACGCCCAGGAAGCGGCACTGGATTTCACCTCTTCGCACCGGTAACAGTGGTGTTGATCCCACAAAGCAGCCGCAGATGTCGGTACCGCCGGCGATGGAGCCCAGCAATACGTTGGGAGCACCGTCGGTATAGATCCAGTCGTAGTCTTCCGGCAACAGCGGGGAGCCGGTAGAGAACACCACACGCAGGTGGCTCTGGTCCAGGTTTTTCGCCGGTTGCAGTTCAGCTTTGCGGCAGCCGGCGATGAAACGGGCGCTGGTGCCGTAGTGGGTGACCCGTTCTTTCGCTACGGTATCCCACAGGAAATCGAGACTCGGGTAACCCGGGGAGCCGTCGACGGTGATCACGGCGGCGCCGGTCATCAGGGCAGAGGCCTGCCAGTTCCACATCATCCAGCCGCAGGTGGTGAAATAGAGGAAGCGGTCTTCCGGGCCCACGTCGCCATGGAGCATCAACTCCTTGGCGTGGTTGACCAACAAGCCGGCGGTGCCGTGCACGATGCACTTGGGTTTGCCGGTGGTGCCGGAGGAGTAGAGGATGTACACCGGGTGATCCGGATCGACCGGGGTGAACGAGGGCGCCTGGCCTTCACCGGCCTTCAGGGCATCCTCCCAGGTGGTAACCAGTTCGCCGGGGATCGGTGCTTCATCGGGCAGTTGGGCAATGCTGACCACCACCTTCAGGGAGGGCAGGCCAGCGATCAGCTCGGCGAAGTCGGCCTGGCGCGCGAACACTTTGCCGCCATAACCGTAGCCGTTGACCACAACCAGGGCTGAGGGCTCGATCTGGCCGAAACGGTCGTTGATGGCGCCGATGCCGAAGTCCGGTGATGCGGAGCTCCAGATCGCGCCCAGGCTGGTGGCCGCCAGCATACCCACCAGGGCTTCATAGCCATTGGTGACCACACCCGCCACCCGGTCGCCCTTGGTAATGCCCTTGCTGCGCAGGAAGGCTTCCAGAGCACCGGCGTCGGCTTTCAGTTCGGCGTAGGTCTTGCGCAGTGCCGGGCGGGTTTCGCAGTAGGCCACCACCGCTTCTCTATCAGCATGGTCGCCGTCCGCCAGCCGCAGCAGGTTGGCGGCAAAATTCAGTTTCATGCCCGGGAACCATTCCGCACCCGGCATTTCCCGGTTGCCAAGCACCTGTTGGGCCGGTGTCTCGCAGACCAGGCCGCAGTAGTCCCAGACCTTCTGCCAGAAGGTGTCCAGTTCGGTGATCGACCACTGGTGCAGGGCGTGGTAATCATCAAAGGGGCCAAAGCCCTGTTGCTCCAGCCAGGCCTTGAACTGGCCCATGCGGGAACGGGTGAGGGTGTCCTGGTCCGGGGTCCAGACAACCGGTGATTGTTCTGTGTTGCTCATCCGTCTCTCCAGAAAATTACTGCATATGCCAGCCGTGGCTGACCACGATCGACTGGCCGGTCAGGGCAGCGGACGGGAAGGCTGCCAGATGCACCGCCAGTTCTGATACGTCTTCCAGGGTGGTGAACTTCCCGTCCACGGTGTTCTTGAGCATGACCTTGCTGATCACTTCTTCTTCGGAAATGCCCAGCTCTTTGGCCTGCTCCGGTATCTGCTTGTCCACCAGCGGTGTGCGTACAAAGCCGGGGCAGATAATGTTGCTGCGTACCCCATGCTCGGCACCTTCTTTCGCCACCGCCCGGCACAGGCCCAGCATGCCGTGCTTGGCGGCGACGTAGGGCGCTTTCAGGGGCGACGCTTCCACCGAGTGTACCGAGCCCATATAGAGCATAGTACCCCCACCTTGGGCGTACATCTGGCGCAGGGCCGCCCGGGTCACCAGGAAGGCACCGTCCAGGTGCACGTTCATCACCTTGCTCCAGTCGGCGTAGGCCAGCTTGTGCACCGGGTCGATGTGCTGGATACCGGCGTTGGCCAGGGCAACATCAAGCCTGCCCCATTGTTCAACAATGCTGGCCACGCCCTGGTCGACCGCCTGTTCGTCGGTGACATCCATGGCCAGGGCCAGGGCCGTGCCGCCGGCCTGTTCAATGGCAGCCACGGTGTCGGCGGCACTTTCGAGGGTCAGGTCTGCCACCGCCACCCGAGCCCCTTCACGGGCGTAATGTTCAGCAATGGCGCGGCCAATGCCCCGGCCAGCGCCGGTAATCAGGGCAACTTGATTGTGAAGACGCATGGTCACAGTCTCCTTTCAGGATTGGAATTGTTATTGGAATCCGGAGAGAGGGCCGGTCAGCCCCCTCCGTATACCTCGTTGGGCAGCCAGGTGGCCAGCGGCTCGAACCAGAACACCAGGGCCAGCGCCAGCAACTGCAGGGCAATAAACGGAAGCACGCCCAGATAGATATGCCGTGTGGTGATGCCCGGCGGGCACACGCCCTTGATATAGAACAGTGAGAAACCCACCGGTGGCGTCAGGAACGAGGTCTGCAGACAGATGGCGAACATGATGGCAAACCACACCGGCTCCACGCCCATCTTGAACAGCACCGGCGCCACCAGCGGCAGGATGATCAGGGTGATTTCCACCCAGTCCAGGAAGAAACCGAGCAGGAAGGTGATGAACAGCACCGTCAGCAGGACCCCGGTGGTACCGAAAGGCAGCCCGGTAATGGCGCTTTCAATCACCTCGTCACCACCCAGGCCACGCAGCACCGAGGCAAACACCGTGGCACCGATAAAGATGCCGAAGATGAAGGCCGAGGTGCGGCTGGTCTGGTACAGTGATTCTTTCAGGGTGGCCATGTCCAGGCGCTTGCTGACAAAGGCCATCAACATGGCGCCACCAGCACCCACGGCCGAGGCTTCTGTGGTAGTGGCAATGCCGAAGAAAATGGAGCCCAATACGGCAATGATCAGGGCCATCGGTGGCAGCACCGCCTTCAGCACATCCAGCCAGGCCCGAGCATCCAGCGGCTCCCGGTTCTTCGGCGCAGGCGCCAGGTCTTTTTTCAGGAACGACGCTATCAGAATGTACAGGATGTACATGGCCCCGAGCATGATGCCCGGAATCAGCGCCCCCATGAACAGTTTGCCAACCGAGGCATCTGAGGTACCCAGGCGATCCGCCATCAGCACCAGCATGATACTGGGTGGCACCAGGATACCCAGGGTACCCACGGAACAGGCCGTGCCCACGGCCAGGGATTTGTTGTAGTTGGCCTGCATCATCGGCCCCAGGGACAACATGCCCAGCAAGACCACGGAGGCCCCGACAATACCGGTGGAGGCGGCCAGCAGCACGCCGACAATCACCACGGTAATGGCATAACCGCCACGCAGCGGGCCAAGCACCCGCACCAGGCTGTGCATCAGTTTCTCGGCAATGCCGGAGCGGTCCAGCATGATGCCCATGAAAATGAACATCGGCAGCGCCACCATCAATTCATTGGCGACAATGCCGTAGATTCTGGCATCCAGCACCCCCATGGTGCCTTGCCAGGTAAACCAGAGCGGGGAGTCGAAATACTCCACCATCACGTGTCCGACAATGGCGAACACAAGACCAATACCCGCCAGTGACCAGGCTACCGGGAACCCCAGCAGCAGGAGCACCATGAAGCTGGCGAACATGGCGATAACAAGAATCGCTTCTACACCCATGACGTCTGCCTCGTGATTCAGGGATTGGGATGGCCGGTAGACCGGCGATCGTCTTCAGGGGGCGTTACGGCCCGGGGGAACCCGAACAGGAACGTGGCGCAACGCAGGAACCGGGAGAACAGCGCGATCATCACGAAGATCAGTCCCAGCGGCAGCATGCTTTTGAAAATGAACCGGTACGGCAGACCACTCGGGGCCTGGGAACGCTCGCTGTATGTCCAGGCTTTCCAGGCGTAGGGCACCAGCACTTCCACCATCAGGTAGATCACCGGCAGCGCAAGCAGGGCAATGCCCAGCAATTCAATGACGGCCTGGGCCCGGGGCGGGAACTTTTCTTTCAGCACGTCGACCCGCACGTGGTCGTCACGCACCACGGCGTAGCCCAGGGTCAGCATGGTGGCAGTGCCGAACAGGTGCCAGGACAGCTCTTCCAGTGCAATGGAACCCTGAGACAGCACGTATCGTGAAAACACGTTGATAAGCACCACCACCAGTACACCGATCCACAGCCAGGAAGCAAAACGGCCGACCGCCACCACCAGGCGATCCAGGCGCCAGGCCAGGGCGTTGGTGGGCAGAAAATCCTCGCCCGGTGCCGGGGACTGCTCACCCCCGGAGACATTGGTATCAGTCACAACAACCTCGAATAGTCCGGATGCAGAGAGGGAATGCAGGCGGCATCAACGCCGCCTGCCATGATCATCATCCGCTGATCAGTCGTACTGGTAGAAATCCCGGGGCAGGTAGCCCTTGGAGTGCCAGATGGAGTGATGTTCCATGAACTCACGCTGGCTGGTGAGAACGCGCTTGAACATTTCGTCCTTGGCGGCGATTTCGTCCAGCACCTCGTTGGTGACCTTCTGCAGCTCCCGCAGGACAGGCTCCGGCAGGGTCTGGGCGGTTACGCCTTCTTTCTCATAGTCACGCAGGGCGGTTGGCTGGGCCCACTCGCTCTCGGCAAACCCCTTGAGAGTGGCCGACTCACAGCCCATTTCGATGAGGGCACGGGTTTGCGGCTCCAGCTTGTCCCAGGTGTCCTTGTTGACCAGCAGGTGCGAGGTGGTCAGGGTCTGGTGCCAGCCAGGCATGATGTAGTTCTTGATGATCTGATCCAGGCCCAGCATCTTGTCGATGGCCGGCTGGGAGAACTCGGTGGCATCAATGGTCTTGCGCTCCAGGGCCTGGTAGATCTCGCCACCCGGCACCATGGTTACCGATGCGCCCAGCTTCTCCAGGACCTTGCCGCCAATGCCGGCAAAGCGGATCTTCAGGCCGTCAAAGTCGTCCATGCCCTCGATGGGCTGCGCGAACCAGCCAGCGCCTTCCGGGCCGATGATGGAACACAGCATCGGGTGGATGTTGCGCTCCGCGTAGATTTCTTCCAGCAGCTCGCGGCCATCGCCCTCGTAGTACCAGGCCAGATACGCCGGTGGCTCCATGTTGAAGGGTGCGCCGGAATACAGCGGCAACGAAGCAATGGTGCCCTGGTCATAGCCGACCCAGGTGTAACCGGCGGGGTATTTGCCACTGCCAACGGCGTCCATGATTTCGAACGGCGGCACCAGTTCGCCCGGCTCGTAATAACGCAGCTGGATATCGCCACCGGAGATATTCTTGAGATTCTCGGTAAGGTGCTTGACCGGTGTGGTCAGACCCACGAGATGGGATGGAAACGCCAGAGGAACCTGCCAGCGAACCTTCTCTGCGGCCACGGCGTCCGCACTGGCCAGACCACCGGTGATAACCGCGGCGGCGGTAATGCCATAGGTCAGTTTTGAAAGCTTATGCTTGATCGACATGAAATGGATCCTTTTTGTTGTTGTCGTACAGCCACCGGTTCTTGCCGGCGGGCTACGTCTGAAATTGATCAGACAACGCAGGAAACCATAGCTGACTTTGGGTCGGGTCCAACGAGTTTGCGCCAGCTTTGTTTTCTTACGTTGTTCTGACGTCCTGCAAACAGGCTATAGCAGACACCGTGCCACAGCCGATAATGCCTTTTATTTCATGCAGATAGATATTTTAGGCAGTTCTGGAGTCAAGGCAGCTGTCCGGCAATCCGGACACTCATCGACAATGGTCGTAGGTTATTGTACGGATAACGGGACAGCCGTCCGGAAATCAGGACAATCTGGCCAACTTCTCGTAGAGCACGGAACGGGAAATCCCCAGCAGCCGGGCGGCCTTGGTACGGTTGCCACGGCAGGTCACCAGGGCCTCTTCAATGGCCTGGGCTTCGGCCTCAGCTACAATGCGGGCCAGCGGGCGCACAGAGCGGGCGGGAACCGGAGAGACCAGACGCTGGCCAGCACGGGGTAACACTTTGAAGATAGCATCGGCATCCAGCAGTTCACCGTCTTCGCTCATGGTCAGGGCCCGCTCCAGCACGTTGCGCAATTCCCGGATGTTGCCCGGCCAGTCGTAACTACCCAGGGCCGCGACGCCGGCATCGGTAATCTCGCCACGCATGTCCTGGCCCTCGCAGATTTCACCCAGCAGGGCTTCGCACAGCACACCCAGATCTGCCAATCGGTCCCGCAGAGGCGGGATATTGATCTCCAGCACATTCAGCCGGTAGTAAAGATCCGAGCGGAAGCTGCCTTCGGCAATCATGGCCTCCAGGTTGCGACTGGTGGCCGCAATCACTCTCACATCCACCGTCGTCACCGTGTTCGAACCCAGGGCCTCGATCTCGCCCTCCTGCAATGCCCGCAACAGCTTGGCCTGCAGGGGCAGCGGCATATCCCCCACCTCATCCAGAAACAGCGTACCGCCGTTGGCCAGTTGGAACTTGCCCTCCCGGGTACGACGGTCGGCACCGGTGTAGGCACCCGGGGCGACACCGAAGAACTCCGCCTCCAGCAGGTTTTCCGGCACCGCCGCCACGTTCACACCAACAAAGGGCTTATCTGCCCTGGGAGACACCGCATGGATAGCCTGGGCCAGCACCTCTTTGCCAGTGCCGGTCTCCCCCAGCAGCAGCACCGGCATATCCCGGCCTGCCGCCAGTCGCGCCCGGCGCTTCACCTCAAGGGCCGCCGGACTGCCACCGACAAAATCGCCCAGACTGTAGCGGGTGCCCCGGCTTTTCTTCGCCAATGCCTTGCGGGCCGCTGCCAGATCCCGGTGCAGGCGCCGGTATTTGGACACCAGCGGTGTCAGCGGTTGCAGATCATCATAGAGCACGAAGGCCACGGCACCGACAATGCCGCCCTGGTCGTCGTAATACGGCAGGCGTGTGACCACCAGTTGCTGCTTGTTGTGTTCCATGATGTCCAACAGCAGGGGCTTCCCGGTTTCCACCACCTCAGGCATCCGGGTCTGCGGAATCACCTTGCGCACCGGTTTGCCAATGGCGTGGGAAGGGTCCACCAGGCCCAGCAGCTGGGAATAGCTGCTGTTGATCCAGGTGATGTTGGTCTCACGGTCAACAGCGATGGCACCGGCACTGGCCTCCTCAAACATCGGGAACAGGGCTTCGATCAGGTCACGGGTCAGGCCGCTCTTGTTCTTGTTGGTAAACAACTCGCTCATAGTCCGCGTGCTCACGGGTGGGGATGGTTTCATGGGCAATCCTTGGGCGTCCGGATTTCCGGACGCCGTCACGGGAGTATAGGAAGCCCCCGGTGCGGGGGCAAACCTCCAAAGGTGGCATTTCAACCGTCGGTAATCAGTCCGGGATCTGCAACTGGTTACCGGTGAAGACAATCCGGTCCGCTTCCGCCGGTTCGGATTGAATGGGCGGCAGGTTCGCCAGGGTCAGGGGCGTGGTCAGGCTGCCCCGGGGCACCGTGCGCACCACCTGACTAGGCGGCAGCGGCTGCTTCTCGACGAGATGGGCCCACACCAGATCCAGTGCCTGGAAGTAGTAGTGATGCAACGGCACATAGCGGTCACCGATGCCCGGAAAGCCGTTGAGCACGTCCAGGTGATGGGCGTTGAGTATTTCGTAATAGCGCAGGTTGCTGTGGAGGCCTTCCACTGTCTGGTTCAGGCCGACATAGGGCCGGGAGGTGTGGTTGATGGGCAGGATGGCATCGGCCCGCCCGGTGACAAACACCGTCGGCTTGCGCTGCAGGTCTCCGCTGGCCCGCACCGCTGAAATGCCACGGCTAATGGCTTCATGCAGCTCGGCCCGATCGCCCTCGAGGGGCTCGCCGGTCACCACATCCCTGCCTTCGGCAAGACTTCTCAGGCACAGCAGGGCGTCCAGACCGTAATCCACCTGGCTGGAACTGGGCGAAGCGCTAACGGCGAGGTTCGTGGGCTGGCCCTCGGCGTTGTCGTAGACCAGATTCACACCAGCGGAGGGCGGAATGCCGTTACTCGCTGCAAACAGCGCCGCCTCGGCCGCAGGCGCCAGTGGCACTACCGCGCCGGCACTGCCGGTCGCCGCCAGGCTCAGGCCACACACCCGGTCTTCAACACCCGCGCGGCCATAGGCATTGGCGTAGGTCATGGCAATGCTCTGGGCGACCGCCAGGCCAAAATGCACCGGCGCCAGCAGGTTCTGCTCCGGCTGCACGCCGAAGTCCTCGTTCAGGATCCGTTGCGCATCGAGGGCCCAGTCATCCTTGGTTGCGCCAGACACCAGCCCCTTGTTGAACAAGGAGTGGCAGATGTTCTGGCCAGTCACCGGCAGATTGAACACGCCGTTCAGGGGGGCGAGATCGCGGATGCCGGGGGCCTGGTTGGCACAACCCTGGTACACCGCCAGCGCGGTGGTGTAATCCAGCAGGCTGCGGCTGTGTTCCGTCAGTGCAGGGCCATTGCCCTGACGAATGCTGAAACTCCGGTCCACAGCCGGATTCACATTGGGCTCAGACACCGCCACACCATCAATCAGGCCTTTCTCGTCCTGTTCCGCCGCCCGCACCGAGGCTCCGCCGCCGTTGGAAACACTGGAGGCAATCACCAGGGTGTTCCTCGGGTTGATGGTCCGAAGAATTTCACCATTACCCAGTTCCCGGCCATGGAGTGTGTTCAGCACATAGAAGCCGAACTCAATGGATTGCAACACATGCCGGCCCCAGTCTGCCTCCGGGTTCTGTTTGGAATGGGCGTGTTTCCAGGCGAAGCGATCCGGCCACTGGCTATTGAAATCATCCCGGCTCTGAGCGTCCAGATCCGCCCGGAACAAGGCTTCTTCAGGTTCCGTGGTAAGTGTTCCGTTCACGGACTGGGCGGTGTTTGTGGCGAGGTTATGGGCACCGGTACCAGTGCCTTTATCGGTATAAACCACCGCGCAGCCCTTTTTCAGGCCCCACTCCCCGGCGGTGCCAATGGCGCCGTAGATCCCGCGGGAACCCGAGGAGGGCGCGGTTACCATGCACGGAAAATCCGGATCAAAGCTGTCGGGCACCTGGGCCATTACCGTCACCGGCACAGTGGCGCCCGGCACCTGCATCAGCGCGATGAATTCCTGGCCCGGAATCCGGCCACTGGCATTACCCACGGCCGGGCCAAACAGGCTGCCATAGCCTCCGCCGGGTGCAGTATCCACCAGTGCCCGGTAATTGTTGTAGATGGCCAGCCGGCGCAACTCCGCCGGTGTCGGATTCAGGGCATCGACAAACGCCGGTGGAGTGGCATTGGCCAGCCCCTCCGGCCCCAGGCCAGCGGTAAGAAGATCATCGGTATTGCCATCGTAAGCAAACTGCTGGACATCGCTCACCAGGAAATCAGGCAAGGAGTTGAACACCTCGTCCTTCTTGCAGGCAGTAAGCGTTACCGTGGCAGCACCTATCAGGGTGCAGAGCATCATTCGTTTCATGGTCGGTCCTTGTTTGTTGTTGTTGAATCGGCCCCATGGGCGCCACGGCCCATGCGGATCCTGTGCCAACCGGACAAGACCATGAATATATTTAGAAAAATGAAAAATTACTGGCACTTGAGAGGGAGCTATTCCGGAATTCCGGACAGCGGTTGCGCGTGCAATGGCATGGCACGCGCGCAGCATCGCCGCTGGCCGCAGACTGTCCGGCAGACCGAACACTGTCTGAAAAACCAGACAACGGGCAGTGAAACTAGCCTATTCGAACAAAGGGCAGCAAGCTGATTGCCGCAATTGCAGCGATGGCCAGGCAGGCCGCCAGAGTCCGCAGCGGATAGCGTCGAAACATGGAGCCGATACCGCCGATTTCGCCGCGAGCCAGACCCTGTTCGTAGGCCTGGCGCTGGCTCTGAAAACGCTGGCGCTGGTACTCGTCCAACAACGCCTTGGCCCGGGCCGCTTCTTCCGCATCGTGGACCCAGAAGCCGCCCATGCTGATGCCCCATCGGCTGGGCGGGGTCTCGTAGTAGCGCACCCCATGCTCCTCGAACAGAGCCCGGATCTCGTCGGCCTCGTCGTCGGGTACATGGCGCAGATTCATCAGGTGATGGGGCATGGCGCGTCCATTGGCTGGTATCAGGATCGTAATTCCCTATATGCTAACAGCAAAGCACCCACGACCGAACTTGCATCAGGACACTGCATGAGCCCGAACCCCCTTCGTCTGCTGCTGGATTTTGACGACCGCATCCAGCGGGACAGGGATCAGCCCCCAGCCTTCCTCCACCGCCGGGACCGGCGCTTTGCTCTGGACTGCGAGCAGCAGGGAATTACGCCCAGCCCTTCGCGCTGGCTGGCACACATGGATCGACTGTCCGGCCCCGGCGGCACCGTGACGGCTGGCCGTCGGGAACTGAAACTCTGGCGCCGGGTAACCAGCGGCTTCGCAGGTGCCGGCTGCCTGATGGGCATCGTGACCATGCTGGGTCTACTGTTCTATGACGGCGGCCAGCGCATCAACATCACCGTGATTCTGGCCTTTGTGCTGTTCCAGCTGCTGCTGGCACTGGCCACCACGGTACAGGCCATAGTCGGCTGGCAACCCTGGCGCTGGTTGCTGAAACGGCTGCACCTGGACCACGCCAGCCCGACCCGGGCCCGGCTCCAACCACTGCTGATGGCGCGGGCGGCCCACGCCGGCGGCGTTGCCTTTGGTCTTGCCGGTCTGGCCACGCTGCTGATCATGGTGGTGGTCCAGGACCTGGCCTTTGGCTGGAGCACCACTCTGGATACCGCCGCTTCCGGCTACCACCATCTGGTCAGCGCCCTGGCGGCGCCCTGGTCCTGGCTGTGGCCCTCCGCGGTGCCGTCCCTGGAGCTGGTGGAGGCAACCCGATTCTTTCGCGCCGCTCCTGTCACAAAAGGAGTTGAGCCTTCACGCTGGGGCCAGTGGTGGCCCTTCGTGGTTATGTTATGGCTGACCTGGACGGTGATACCGCGTGTGCTGCTGCTGGTTCTCAGCCAAAGCCTGCTACGCCGTCGTGCCACTCGGCTGCTGGCCGGCCATCCCGGCATGAAGGCTCTGTTATACCGGATGGAAACCGCCACCCTGGATACCGGTAGCAGCCACAACGATGCCGCCGACCTGCCAGACACCCGCACCCGGGCCCAGCCAGACCAACTGCCGGACACCCCGCTGATGATCTGCTGGGCCGGTGCCGGCGAACCGGAGTTGCCCCAACGCCTGCAGGCACCGGATTGCCGAATTTTCCGGGCCGGAGGCCGGGCCAGTCTGGCCCAGGATGAAGACGTACTGGCACAAGTAGGCATCCACCTGGCCGGCCAGGAACATCCGACAGTCATTGTCGTCACCCGCAGTTGGGAGCCGCCCACCGGCGAGCTGCACGATTTTCTGGAGACCGCCCGGGAGCGCTGGCCCTCGAATAGCCGGGTAACCCTGCTTCCGCTGGCAAGCGATCCGAACCAGCCACCGCAGGCCCACCTGGTTCAACCCTGGCTTCGGTTTACAGAACGCCTGGCTCCGGGCTTTGCCTCGGTGGCCTTGCCACCTGTCGACGAGCCCAACCCCTATCTGGCCGGGAGCGCGCAGCCATGACCAATGCTCCGGTATTCGCCGTGGTCGGCCACCCGAACAAGGGCAAATCCAGTGTCGTCGCCACCCTTTCCCAGAACGACGCTATCGCCATTGCCCTGGAACCCGGTACCACCCGGGCCAGGCAGGACTATCCACTGACCGTTGACGGCCAGAAACTCTACACCCTGGTGGACACCCCGGGTTTCCAGCGCCCACGGCGGGTGTTGCAGTGGCTGGAAGCCCACAGCATTTCCGCCTCGGATCACCCGGAAACCGTGCGGGCTTTTGTGCTCCAGCACCGGGGCGACGACCGGTTTGTCGATGAATGTGAGTTGCTGGCACCGATCGTGGAAGGCGCCGGGATCATCTACGTGGTGGATGGCTCGGTGCCCTACAGTGCCGAGCACGAGGCGGAGATGACCATTCTGCGCTGGACCGGGCGTCCGAGCCTGGCGCTGATCAACAGTATCGGTGAGGATGATTACAGCGACACCTGGCAGGCTGCACTGGGCCAGTTCTTTCAGGTTGTCCGCAAGTTCGACGCTGTTCGCGCCCCGTTTGAGCAACATCTGAGCCTGTTACGGGCTTTCGGCCAGCTGGAGCCCGACTGGGAGGCGCCGCTGGAACGGGCCACCCGGTTCCTGTCCGAACAGCGCCGCCAGCGTCGGCGCCAGGCGGCAGGCCTGGTTGCCCGAGCCCTGGAAGACCTGATGTCCTACCAGGAACGACGCACACTGACGCTCAACCAGATCGCCGAAACCAGCGATGCCAGCCTCGCCGAGACCCTGCGGGATCGCTGGTACCGGCACCAACGCCAGCGGGAACAGACCCTCAGGATCGACATCGAGCACCTGTACCAGCATCAGCGCATCCGGCGCCAGGAAGCGGAACTGCAATGGCACAGCCAGCACGATCTGTTTTCCGAGGACACCCGCAAACACTGGGCGGTCAGCAAGCGCTATCTGGCCACCGCGGGCTTTGGCGCCGGAGCAGTGAGTGGTGCCGGCATTGATGCCGTAACATTTGGCTCGTCGCTGGGCACTGGCGCCCTGCTCGGGGGGCTGATTGGCGCTGCCGGCAGTTACTTCTATGGCGATCGCCTGGTTTTGCCGGCACTGAGCATCGGGCCCATGAAGGACGGGCTGAAAACCGCCAGCTTCGGGCCTGTACAGGACAGCCAGTTCGGCTATGTTGTGTTAGGGCGGGCGGTGGATCACTGGTGGCATATCAGCCAGCGAAACCACGCCGGGCGGGATTTGCTGGAACTGGAACCGGCCGACCATCACTGGCTGGAACAGCTCGACAAAGCCAGCCGGCGGGAAATCCAGAAAGCCTTCGAACGGTGCCGGAAACAGCGGTCTCTGGCCCATCAGCAGAGGGAACAATTTGCCGCCGCCATCGAGCAGGCCATGGCGGCATACGACGACTGGCGGTTGAATCGAGCCTGAGCCGCATGTTTATACTGTATGGCTATTCCATCACAAAATGAGGAATGCGAATGAAAATCGTACGAGTGCAAGACATTATCGGTACCGAGCGTGAAGTTCACGGCCCGGGCTGGACCAGCCGTCGCATGCTGCTGAAGAAAGATGGCATGGGTTTCTCCTTCCACGAGACCATCATCCCTGCCGGCGCCGAGTTGAATCTCTGGTACAAGCACCATCTGGAAGCGGTCTATTGCGTCGCCGGTAATGGCAAGATTCTGGACAAAGCCACCGGTGAAGTACACGAGATTACCGACGGCACCCTGTATGCACTCGACAAGCACGATCAGCATACGCTCTACGGCGGTACTGAAGACATGCGCCTGATCTGCGCCTTCAACCCGCCCGTAACCGGCCGGGAAGTGCACGACGAAGACGGTGCTTACCTGCCGGATACCAGCGAAGACTGATTCGCTCCGCCGTGGCATTTCAAACCGCCGCGACCACACCGCCACCGCCAGCCAGATTGCTGCCGGTGGCGGTGTTGCTTTGGCTGGCCGGTGTTTACCTGCGCATACCCGTGCTGGTGGCCCCGCCGTTGGCACCCTTCATTGGCGATGAGCTGGCCCTGACCCAGGCACTGACCGGCGCCCTGACCACACTGCCCATCCTGATGCTGGCCATTGGCGCCATGCCTGGTTCGCTGGCCATCTCCCGCATTGGCCCGAGGAACACCCTGGCGCTGGCCATGGTGATCATGGTGATCGGCTCAGCCGGCCGTGGTCTGGTACCGGACACCTTCACCCTGATGATAGCCAGCGCCGTCATGGGCCTGGGTGTGGCGATGATGCAACCAGCCCTGCCAGCCCTGCTGCCGCGCTGGCTGGAACCCCACCACATTGCCATGGGCTCTGCCATCTACATGAACGGCATGCTGATGGGCGAATTCATCGGTGCCGGTATTACCCTGCCGGTTCTCATGCCTTTGCTGGACAACAGCTGGCGCGCCACCATGCTGGCCTGGTCGCTGCCGGCACTGCTGGTGGCCGCCGCCCTGTTTCTGCCCAAACGGGACCTGGCCCGGCCCGCACGCAAAGCCGCCTGGCTGCCCGACTGGAAAAACCCGCTCACCTTGCGCCTGGGCCTGCTGCTGGGGCTTTCCGGCTCCATGTTCTTCGGCCTCAACGCCTACATGGGTAACCTGCTGGAACAACAGGGGCGTATCGGCCTGCTGTCCGAGGCCCTGTTCTGGTACAACATCGCCCAGGTCTTTGCCTCGCTGGTGATGCTGAAAATGGCACGGGCCTGGGTCGGCCGCCGTACCTTCATTGTCGTCATGGCGGTTCTCAGCATTGCCGGCACCGCCGGCACTCTGGTGCTCGAAGGCTGGTGGTTCATTGCCAGCGCCACGCTGATGAGCTTCGTGGCCGGCATTCTGCTGATCCTGTTGGTGGCGCTGCCGCCTTTGCTGGTGAACTCCGCCGAAACCGGACGGCTGTCTGCCGGCACCTTCCTGGTGGGCTATACCATGGCCTTCTCGGTACCCATGCTCGGCGGCCTGCTCGCCGACTGGACTGGCGACACCCGTCATGCCGTGATGGCCATGGTGGCCTACAGCCTGCTGGTATTACCCCTGGCTTTCACTCTGGACCTGAAACGAAAAAAGGATCAGCCCGCAAGCTGATCCTTTCTGAGATACCTCACTGACCTTCGGTCAGATATAGTAATCCTTCAACGGAGGAAAGCCGTTGAATTCAATGGCACTGTAGGTGGTGGTATAGGCCCCGGTCGACAGCCAGTACATCCGGTCTCCGATCGCCAGATTCAGCGGCAGCGGGTACTTGTGATGCTCGTACATGATATCGGCACTGTCACAGGTCGGCCCGGCGATCACACAATCCTCACCTTCACCGCTCTTCTCGGTCCAGATCGGAAACTTGATGGACTCGTCCAGGGTCTCGATCAGCCCGGAAAACTTGCCGACATCGGTAAACACCCAGCGGTGCAGGGCGGTACGGGATTTTCGTGAAATCAGCACCACCTCGCTCACCAACACACCGGCATTGGAAATCAGCGACCGGCCCGGCTCGATGATGATCTCGGGCAGGTCGTCACCAAAGTCCTCGTGCAGGAAACGGGCAATCTCCTCCGCATACACCCCAAGCTCATTGGTCCGGGTAATGTAGTTGGCCGGGAAACCACCGCCCATGTTGATCATCTTCAGCTCGATGCCGTCTTCTTCCTTAAGGCGCTCGAAAATCACCTTTACCTTGTTCAGGGCGGCGTCCCAGGCACCGATTTCGCGCTGCTGGGAACCGACGTGAAACGACACACCGTAAGGCACCAGGCCAAGATCACGAGCCAGGATCAGCAGATCCATGGCCATATCGGTCTGGCAGCCAAACTTGCGGGACAACGGCCAGTCGGCGGTCAGGGTGCCTTCAGTCAGAATACGCACATACACTTTTGAGCCCGGGGCAGCCTTGGCAATGTTGCGCAGGTCTGCCTCGGAATCCGTGGCATACAGGCGCACACCCTTTTCGTAAAAGGTGCGAATGTCTTTCGCCTTCTTGATGGTGTTGCCGTAACTGATGCGGTCGCCGGTCACACCGAGGGCCATCACCTTGTCCAGTTCATACACCGAAGCGATATCAAAATTCGCACCTTTGTCCCGCAGCATGGTCAGAATCTGCGGGGCCGGGTTGGCCTTCACCGCATAATAGACCTTGGCGTAAGGAAACCCTTCCACCAGCTCTTCGTACTGACGGTCAATGGTCTGGGTGTCGATCACCACAAACGGGGTTTCCTTGCCGTCGGCAAAGTCCTTGATCCGCTTGAAAGTCTCGGCACTGTAGTAGTCGGCGATATCGGCGTTAGGCGTCTGGATCATGGGTGGTGTGTCCCTCCACAGGGTAAACGGGCATAAAAAAAGGGTAGCACAGACTGGCTGTATTACCCGTGAATGGCGCGATCATCGGGCCTTTTTCCAATCACCGCAAATGCGCAGTTATACCCATAAATCCGGCGACCGAAACCGGACCTATGGCACAGTATTCTGTGTCACACCGCCACTGGCCACAGCGGCGTTGGCTCGGTGGGACCATCCGGGTCCTGGGGCCGACTCTGGCGCTGCAGATAATCCAAGATGGCGTCTTTCAGATCACTGCCCTGACCCAGGCCCTGATTGCCGAACAGGCGGTTGAATTCCAGCACATAGGGATAGCCTTCCACCAGGGCGATATCAAAGCCGGCATGGTCTACTTCCAGCTCCCGGGCCAGGCGCAGGGCCAGATCGGTAGCCACCGCCGGCACATCACCAGCCACAATCTGGCCGCCTCTGGCGACGTTGTTGTAGAACCCCTGCTCCGCCTGGGTACGCCAGTAGGCGGTCACCACCCGATCACCCACCACAACCACCCGCACATCCCGGTCAATCGGAAGGTATTCCTGCACGTAGAGAACGTCTGTGCGATCACAATACTTCAGCCATTCGGCCCGGGACTCGATCAACCACACACCTTCGCCCATGCTGGCCTTGGGGAGTTTGGCCACGAAAGGCAGGGCCATGGTGTCCCACAGCATGTCACGTTCCTGTGGACCATTGGCTTCAATCAAGGTCCAGGGTGTGTGTTCCGGTGCCACGGTCTGAAAGGCGCGGGTCATTTCCACTTTGTCGTGACCAATGCGATAACTGGCGATACTGGGGAACACCCGGCACTTCAAGCCATGCACCAGGGCGTTGATCTGCCAGTATTCCGGGAACAGCACCCAGTCCGCCTCCTGCAGCAGCGGCTTGTGGCGCAGGAAATGCTCGGGCTTCAGTACAGTGGTGTCGGGAAAGCCAAGGGTACGGAACACGTTGAATGAGACAAGGTGCATGGTGACAGCCGCACAGAGTGAAAATTGGCTGCATTTTATCCAGCTTTGGAACCCTGGCAAGGGTTATTTTATGCGTAAATTGACCGATCTCATGGCGACAGTTAATGATACTGACAATAATTCGCATTAATTATCACTAACGAGGAACCGACCATGACAAAACACCTGATACTGGCCACCGCCACCCTTCTGTTCACCCTGCCGGCCCTCGCCGATGATGAGTACGATCACTACAAAGGCGAGCCCTCAAAAACCCTGGAACAGGCCGTGACCAATTTCTCCGAGTACAACAACCGGCTTGAGCAGGTGTTGGCGGGTGAACTGACACCAGAGGCCATGAACGAAGTTCACCAGCTCACCTACACCCTGGAAAACGCTCTGGGCAAACTGGACCATGAGCTGGAAGACATTGCCGAGCGGCTGGAGAAGGTGCACAAGGCTTCCGAGCACGCGGCCCCGGATACTGTGAAAGAGCAAGGCGCGGTGTATCTGGAAAAGAGCCGGTCCATCATCCGGTAACGGCCACGGGCTGCTAAGCTCCGGTTATTACTCGCTGACTAACCGGAGCCAGCCATGGGCGCGTTAGCCTGCGGAGCGTTTTTTTGTTCCCTGCTGAGCCTGGGCCGTGAGCGGATCTTCCGGCCAGGGATGTTTCGGGTAGCGGCCCCGGAGTTCTTTTCGTACCTGCGGATAGGCGTTCAGCCAGAAGCTGGCGAGGTCTGCGGTGACCGCGAGCGGGCGCTGGGCCGGGGACAGCAGGTGGATCACCACGGGTACCCGGCCGGCCGCCACGGTCGGTGTTTCGGTCCAGCCAAAGAGGGCCTGCAGCTTGGCGGCCAGCACCGGGCCATTGTCGGCGGTGTAATCCAGCGTCACCTTCTGGCCGGTGGGAATGGCCAGGGCTTTCGGAGCCAGTTCATCCAGTTGTTGTTGCTGTGGATAATCGAGCAGACTGTTCAGGGCGGATATCAGATCAAGCCGAGCCAGATCCGACCACCGCTGCATGCCAGCCATAAACGGCGCCAACCAGCTTTCCACACCGGCCAGCAGGGCAGAATCAGTCACATCCGGCCAGTGACCGGGAAACTGTGTCGCCAGTAACAACACCCGGGCCTGCCACTGGCGGGCGGCCTCGTTCCAGGGCAGCCGATCCAGTCCTTTGCGGCACACGGCATCCAGCAAACCCTGCTGGATCAGTTCCGGGGCCACCTGTTGCAACGGCTTTTCCGCCAGTATCAGGGCGCCAAGCTTACGCACGTGACGCGCCACCACTGTGCCCCGCTTGTCGTCCCAGAGGGCCTCTTCCCGTTCTTCTATGTGCGCAGCCAGGTCCTGCTCCAGATCTGCAAGGTCCACCGGCGCCGCCAGATAAATCGTCGCCTCCCGGGCCTTGCCGTCCAGGTCCGCGGCCACCAGCCAGTCCTCCCGGGCCATCGGATCATGCTCCCGCAGGCTCGCCCCCTTGCCATTACTGAGCTGGTAGCGCGGCGCCTCGCCGGAACGGCGGCGGGCAATGCGGTCCGGATATGCCTGGGCTAAAACCCGGCCCACCTCGGTGGCACCGGGCACACTCCGAGACACCGGCTCCCGGCACAACCGTTTCGCCGCCTGCCGCACCGCCTGCAACCGGGTCGTATCCAGACCCATGGGTGGCCGTACTCCCCGAACCATCCGGATCCGTTCGTGCAAATCCGCACCGGAGCCCGGCCCCAGCAAATCACGCTCTTCCAGCAGTGCCGCCAGTTCCGCCGCCAGCTGGCCAAACCCCAGAGCCTGCCCCCGGATAACCATATGGGCCAAACGGGGATGCAACCCCAGATCCCGGGCGGCCTTGCCGTGATCGGTAATAGCACCGTCAGCATCCAGCAAATCCAGCCACTGCAATAAATCCACCGCCTGCTGCCAGTGGGCTTGTGGCGGCGCATCAATCCAGGCCACCTGATCCGGTGAACGAGCCCCCCACTGGGCCAGCTCCAGTACCAGCGGCGCCAGGTCCGCCTCCTGAATCTCCGCTGGCGTGAACTCAGCCAGCCCAAACTGCTCCGACTCGCTCCATAACCGGTAGCACACCCCCGGTTCGACCCGTCCGGCCCGGCCTTTACGCTGCTCGGCAGAGGCTTTGGACACCCGGCCGGTGATCAGGCGGGTCATGCCACTGTTGGGATCAAACACGGCCCGGCGCTGCTGGCCGGCATCAACCACTACCCGAACACCTTCAATGGTGAGGCTGGTCTCAGCAATGGCGGTCGCCAGCACCACCTTGCGAGAACCGTCCGGGGCCGGCGCAATGGCCCGATCCTGTTCTTCAGACTTGAGGTTGCCATACAAGGGTGCCAACACCACGTTTTCCGGTAGTTGCCCCGCCAGCTGTTGCGCCACCCGGCGAATTTCACCGGCCCCGGGCAGGAACACCAGCACCGAGCCAGCCTGGTCTCCCAGGACCTCCAGCACCACCGCCGTTACGTGATCCACCATCCGGGCACTGCGGGACAGGGGCCGATAAAGGACATCCACCGGAAACGCCCGGCCTTCACTGGAAATCACCGGCACGTCCCCCAGCATCTTGGCAATGGGCGCGGTATCCAGTGTCGCGGACATCACCAGAAGGCGCAGGTCTTCTCGCAGGGCCTGCTGGCTCTCACGCACCAGTGCCAGCCCCAGATCGGCCTGCAGGGAACGTTCATGGAATTCGTCAAACAGAACAGCGGCATAGTCTTCCAGCATGGGGTCGGTCTGGATCAGGCGGGTGAGTATACCCTCGGTCACTACTTCGATCCGGGTGGTGCCGGAGACCCTGGTATCCAGTCGGGTGCGATAGCCCACCGTCTGCCCGGGCGCCTCTCCCAGTTGCCGGGCCATATACCGCGCTGCCGACCGGGCCGCCAGTCGGCGGGGTTCGAGCATCAGGATTTTGCGGCCATCGCGCCAGGGCGCATCCAGCAGCGCCAACGGTACCCGGGTGGTTTTACCCGCGCCGGGCGGCGCCTGGAGCAAAGCGGTGGTGGTCTTTGCCAGTGTGCGGGTCAGTTCTGGGAGGATGCCATCAATCGGGAGCATGGTACTGGGTGCTTGCCGGAATGTGGCCGCAGTTTACCATGCCTCAGGAGCGGGCATGCCAGGCTTCAGGCCGGGGCACGAAGAACGCGAATACCAGGCCAAACGCCAGCGCTGCCACCCCGATGCCGAAGGCCGACACCAGGGTGCCGCCGGCATCCAGCCACTGTTTGGTCAGCCAGGGGCCGACCATCTGGGTAAAGCCATACAGTGCCACCATTGCTGCCGACAGGCGCGGGCCCTGATGCGGATGCAGCGCGCGCCCGATGCGCTGGGTCAGCAATACCGTACCCAGGAAGGTGCTGCCGACCAGGGCGGCACATAACACCAAGCCCAAGGCGCCAGGCCAGACCACGGTGGCCAGCACACCGGCCAGTTGAATCAGAAAATTCAGGCGAAGGGCGGGCAAGTCTCCCATCAGGGCCCCCAGTTTGTTCCACAGCCAGGGCGCCGGGATGGTGAACAGGGCGACGATCACCCAGGTGCCGTCCAGCAAGGCGTGGCCCTCAGGCAGTTCCAGTTTTGCCAACAGGGGCAGGAAGGTCATGGGCAGGATGTAACCCAGGCCCGCCCCGGCATAGGACAGAAACAGCGGGATGCTGGCGCGATCCAGCAACGGGGTATTGACCACCGCCTTACCGGCGTCATCATGCTGGCGCACCGGTACCTCCAGTTGCCGTAACTGCATGGCACCCCACCAGGCCAGGGGAATCGACAACAGGGCAGCCGGCCACCAGCGCTCCGCGCCCTCCAGCAGGCTGGCGGTTCCGGTAACCAGGCCGCTGGACACCAGCAGCCCTACACCAACACCGATATAGACCAGACCGCTGAGAGAGGCCCGGTTGCGCAGTACCAGCCATTCCAGAATCAGGGCTGGCGCCTGGACGAATACCACGCCGTTAGCCACACCATTCAGCCAGCGGGTGACAGAAATCACCGTCAGCTGGTCGGTCTGGGTCACGATCAGCGTGGTGACCACATGAACCGCCAGGAAAAGAGGCAACATCAGCCGGATCTGGTCGATTCTGTGCCAACGGATGGCCAGCATTGCCCCCATCAGATAGCCGAGGTAGTTCCAGGTGGCCACCACAGCTCCATCCGGCGCGTTGAACTGGTTATCGGCCACCAGGTAGGGCAACAACGGGGTGTAGATGAATCGGCCAAGGCCGTGGACAACCAGCAAAACCAGGCTACCGGCGAGCAGAACCGTAAACAGTTGCCTGGGGGTGGGGGTGTTTGCAGAAGTCATGGCAGAGGCCCGGTCGTCAGGTTATCAACGGAAACCGGGTAGTGTAGGTGACTAACCAATGCTTGTCAGTGAGACCTTCGCCTCAGCCTGGCTGGCGATTGGCGTTGGCCCACTGGTAGATGCGCTCAAAGGCTTCGGCCAGCTGGTCCGGCTTGTGGGGTGGCTGGATCAGCGCCTGAACGTCGCCGTCCGGATTGAGCAAGGCAAAATGCCCGCTGTGGTCCACCAGCAACTCCCCATTCACCTGTCGGTGCACAAATACTGCGCTCACGCTCTTGGCGACCTGTCTCAGGGTGTCGAGATCGCCGGTCAGGCCGTGGAAATGCTCACCAAAGAAATCGGTATAGGCCTTCAGTTTCGCCGGGGTATCGTGCTCCGGGTCTGCCGAGACCAGCAGATAGTCCGGTTGGGGTAATTCCGGAGACAGCAACTGGTCGGTACGGCGCAGATTGGCCATGGCAGCGGGGCAGATGTCCGGGCAATTGGTGTAGCCCACGAACACGAAGGTCCACCGGCCCCGGAGATCTTCCCGGGTGACCGTCTCACCTTCCTCGTTGGTCAGAGAGAACTCCACCAGGGGCCGTGGCTGGTCGTAGACATAGGCGTTGTACTGGCTGAGATCCGGCGCCGGTGCCGGTTCGCCCCCCACCAGAAAGACCTGCCGTCCCACTGTCAGGCCGAACACCAGCACCACCAGCAACAACAGAACAAACAACGTGATCCGAATCGACCGCCCCATAGGGTCTCCCAACCAGGCTTAACCCCGGCCAGTCAGGCCGGGACAAAGACAAAATGATCCACCAGCAACACCACAAACAACGCCATCAGATAGGTGATGGAATATTTGAAGGTGTTCAGCGCTACCCGCCGGTCGTCGCCGCGCAGCAGGCGAACAGCATATTGCAGGAACCTCAAGCCTAGCGCCAGGGCGCCCACCAGGTAAATACCGCCGGACATGCCTGTGACAAACGGTAGCAGACTGACGGCCAGCAGCATCAGGGTATAGAGCAGAATATGCAGTTCGGTGTAACGATTGCCGTGGGTCACCGGCAGCATGGGAATACCAGCCTTGGCGTATTCCTCCTTGCGGTGGATGGCCAGAGCCCAGAAATGCGGTGGCGTCCAGGCGAAGATGATCAGAACCAGCAACAGCGCGTGGCCTTCCACCTGGCCAGTGACCGCGGTCCAGCCCAGCAGTGGCGGCATGGCACCGGCCAGCCCGCCGATGACAATGTTCTGTGGCGTCGCCCGTTTCAGGAACAGGGTGTAAACACCGGCGTAACCCACGAGGGAGGCCAGCGTCAGCCAAGCGGTCAGCTCGTTCACCTGCCACACCAGCACGACCATACCCAGGGCCGCCAGCACGGTAGCAAACAGCAGGGCGTCCAGCGTCGCAATCCGGCCAGTCGCCACCGGCCGTTTGCGAGTGCGGGCCATCACGGTATCGATCTTCTGATCCACCACGTGGTTCACCACCGCAGCCGCGCCGGCCAGCAGGGCGATACCGAGGTTGCCGAACAGCAGCACGCTCCATCCGGGAACGCCTGGTGCTGCCAGCAGCATGCCGATCACCGAGGTAAGAATCATCAATGCCACTACCCGGGGCTTGGTCAGTTCCAGGTAATCGCGCCAGGAAATAGGGCTCGCATGCGTTGAATTCTGGATCGGCAGCGCCTTCACTTGCTCGCTCATGCCGTAACCTCCCGGTTTATGGTTGTTGTATGAGGTGCGGGGGATAGTGCTGGCAGGGCCAGCTGATGATGCCGCCAGATCAGGTGCACCATCGACAGTAACAGGCCGGCGCCCATTGCGTTATGGGCAACGGCGACGATCAGGGGAATGTGCAGCCAGACGTTGGTCAGCCCCAGACAGAACTGGAGCACCAGGGCACCGCCCACCAGAGCGATGGCCCTGTCGAGACCGCTCTGGGCTCGCTGGCGCCACAGCAGCCCCAGCAATATGGCCAGATAACCCAACACAAGAACCGCGCCCAGGCGATGGCTGACGTGAATAGCAACCCGGCCATCGCTGGTCAACTGGCCGCCCAGATAGTTGGGACCAACATGTTGGGTGATATCAAATCCATGCTGAAAATCCATGCCCTCGGGCCACCACTGACCCTGACAGGTAGGCAGATCGGTACAGGCAACGGCGGCGTAGTTGGCTGCCGTCCAGGCCCCCAGGGCAATCTGGGCAATGACCAGCAGCAAACCGCCGTACAGCCAGGGTCGGAGTCTTGCCAGGGATGCCGCCATCGCCGGTCGCGGCGCCTCACTTTCCCGTGCCCGCCGCCGGAGCCGCAGGGTCAGCAACAACAACAGGCTCAGGGTGGTAAATCCACCCAGCAGATGCAGGGCCACCACCTGGGGCCAGAGCTTGAGGGCAACCGTCCACATGCCGAACGCGGCCTGCAACACGATAAAGCCGGCAATGAACAGCGGCAGTTTGACCGGAAGCCCCGCTCTGCGATTGCGCACCGAGGCAATGGCCAGCCCGAATACCAGTAGTCCCAGGGTACCGGCGGCGTAGCGATGGATCATTTCCGGCCAGCCCTTGGAGACATCCACCGGGGTCTCCGGGAAACGGGCATTGGCGATGGCGATGCGGGTTTCATCCTGGGGTACGGTCAGAAAGCCATAACAGCCAGGCCAGTCCGGGCATCCCAGGCCGGCGTGAACCAGCCGTGTCCAGGCACCGAGCATGATCACCACCACCGCCAGCAAACAGGCCAGGGTGGCCCAGAACGCCAGTTTCTTTGCTGTTGTCCGGGATTGCTCCGGAGACATCGCCGTCATACCGCAGGCCTCCCGTTAGCCAATCTGTGACAGTTTCAGCAGGTGCTTGAGATCTTTCAGCAGCTGTTTGCCGGTATGTTCCCTGCCATAGTGCATCATCACATTGCCAAACGGGTCGACCAGCAGGATTCTCGGTTGCTGCTCCGGGTTGATCCCGGCGGGCCATGCCGGTGTCTTGCCAGCGGCCGGTTGCAGGCGCTCCATCAACTGGTACTCATCGGACCAGCGCCGCTCCAGATCCGCCGGTACCGTGCCCAGATAGGCGGCACGACCAACACGCGGCGCGTTCTTGCCAAGCGCAACGTTAACCTGGCGAGCCAGATACAGCAGCTGCTCGCAGTCTTCCGCGCAACGCTCCGAAGCCACCAGCATCAGCCATTTCGGGTCGGCGACATCAACACCAAAGCGTACCTGCAGGGGGTTCCCCGCAGCGGTTTGCAGATTCAGCTCTGCCACCGGCACCGGCGGTTGCACCAACTGCCCCTGATTGCTCTGACCGGTAGGGTTAAGCCAGCCGGTGTAAAACATGACCGTCGCCACCAGCATGGGGCCGAACCCCACCGCAAAGAGCAACATGGCGGTGCGCCGGCCCCGCCTGACCTGAGCCGGGCTCGGGCCATCAGAATGAGAGAGAGAGTCAGCCGTTGTCGTTGTCATTGTCGGCTCCTGCCTTGGGTCTTTCGCTGTCTTTTTTATAACTCGCCACCAGAGTCAATATAGTCAGTGCTACCGCCAGTGCAAACCATTGGGCGGCGTATCCGTAGTGCGTCTGCGGGCCCATCACATCCGGCGCCCGGTCTGCCTGGTATGCACCCGGCTGCTGGCTGTCGGCCAGGTGAACAATCATCGGGGCCGGCGTATTGCCCAACGCCCGGACACGGCTTTCCGGCAACGCCTGAACCCGTCTTGGCCAGCCGGGTGTATCGGGCTCCGCCTCTCCCAGAACCGGCGGTTCCGGATAAGCCGCCAGCCGGCCCTGCAAGGTAAACAGGGGCTCAGGCGTCTGCACTTCCGGCAGCTGTTCACGACTGCCCGGGGCCGGCACCCAGCCGCGGTTGATCACCACCGAGGGCCCGGAAACCGGCTCAAACAGGGTCAGCACTTCGTAACCGGCGCGACCATTCCGGGTCCGGTTGTCCAGTAACCAGGTCTGCTCCCCGTACCAACCGGTCAGTGTGACCGGCTGACCCTCCTGCCACCCGTCTGCGGCCGCCACGCCCTGCCAGTCCTGCCCGGCGCTGTCTGAATTCCAGGCCTCCAGCAGACTGGTTTTTTCCGCGGCGCGGTTCAGCTGCCAGACGCCCAGACTGATCAACAGGGGCAGAAAGGCACCGGTGAAGACCAGCAAACGCCAATCAAACTGCCAGCGGCGGGAGCTGAAACCCACTTAGCGTCGCTCTGCTATAGTGAAGTAACGGTTCGGGGCATTGTTCCCGGCGCCAGAATGATCACCAGGCTGCAGACCTGAAACAACCGGATTCCTCATGTTAAAACTTGCCATTGTCGTACTGCTGTTCGCCGTCATTATCAGCCTGTTCAGCGGGCTGTTTTTCCTGATTCGGGACGGCGGTAAAACCAACCGTGTGGTGAATTCACTGGCGGTGCGGGTCTCGCTCAGCCTGTTACTGCTGGCTGTGGTGCTGATTGCGCTCTGGACCGGCGATCTCACCCTGAATCCGACACCCTGAATCCCGCCGCCTCAGAGCACATACACGAACACAAACAGGCCCAGCCAGACCACATCCACAAAGTGCCAGTACCAGGCCGCCGCCTCGAAGCCAAAGTGATTGTCGGCGGTGAAATGGCCCTTGATGATCCGGATCAGCATGATGGCGAGCATCAACGTACCCAGCATCACGTGGGCCCCGTGGAAACCCGTTAACATAAAGAACGTGCTGCCATAGATGCCGGACTGCAGGGTCAGGTCCAGGTCCTGATAGGCGTGCATGTACTCGTACCCCTGTACGAACATGAACACCACCGCCAGCGCAATGGTGGCTCCCAGCCACAGCTTCACCTTGGCCCGGTGACCCGCTTTCAGGGCATGGTGGGCAATAGTCACGGTGAACGACGAGGTTACCAGCAGGATGGTATTGATCAGCGGCAGGCCCCAGGGCCCGATCACTTCCTTCGGGCCCGGGTAGGCCTCCGGGTTAGGGTTGTTGACCAGAGGCCAACTGGCCTGAAAGCCTTCCCACAGCATGTTGCTACTGCCTTTATCACCCTCGCCCCCCAGCCAGGGCACCACGAACATCCGAACGTAGAAGAGCGCACCGAAGAAAGCCGCAAAAAACATGACTTCCGAGAAAATGAACCAGCTCATCCCCCAGCGGAAAGATCGGTCCATCTGGTCGCTGTATAGTCCGGCCCGGCTCTCGCGGATAACGCTGCCGAACCAGCCGAACAGCATGTACGCCATGATCAGGGCACCAATCCAGAACATGATCCAGGAACCGGTGGTGCTTTCACCCTGGTTGCCGTTCACCATGATGGCTGCCGCGCCATACAGGGTGACCCCTAGGCCAACGGTGGCGACAATGGGCCACTTGCTCTGTTCGGGAACGTAGTAGGTCTGGTGATCCGCCATAGCTGTCTCCGATGGCTTAGCCGTTATTGTTGGTTGTTTTTGCTGCCCCGGCGGCACCCGATACTTCGGCCTTCTGGCTCTGGTCGTAAAGGGTGTAGGACAGTGTCAGCTTGGTGATGTGTTCCGGCAGTTCCGGATCCACGATAAACACCAGAGGCATTTCTGTGCTTTCGCCGGCTTCCAGGGGCTGCTGGTTGAAACAGAAACACTCGGTCTTGTGGAAGTACAGGGTGCCCTCAGCCGGGGACAGGCTCGGAACTGCCTGCCCGACCATGGCCTGGTCGCTGCCATTTTCGGCGTAGAAATTGACGGTCACCGGCTCACCGGGATGCACCTTGATGCTGCGGGTCACCGGCCGGAATTCCCAGGACATACCCGGACCATTACTGGCCAGGAACTGGACCGTCACGGTGCGGTTGGCATCCACCTGGTTGGTGACCTGCGCTTCGTACCGGCCGCCGGTCTTGCCATTGATACCGGTGATTTCGCAGAACACGTCGTACAGGGGCACCAGGGCGAAGCCGAAGGCGAACATACCGACCACGCCGGCCATGCACCAGGCAATCACCCGACCGTTGCTGCGTTTGCCGTGTTGCGGTTGTGGCTCTGCCATGGCGACCTCCCGGTTATTTCACTTCCGGCGGTGTCGAGAAAGTGTGATACGGCGCTGGTGAGGGCACCGTCCATTCCAGCCCTTCGGCACCATCCCAGGGTTTGGCGGCGGCCTTCTCGCCCCCTCGCACACACTTCACCACGATGAACAGGAACAGCAACTGACTGACGCCGAACATAAAGGCCCCGATGCTCGATACCATGTTGAAGTCAGCAAACTGCAGCGCGTAGTCCGGAATCCGCCGGGGCATGCCCGCCAGCCCCAGGAAGTGCATGGGGAAGAAAGCCAGGTTCATGCCGATGAACGACAGCCAGAAGTGGGTCTTGGCCAGGGTTTCGTCGTACATGTGGCCGGTCCACTTGGGCAGCCAGAAGTAGGCGGAAGCGAAGATGCCGAAGATGGCACCGGGCACCAGCACATAATGGAAATGCGCGACCACAAAGTAGGTATCGTGGTACTGGAAGTCCGCAGGCGCGATGGCCAGCATCAGACCGGAGAAACCACCGATAGTGAACAGAATGATAAAGGCCACGGCGAACAGCATGGGCGCCTCGAAACTCAGGGAGCCCCGGAACATGGTGGTGACCCAGTTGAACACCTTCACCCCGGTGGGCACGGCAATCAGCATGGTGGCGTACATGAAGAACAACTGCCCGGCCAGTGGAATACCCACGGTAAACATATGGTGCGCCCAGACCACGAACGACAACAGGGCAATGGCACCCACCGCATACACCATGGAGGCATAGCCAAACAGCGGTTTGCGGGAGAAGGCCGCAACAATGTGGGAAATGGCCCCGAACGCCGGCAGGATCATGATGTACACCTCCGGATGCCCGAAGAACCAGAACACATGCTGGAACAGCACCGGATCGCCACCACCGGAGGCATCAAAGAAACTGGTACCGAAGTTGATGTCCATCAGCATCATGGTCACCACGCCGGCCAGCACCGGCATGACCGCAATCAACAGGAACGCGGTGATCAGCCAGGTCCAGACAAACAGGGGCATTTTCATCAGGGTCATGCCCGGCGCCCGCATGTTGAGGATGGTGGCAATGACGTTGATGGCGCCCATGATCGAAGACACCCCCATGATATGCACCGCAAAGATAAAGAACGTGGTACTGGGCGGCCCATAGGTGGTGGAAAGCGGCGCGTAGAAGGTCCAGCCGAAGTTGGGGGCGCCGCCCTGCATGAACAGGGTGGAGACCAGAATCAGGAAGGCGCAGGGCAGCAGCCAGAAACTCCAGTTATTCATGCGCGGCAGTGCCATGTCCGGCGCGCCGATCATCAAGGGCAGCATCCAGTTGGCTAACCCGACAAAGGCCGGCATGACCGCCCCGAACACCATGATCAGACCGTGCATGGTGGTCATCTGGTTGAAGAACTCCGGCTGCACAATCTGCAGACCGGGCTGGAACAGTTCGGCCCGGATGACCATGGCCATGCTGCCGCCGAGCAGGAACATGGCAAAACTGAACATCAGGTACATGGACCCGATGTCCTTATGGTTTGTGGTCAGCAGCCAGCGGCTGATGCCTTTGGCCGGGCCGTGGTGATGTTCCTGGCTGTGGGTATCTGCAACCGCACTCATGAAAACCCCCGTTACCGCCTTCTGATGTGGCTGGTGATTGTTGTTATCTGGCGTTGATTACTGCTGGTTCTTGTAATCAAAAATTTCCTTGGGCGTGACCATATCGCCGGTGTTGTTACCCCAGGCATTACGCTCATAGGTAATCACCGCGGCCAGGTCCACTTCGCTCAGCTGGTTGCCGAACGCCTGCATCGCCGTCCCGGACTTGCCGTTCACCACAATGTCGATGTGAGCCGTCATATCTCCGGTCGCAATCGGGCTACCCTTGAGCGCGGGGAACGCCGGGGGGGCCCCGCTGCCATCCGCCTGGTGGCAGGCCGCACAGGCTGTGGCATAAGCCTTCTCACCACGCGCCATCAATTCTTCCAGAGTCCAGTCTTTCTGGGTCAGCTGGCGTTCTTTCTCGGCTGCCTCGCGCTGCTCCGCCACCCAGGCGTTGTATTCCTCTTCCGGCACCGCCTCGACCACCACCGGCATGAAGCCGTGGTCCTTGCCACACAGCTCGGTGCACTGGCCACGGTAAATGCCCGGCTCATCCACCCGGGTCCAGGTTTCATTGATAAAACCGGGGATGGCATCTTTCTTCACGCCAAACTCCGGCACCCACCAGGAGTGGATTACATCATTGGCGGTCAACAGAAAACGCACTTTCTTGCCGACTGGAATCACCAGCGGGTTGTCCACTTCCAGGAGGTAGTTTTCACCCTTGGCCTGGCGGTTCTCGATCTGGTCCCGGGGTGTAGACAGGCTGGAGAAGTAACCAAAATCTTCATTGATATACTCATACTGCCAGCGCCACTGATAGCCGGTAACCTTGATATCCACTTCGGATTCGGTGGTGTCGTACATCTCCACCAGCGTTGCCGTGGCGGGAATGGCCATGGCCACGAGAATGGCGAACGGAATGATGGTCCAGAGAATTTCGACCACCGTGTTCTCGTGGAAATTGGCCGGTTTCGCGCCCTGGGATTTGCGATGGGCGAAAATGGACCAGAACATGACCCCGAACACCACCACACCGATGGCGACGCAGATCCAGAGAATGGTCATGTGAAGGCTGAAAATCTGGTTACTGGTGCCGGTTACACCGGGCGTCATGTTCATGGTCCAGTCGGCCACGACGACAGCCGGTGACAACAGACCAGCGGCTAGGGCTACTGCCCGCTTGGCATGCACGCGCATACTGTGTCTCCACAGAGTGTTATTCTTGTCGGATTTTGCGTCATCCCTCCGAAATTTACCGATGGCACTCGCAACCGTCGGAAATCCCCGAGTGAAAGCCTGCTTATGGATACATCAAAATTGAGTATAGACACAGATCAAAAAAAGACTAAAAAATCCTTAAATCCAAATAAGATAAGTGCAGAGTTTTGAGAAGCATAAAGAATAAACAGCGTGCGCCCGGCATCATTGACCGACGCCTGTGGGCACTGGCCTGGCCACTGATGCTGACCAATCTCACCGTGCCCCTGCTGGGCCTGGTGGACACCGCCGTGCTCGGCCATCTGCACAGTCCGGAATACCTGGGCGCGGTCGCCGTGGGCGCCAACCTGTTCAGCATTCTGTACTGGACCTTCGGTTTCATGCGCATGGGCACCACCGGTCTGGCGGCCCAGGCCTGGGGCAAACGGGATGCCTTTGCCCAGGTCGCGCTACTATTGCGCTCAATCCTGCTGGCCATCGGTATCGGGCTGTTACTGATCCTGTTCCACCAACCGTTGATCCGGATCGGTCTGGAGCTGATGAATCCCAGCCCTGAGGTGGCGGCTCTGGCCGCAGAATACGCAGCCATCCGTATCTGGAGTGCGCCCGCGGTGCTGTGCCAGTACACCCTGGTGGGCTGGCTGATCGGCACCCAGTTCCCCCGCGGCCCCATGGTGATGCTGATCATCGCCAACGGCATCAACATTGTGCTGGACGTGTTCTTCGTTACGGTACTGGGCTGGAACAGCCGGGGCGTGGCCATGGCCACCGTGATGGCGGAATACGGTGCTGCCCTGATCGGGTTTGCCATCGTGCTCCGGAGGATGCCCGAAGGCCAGCGACTGACCCGCGCGCTGTTCGGGCAGCTGGCAGACTACCTGACCATTCTGCGGGTGAACCGTTACATCATGGTTCGCACCATTGCCCTGCTGCTGGTACTGGCGTTTTTCACCGCTCAGGGTGCCCGGCAGGGCGATGTCATCCTGGCCGCCAACGCCGTGCTGATCACCTTTTTGCTGGTGATTTCCAATGCCCTGGACGGTTTCGCCAATGCTGCCGAAGCTTTGGTGGGTGAGGCCATTGGCCAGAACAGCAGGCGCCGGTTCCGCATGGTCTTCCTGAGCGCCCTGCGCTGGTCAATCTGGGGCGCGTTGTTGCTGACCGTTGCGTTCGTGCTCGGCGGCCGCTGGCTGATCAGCCTGCTGACCGGTCTGGAGGAGGTGCGAACTACCGCCTGGCAATACCTGCCCTGGCTCTGGCTACTGCCATTTGCCTCGGTCTGGGGTTTTCTGCTCGATGGTGTGTTTATCGGCGCCACCCGCACCCGGGAAATGCAGAACACCATGCTGTTTTCAGCACTGGCTGTCTTCCTGCCTGTCTGGTGGCTGACCACCGGGTGGGGCAACCACGGGCTCTGGTTTGCGCTCATCACACTGATGCTGGCGCGGGCAGGGAGCATGGGCTGGCTGTGCTGGCGCTACACCCGCGAGGGCCGCTGGTTTGATACTCACTGACGTTTCCCACTCACACCGTAACCGTTAAATTTGCCAGTGCGGGCAGCAAGGCGACAAATCTTGGCTACACTAGTCAGAAACGGCAGGCATGTTGCGGTAGCCAGCCCCTGCTTTCCTGCCTCCGGTTACTCCTTGATAGAACGGGAGGCGCCTTGCGACCTCAAATTGTTCAGACTTCGGCATCTCCTGAAATGACACCACAGGCCGTCCTTGAAATCATCGATCAGGCAAGGCGCCAGGAAGCACGCTCCGGCGCCTTTTTACGCCAGATGAAAGAGAAAGCCGCCCGGCTGCCGGGTTCGGTGGTGGTGGATGGCTATCAACCGGCAACCTCCCTGTTCCAGTTCGCGGTGGAGTACATCGAGATGGCGCCCAGGCTGATCGAATGCGTGGATGCCTGCGCCCGGGAAGCCGGCAAAACCGAGCTGTTCCAGCCCTTTATTGATGCCGCCATCCGCTATTTCACCCAGCCCTCGGTGCTGCTGGTACGCTACGATGGCCTGGACGGGCTGCTTATTCGCGCCTACCTGTGCCACCGGTTAATGGAGGAAATGCACGACAACAACCGCTCGATCCGCGCCAGTGAATTGATCGACCTGGAAGCCACCCGGGCCAACCTGTTGGTGCACGAACTGATCGGCGAACCCTTCGCCAATGAGCTGGACGATGCCATCACCGTCACCGTGCTGCAGATTGCCGGCACCCCGGATTACTACAACCTGGACCTCGATCCCTTTGTTGACCAGGTCAACAACCAGGCCTGGGACTGGATGCGACAGTACTGGGAAAACCTGCTGGAGCGGAACCACATCCGCTTCGCCCTCGGGCCGTCGTGCTGAGTTTAATAACAACACGTCACTGAATTGCCTCCGGAAAACCAGTATTCTTGCCCTCCCGAACAACACTGAGGAGGCCAAACGTGCTGGATAATGCCGATCTTGGAAAACTGATTGTACGGCTGACACTGGGCGGGTTACTGCTGTTCCACGGCATCGCCAAACTGCTCAATGGCATTGGCTTTATCGAAGGCCAGCTGGCCAGCCATGGCCTGCCCACGATCCTGGCCTACGGCGTCTATATCGGGGAAGTCATTGCACCGCTGATGGTGATTCTCGGATACCAGACCCGCATTGGCGCCCTGATCATTGTCTTCAACATGATCGTTGCCATCGCCCTGGTGCATGGCCATCAGCTGTTGACTCTGAGCAGCAATGGCGGCTGGGCGCTGGAACTTCAGGGCTTCTTCCTGTTCACCGCACTGGCGCTGATTTTCCTGGGGCCGGGCCGGTACAAGCTCAAGAACTGAGGTCAGCCGGTGGTGGGCGCAACCGCTTTCGGGTGCCAGACCACCACCCGGTTACGCCCATCAGCCTTGGCGGCGTAGAGCGCCTCATCGGCGCGGCGAATCAGTTCCTGACAATCGGATTGCCGGTTGGGGGTGAGTGTCGCCACACCGAGACTGATGGTCAGGCTGACCGGCGACATATGCTCGCCACTGTTGACCGGCGTTCGGGCGACCGACAGCCGCATCCGTTCCGCCACTTGCTGCGCGCCGGCCACATCGGTAGCGGGCAGCAGAATGGCGAACTCCTCACCGCCGTAACGCGCCACCAGGTCCCCAGAGCGCTGGACTTCATCGGACAGAATCGAGGCCAGCGCCACCAGGCAATCGTCCCCCACCAGATGACCGAAGCGGTCGTTCACCTGCTTGAAGTGGTCAATATCCAGCAGAATCAGGCTCAGTTCATGCTCGTGACGCAACGCCCGATTCCACTCGGTTTCCAGTTTCTCATCAAACCGGCGCCGGTTGGCGACGTGAGTCAGGCCATCGGTCAGACTGATGGCCCGCAACTGCTCGTTTGCCTGCTCCAGCTCCTCGGTGCGTTCCCGAACCCGGGATTCCAGGGTCAGGTTGGCCTGGCGCTGTATGTCCAGGGCATGCTCCTGGGCCTGTTGCCGGCGCCGGCGCTCCATGTTGATCCGGTAGGCCAGGGCAAACGACAGCAGAATCACCTCAACCGCCACCCCGGCCTGGGGCGCCAACTCGGTAAACGGACTGCGCGGAATCCATCCCAGCTTGCTGACCGCGAGCACCAGATGCCCCAGCAGCAAGGGCGTCCAGGCAAGTACATAAAAGCCGCCCAGGATCTGGCCCCTGCGCCAGACATTGATACCAATCAGCCAGGCCACCGGGGTCGCGAACGCGGCCAGGCTGCTTATCCAGATAATACCTACCTGGTAAGAGCCAACGAAACCGTAGATCAGGCCCAACAGATTGACCGCCAGTAGTGTCTGGAGGACCCGATAACCCCAGCGAGAGTAACTCTTGACCAACAGGAATTTCATGGTGAAAACGATGGCCGCAATCAGCGCGGCACTGACCACGGGCACAGTGAAGTAACGGTTGATCCACGGCACGTCTGGCCAGAACCACTGGAACAGCAGGCCATTGAAGTTGAGCTGCACGGCACCGGAACAGACAACCGTCAGCACATACCAGAGGTAGGTCTGGTGGCGGACAATCAGGAACAGAAACAGGTTATACAGGGCCAGGGCGACCACGATTCCCAGGAACATGGTCTGCCAGCCATAGGAAATCTGCTCGTTGGCAAGAAATTCGGCGGACGGTGTGACCGCGACGGGAACCTGAACCGAGCCCTGGGTCTGCACACGAATCCAGGCGGTGACCGGCTCGGTATTGGACGGCACCAGAAAGACGAAATTGCGGTGCACAATTGGCCGGCTGTCGAACGGCCGGGTATCCCCGGTGTGATGGGATTCGATAATCCGGCCATCCAGTTCCCAATACACCGACACTTCATCGAGCAGGGGATAACCCACTTCCAGAACCCGGTTAGCGGGTTCCGCCGGCACCGGTACCTGCAACCAGAATTCATCGTCACTGAACCCCTGGTTCAGGGTCTGGCCAGCCGGAACCGTCTGCCACTGGTCAGGCCCGATGGCACGGACTGCCTCGACATCCCTGGCCCCCTGAGGTACTGACAACCATTGAAAGGACACGGGCTCGGCGTGGGCAGCAGTGAAGGCCAAGCACAGCAGCAAGGTAACGAATATGCCTGTTATGCGGGAAATGCGCCCGTTCATTCTTGTCTGTAATTTCCGGCCCGAGGTGCTTGAACTACACTGTTGTGTTCTGATGGGGAACACCATAACCCTAGTGCTTCACAAACAGTGTAGACGGATATCCCGCTCAAGTCCGGCAAAATTAAGGGGTAAGGCCCCGCTACCACCAGAGAGGAAGACATGCCCGAACGCAGACACACGGTTCAGCCCGGCCGCTACCGGCATTACAAGGGGAAGGACTACGAAGTGATCGGCGTGGCCCGCCACAGCGAAACCGAAGAGCCGCTGGTGGTCTATCGTTGCCTGTATGGCGACTATAGTTTGTGGGTTCGCCCCCTCCCCATGTTCCAGGAAACCGTCGACGTCGCCGGCGAACAGGTTCCCCGTTTCATGCGGGTTGAGGACGAGTAACGGTTACACAACCGTTTTGACTGCGGCGGCCATTTCCTGCACATTAGCGCACTTTTCGTGCTGCCGGCGCCCAAAAGGTGCCGGTATACCCTCGATTCCTATCCGGAGTTTGCCATGAATGCCGTAGTTGCCGCGGTACTGATCATGCTCGTACTGAGCCTGTGCCGCATTCACGTTGTTGTTGCCCTGATCATCGGCGCCATTTCCGGTGGCCTGGTGGCGGGCATGTCCCTTGAAGAGACCATCAATGCCTTCAATACCGGCCTGGGCGGTGGTGCCACCGTGGCCTTGTCCTATGCCACCCTGGGCGCGTTTGCCGTCGCAATCGGAAAATCGGGGCTGGCCCACGCCCTGGCCGACAAGGCCCTGGCCATGGTGGGCCGGCAGGATGAAGGGGGCGCTGCCACCGGCATCCGGTTCATGATCATCGGTCTGCTGCTGGCCATTGCCGTATCGTCCCAGAACATCCTGCCGATTCACATCGCCTTCATTCCGCTGGTCGTGCCGCCACTGCTGTACGTGATGGCGAAGTTGAACATGGACCGCCGGCTGGTGGCCTGCGTGCTGACCTTCGGCCTGATCACGCCTTACATGTTCCTGCCGGTAGGCTTCGGCGGTATCTATCTGAACGAGATCCTGCTGGCCAATGTGGCCGACAACGGCGTTGATGCCAGCAACCTGAACGTCATGTCTGCCATGGCGCTGCCGGCCCTGGGCATGCTCCTGGGCCTGCTGGTTGCGGTCTTCTTCAGCTACCGGGGCGGTCGCGGCTATGACCTCAAGCGTATCGAACAGACCGAGCGTGTGGATGTGAAATACAGCCCCAGAACGCTGGTGATGGCGCTGGTCGCCATTGCTGTGGCGTTCGTGGTGCAACTCTGGCTGGGCTCCATGATCCTGGGCGCCCTGGCCGGCTTCGTGCTGTTCAATGTCTCTGGCGTGGTGAAATGGAAAGAAGCCGACGACCTGTTCACCGAAGGCATGAAAATGCTGGCCATGATCGGCTTCATCATGATTGCCGCCAACGGCTTTGCGGAAGTGATGCGGGAAACCGGCGAAATCGCCACTCTGGTGGAAGGTTCGGTCGCCGCCATAGGCGAGAACAAGGCGCTGGCAGCATTGCTGATGCTGGTGGTGGGCCTGTTGATCACCATGGGCATCGGGTCATCGTTCTCGACCATCCCCATTATCGCCGCCCTGTATGTGCCACTGGCGCTGCAACTGGGCTTCAGCCCCCTGGCCATCGTGGCCCTGGTGGGTACGGCGGGTGCTCTGGGTGATGCCGGCTCTCCGGCATCAGACTCCACTCTTGGCCCCACCGCCGGCCTGAATGTGGATGGCCAGCACAACCATATCTGGGACACCGTGGTGCCCACGTTCCTGCACTACAACCTGCCACTGCTGGCCTTCGGCTGGCTGGCCGCCATGGTGCTCTGAGGCACCGGCAACACCCTCGGTTTGCCACCGGCCAAAGACGGCCAGGCAAGCCGGGGGATCAGTCTTCTGAACCGGACTTGAAGAACACCACCTGTTTTACCGTGTGATCATCCTTGTTGTCGCGCTTGTTCACCCGGGTCTCGATCTCCGGTGCCGCCGGCTGCTCCTGATCGGACATGGCATCGGTAAAACCGCATGCCACGCATTCGCGCACCTGCTCACCGTCGTCATCGGTAAACATCATGATCTTGTCCATCTCCGCACAACGGGGACAGACAGCACCGGCGATAAAGCGTTTCGGACTCGTCATAACTCAACTCCAGATAAGTCACCCGATGGCCAGTACGACCACCGGGCGTGATTGTATCAGGCCGCTTCGTCCGTAATGCCGGTCTGCTTCAGCAAGGCATCCACCTCGGGCTCCCGGCCCCGGAACGCCTTGAACAGCTCCATGGGCTCCTGCGAACCGCCTTTCTCCAGAATGTTGTGCAGGAAGGCCTTGCCGGTTTCCGGATCAAAAATACCATTCTCCTCAAACAGCGAGAACGCATCGGCCGCCAGCACTTCCGCCCACTTGTAGCTGTAATAGCCCGCCGCGTAGCCCCCGGCGAAAATGTGGGAGAAAGCATTCGGAAAACGATTGAACTCCGGCGCCTGAACCACGGCAATCTCTTCCCGCACTGTCCGGTGCATGTCGAGCGGATTGGTCGGCGCCTGCTCGCTGAATTCCGCATGCAACCGGAAATCGAACAGCGAGAACTCCAGCTGCCGCACCATGGCCATCCCGGACTGGAAGTTCTTGGCCGCCAACAGTTTCTGCAGCAGATCTTCCGGCAGCGGTTCTCCGGTTTCATGGTGACTGGCAATCAGTGCCAGCGACTCCGGATTCCAGCACCAGTTCTCCAGGAACTGGCTGGGCAACTCCACCGCATCCCAGGCCACACCGTTAATGCCCGACACATCCATCACCTCCACCTGGGTCAGCATGTGATGCAGGCCATGGCCAAACTCGTGGAACAGGGTGGTGACTTCGTCGTGGGTCAGCAGCGACGGCTTGCCGTCCACCGGCGGCGTGAAGTTGCAGGTCAGGAACGCTACTGGCAACTGCAACCGGCCGCGCAGATCGCGCCAGCGCACCCGGCAGTCCGCCATCCAGGCACCACCACGTTTGCCCTGGCGGGCATAGAGGTCCAGGTAGAACCAGGCAATCGGCTCGCCGTGGCGACTGATGCAGTAGGCCTGGGCATCTGCGTGCCAGGTTTCCACCTCCGGATGGGCTTCGATCTGAACATCAAACAGCTTCTCTGCCACCCGGAACAGGCCCGGCACCACCTTGTCCACCGGGAACCAGGGGCGCAGGGTTTCCGGAGAAATGTCATAACGCTTCTGGCGCAGCTTCTCGCTGTAATAGCCGACATCCCAGGCCTGAAGATCCTCGACGCCGTATTCGTCTTTCACAAACGCCTTCAGCTCGGCGAACTCCTTCTCCGCCTGGGGCTTGGATTTCGCCGCCAACTGATTCAGGAATTCCATCACCTCATCGACACTGCGGGCCATCTTGGTGGCCAGCGAACGCTCGGCGTAGTTGTCGAATCCGAGCAACTGGGCGAGGGCATGGCGACGCTTGAGAATCTCAGCCATCACCGGGGTATTGTCCCACTTCGCGGCATCCGGGCCCTGATCTGACGCCCGGGTAACAAACGCCTCGTACACTTCCCGGCGCAGGCTGCGGTTGTCACCGTAGGTCATCACCGGATAGAAACTCGGGAAATCCAGGGTAATCACATAGCCGTCCAGCTCCTTCTGCCGGGCCGCCTGCCTGGCGCCTTCAATGGCCGTTTCCGGCAGACCGGACAGCTCGTCCACATCGGTGATGTGCTTGTACCAGTGCTGAGTGGCGTCCAGCACGTTATCGCTGAACTTGTTGGACAGTTCCGCCAGCTCCCGGGACAGTTCCGCGTAACGCTTTTTCTTGTCCTCAGGCAGATCCACACCACCGAGCCGGAAATCCCGCAGGATGTTCTCGATGGACTTGCGCTGGGATTCGCTCAGATTGTGGAAATCATCGCGGGCGGCCAGTTTTTTATAGGCCTCACACAAGGCACTGTTCTGGCTGACTTCCGTGCTGTATTCGGTCAGTTTTTCCAGGCAGTTCTTGTACACTTTGCGCAGGTCATCGTTGTTCATGACACCGTTCAGGTGGGAGATCACCGACCAGGCATTGCTTAGCTTGTTTTCCAGCTCCTGCATGGGCTGAGCCAGAGTTTCCCAACTGGGATCCTCCTGCTGGGCCAGCGTCTGGATCTTCATCCGGTTCTCGCTGAGAATCTGGTCTATGGCCGTTTCCATGTGCTCGGTACGGATATGACCGAACTTCGGCAACAGATCGTCAGTCAGTAGCGGGTTATTCATAGGTCCCCTTCTCAGCTGTTCGTTTATGAGATAGCTTGCACCAACTTACGGGGTGCCGGTGGGGGATGGCTTTCAGAAACTGTGTGGAGCCAGGGATGGCGGAACTCAAGCGTCACAGGGATGTGCCGAAGGAGCGTGTTTCTGAAAGCCATCCCCCACCGGCACCTTGCACCGCACTTGGACAGCATTGAGGTATATGTAATGGCGAATGTACGAACTCACAAGGGTATCACACCACAATTTGGCGAACGCACCTGGGTAGACGACAGCGCCGTGGTCATCGGAGATGTACAAATGGGGGAGGATTGCTCGGTCTGGCCCATGACCGTAATCCGAGGCGACATGCACAAGATCCGCATCGGCGACCGTTGCAGCATCCAGGACGGCTCGGTGCTGCACATCACCCACGCCAGCGACTACAACCCCGGCGGCTGGCCGCTGATCCTGGGCGACGACGTGACCGTTGGCCACAAAGCCCTGCTGCATGGCTGCACCATTGGCAGCCGGGTTCTGGTCGGCATGGGCTGTACCGTAATGGACGGCGCCGTGGTGGAAGACGAAGTCATTATCGGCGCCGGCACCCTGGTACCGCCAGGCAAACGCCTGGAATCCGGCTACCTGTACGTGGGCTCCCCGTGCAAGCAGGCCCGGGCCCTGAGCGACAAGGAAAAAACGTTCTTCAAATACACTGCCGCCAACTACGTCAAACTGAAAGACGAATACCTGAATCCCTCAGAATAAAAAGCAGCGGCAAGGCAGCCTTGCCGGGAATCAATTCCCGGCCGCTGCCTTTTTTTGTGCGCCGGCGTTTTCCAGGACGCGGGCATACTCTGCACTACGCCGGTGAAGAGCAACCCGATCCAGAATGGTTGCTCCGTGTTCGTCTTCAGCATTCAGGTCACGACCGGCTTCAACAAAAAAGCTGATAAAGCGCTCGAAGTCTTCGGCCCGCATAGATTCATAAGCCCGACTCAGCACGAAATAATCGGCATTGATGCTTCGGTCCCAGGGGGTCAGGTCGAGATAGCTCTTTACCCGCTCGTCACTCCATTCCTCACCAATGACTTTCGGTTTGTCCGGTCCGCTCATGCTGGCATCTCCTGCTGTGTGCAATTCAGGGCGCACAGTATAAGGCTTTGAATGGGCAGAGGTTATATGAATCCACTATGAGTATCTGCGCTGCGAGCATAAGGAGAGCGGAGATACCGGCGGCTCAGGGCAGGATTTCCACCGGCAGGTCTGCGGTGGGCACTTCATCACTGCATTCGGGGTTACGGATGGCGATTTCCACCCGGCGATTGATAGCGCGGTTTTCCGGGCTGGTGTTGGGGGCCAGTGGCCGGGTCTCGGCACGGCCCGCGGCAACGACCCGCTCGGCGGGGATATCCCGGTTGAGTACCAGTTCATGCACCACCGAGACCGCCCGGGCAGCAGACAGGTCCCAGTTTGAGCGGTACTGACTGCTGGAAATCGGTCGATCGTCGGAATGCCCGGAAACCACCACATCCCCGCTACAGGCGGACAGGACGCTCACCACACGCTCGATGATCGGGATCATTTCCGGCTTGATGGTGGCGTCGCCAGAGCGGAAGGTCGCTTCCTCCGAGAACCGGATAACCACCTGATCCTCGTCGTAGTTCACATGCAGGGCTTCGGAAGCCACTTCCTCTTCCAGTTCCCGAACCAGACGCCCGGCCAGGTCCAGCACACCGCCGGGTATCTGCCGGGTTTCCGAGCGCTCGGTACGCTCATCAATAAACTCAGGTTGTTGTTGCAACGACTCCGACGGTTCGGGCAGCGAGACGGTATCCGATTCAACCAGGGTAATAGGGGAGCCACCCACGTCCTCCGCCACCACGTTGCTGGAGCCAAAGGCCAGCGACATGGAGTTGGCCATGGCCCGGTACTTTTCCACATCCATTTCGGCGAAGGACAGCAGCAGAATAAAAAACGTCAGCAGCAATGTGGCCAGATCGGCAAACGTCACGATCCAGTCCGGGGTGCCTTTCTTGCCCCGGTTCTTTTTCAGTGGCCGTGCCGGTTGCAAACCTCAGGCCTCCCGCTCGGGTTCGAGGTTGGTGCGGTGTTCCGGAGACACGTAGGAAGACAGCAGTTCGGTCATAACCCTGGGGTTTTCACCGCGCATGATGCTCTTGATGGAGGTAATGATCAGCATCTGGTTACGGGCATCGTCTTCCGCCTTCAGCTGCAACTTGTCGGCCAGGGGTAACGCCATCAGCTGGGCAATGAATGCGCCGTACAGGGTGGTCAGCAGGGCAATGGCCATGGCCGGACCAATAGAGGAAGGATCATCAAGGGTATTGAGCATTTGCACCAGCCCCACCAGGGTACCGAGCATGCCGATGGCCGGTGCCGATTCGCCAATACCGCGGAACACCCGTTCCGCCACTTCGTAGCGTTCGGCGGTCTGCTGGCTATCCTGCAACAGGGCCTCTTCCACCAGTTCCGGCGGGTGGCCATCGACACAGAGGTTGATGGCTTTCTGCAGGAACTCGTCCTTGGTGTCATGGTTCTCCAGACCCAGAATGCCCTCCTTGCGAACCACCCGGGCCAGCACGCCCACTTCCCGAATCAGTTCCGCCGGGCGCGCCAACCGGTCCGTAAAGGCTGCGCGGAAAGCCAGTCGGAAAGCACTCAGCACGGAGGGCATCCGGAATTTGATCAGGGTTACGGCAAACGTACCCCCGAGTACGATGGCCAGGCCTGGCAGGTTCAGAAAGGTAAGCACGGTTGCATTCGCCAACATGGCGAGCAACACAATCAGGGTTCCGGCTAGCAACCCGACAAGCGTAAGAATATCCATAACTGACCCTTATCGACGGCTCGGCTGCATCGCCTGCCTCAGTCTGTTCTCAGTTCCTCGATGACGGCCGAGGTTTCCGGGCGTACGCCCCGCCACACGAAAAAAGCTTCGGCAGCCTGTTCCACCAACATACCCAGACCGTCAAACACGTGTACGGCGCCATGATCCAGGGCCCACTGGTTAAACGTGGTGGTCTGCAGAGAATACATCATGTCGTAGACCACGGTATCTGCGCCGATCACATCTGCCGTAATGGCTGGCAAATCGCCCTTCAGGCTGGCGCTGGTGCCGTTGATCACCAGATCAAACGGTCCTTCGACCTGCTCAAAACCACAGGCCGAGAGTTCAATGCCACTGTGTTCCCGGCCGAACAGCCGGGCCAGCGCTTCGGCCCTGGCGACAGTACGATTGGCCACAACCACACTGGCGGGCTGCTCGTCCAGCAGAGGCCCGAGCACACCGCGCACCGCACCACCAGCGCCCAGCACCAGCACACGCGCGCCCTTCAGAGGCACGCCATGGTTGTCCCGGAGGTCGCGAACAATACCCACACCATCTGTGTTATCGGCCACCAGCTGGTCTTCTTGATCCAGATAGAGAGTATTGGCGGCACCTGCCAGCTCGGCCCGGTGAGTCCGGTGCTCAGCCAGGGTCCAGGCCTGTTCCTTGAACGGCACCGTAATGTTCAGACCCTTGCCGCCGTGGTCAAAGAAGTGATGAACGGTGCCGGCGAAATCCTCCAGCGGCGCCTGAATCGCGGTGTATTCCACAGCCTCACCGGTCTGTTGGGCAAACAGGCTGTGGATACGGGGTGATTTGCTGTGGCTGATGGGGTTGCCCACCACGGCGTACAGATCGCTAGTCATTACGTTCCTCCAACCAGTCACGGCCGGTCAGAAAATACTCGGTCAGCCGGGCTTCCTCAGTGCCTGGCTCCGGACGGCGGTCGTAATCCCAGCGCACCAACGGGGGCAGGGACATCAGGATAGACTCGGTCCGGCCGCCCGACTGCAGTCCAAACAGCGTGCCCCGGTCGTACACCAGGTTAAACTCGACATAGCGGCCCCGGCGGTAGAGCTGGAATTCCCGCTCCCGTTCCCCCCAGGGCTGATCCATACGCCGGCGCACAATCGGCTCGTAGGCCTCAATGTAACTGTCGCCCACGGCCTGCATAAAGGCAAAGTCACGGTCGAAATCGCCGGTGTTGTAGTCATCGAAGAACAGCCCGCCAACGCCCCGTGGCTCCTGCCGGTGTTTGAGGTAGAAATAGTCGTCGCACCAGCGCTTGTAGTCCGCGTAGACGGAGTCACCGAATGGCTGGCAGGCTGCCTTTGCGGTGCGGTGCCAGTGCACGCAGTCTTCCTCAAATCCGTAATAGGGCGTGAGGTCATAGCCACCACCGAACCAGTACACCGGAGCGCTGTCCTCCGGCGTAGCGATGAAAAAGCGCACGTTGGCATGAGAGGTGGGCACGTATGGATTGTTCGGATGAATCACCAGCGACACCCCCATGGCCTGCCAGGGTGCGCCCGCCAGGTGAGGGCGGTGAGCCGTGGCAGACGCTGGCATGGTCTCGCCCATCACGTGGGAAAAGTTAACGCCGCCCTTCTCGATAACACCACCGTCGGCCAGTACGCGGCTGATACCGCCACCGCCTTCCGGCCGCTGCCAACTGTCACGGATAAACGATGCCTGGCCATCGACCGCTTCCAGCCGCTGACAAATGCGCTCCTGAAGACCGATGAGGTAGTCCTTGACGGCCTGGATATCCGGCTGCTGTGACATGAATTCTCCTAGCGAAACTGTTGACCGGTAACAATATCAATAATGCGACTGGGCTTGCGATTGCCGCCCAGCGCACCGGGGACAATACGATCTATGCGGTCGCCGAAATAGCGCCGCACCTGCCAGATGGCACGGGCCGGCTGACGCCCCGCCGGATTGCATGAGGTACTGACCAGCGGCATACCCGTCGCCTCACACAGGGCCCGCACCACCGGATGATCACTGACTCGAACGGCGATGGAACTGTGTTTGCCGCGGACCCACTCCGGCACCTGCTGGTTTACGTCCGGCAACAGACAGGTGACCGGCCCTGGCCAGTGGCGCAGAGCCTCGCTCTGAACGGCGTCGGGCAACGGATCCAGCAGGAAACGCACCTGTTCAACCGAGGCTGCCACCAGTATCACGCCCTTCTCCATGGGCCGCTGCTTGAGCTCAAGGATGTATTCGACCGCCTCCCGGTTCCAGGGATCGCACCCCAGTCCCCACACCGCTTCCGTGGGATAGGCGATTACCCCGCCTGCCAGTACCGTCTGGCGGGCAAGAGCCAGTTGAAGAAAACTCGGAGAAGATGTATTCGCCATCAGATATCGGCGCCCTCATGCAGAACAATGAACAAGGTCCCGACCGGTGCGCTGATAACCACCCGGGCAGGCATGGGCGAGGCCCTCAAGCTCCAGGATCAGTAGTGACTGCAGCAACTGATCCGCGGGCAAACCCGTGGCAAGGCTCAGTGCATCGGTAGACTGCGGATCATACCCCAAAGCCTCGAATACCGCGATTTCCCGGCTGTCCAGAAACGACAGGTCTGACGAATTCTCCGTTGCTTCCGGTTCTGCGGGCTGCGCCTGCATGGACCACCAGGTACCCAGTTCTTCCATCACGTCGTTGGCGGTCTCCACCAGCCGGGCGCCCTGGCGAATCAGTTGGTGACAGCCCCGGGCCACCGGGCTGTGCACCGAACCGGGAATGGCAAACACCTCCCGCCCCTGCTCGAGGGCGGTTCGAGCGGTAATCAGTGAACCGCTCCGGAGGCTGGCCTCCACCACCAGCACGCCCCGGGCGAGGCCACTGATAATGCGGTTACGCTGGGGGAAATAGGCGGCCCGAGCCTGGGTGCCCGGCGGGTACTCAGAAACAATCAAGCCGTTCTCAATGATGCGGTGAGCCAGGTTACGATGTTGGGCCGGATACAACCGGTCGAGACCACAACCCACCACCGCCAGTGTCGGATAGCCAGCATCCAGGGCGCCGGCGTGGGCTGCACCATCTATTCCCAGGGCCAGACCACTGGTGATCAGCAGCCCCCGCCGGCTGAGTTCGGCAGAAAACTGGCGGGCATGGTCCAGCCCCGCCCGGGTGGCGTTGCGACTGCCGACCACGCCCAGTTGGTCCCGTTGCAATAACTCAACGTTACCCAGTGTGTAGAGCACCAGAGGGGCATTGTGGATATGGCGCAGGCATTCCGGGTAGGGCGACTGGCCCTGTCCGAGCACGCCAATACCCCGTTCCCGACATTGGCGATAGATATCCAGTGCCCGGGCAATGACGCCCTGGCTGAGCTCCCCCGCCTGCCAGGCGACAATCGCCTCCACGGCATCGCCGCCAAGCCCCATGGCGCGAAGCGTGGCTGCATTCAGGGGCAGGATGTCGGTGAGCGTATCAACAGAACCCAGAATCCGCTCCCTGAGGGGGATTCCGAACCGGGGCAGCAGTGACAGCAGCAGCCACTGGCCTGCCGGTGTTTGCAGAAATTCCTGGTCTGACATTTTCTCTTCCTTGAAAACAACAATGGCCGGGCATTCCGGCCCGGCCATGTCTTATTCCATCAACTCATCAAACGCGCGGCCTCAGGGATTGGTGACCTTGTCACCTACCGAGAGGGGCCGCGTTGCCTGCAGCACCAGACCGTAGCTCATTTTCTCATAGGCCTGGAACACCATCAGCAGGCCAGCCCGCTCAGACGGCAATTCAATGGTTTCGCCAGTGACCGGATCACGAACCATGTTGCCCGCCTTCAGCACCGCCAGCACATTACCGGGCGCCAGGCCTTCGCGCTCACCACGGTTAATGGCGACCACATCGTACTGACCGATCTGGCTGACACCGCCATCGACAGAAATCATCTTGCCTTCGATCTCACTATCCGGCGAGCTGGGCACGAAGCTGGTGGTCAGCCGGCGATCTTCATTCACCAGCAACCGGTCGCCAATACGCACTTCTTCACTGGACTTGGTAATGCCTACGGTCAGCACATCACCATTTTCGGCATTAACGTTGCCGCGAGCAATGCTCCGGGCTTCCAGGCCAAGGAACTCGCCGGTGTCCGGATCCACAAATTCCTTGCTGCGACGGAAAATACCCACGCGATCGGCCGGCTTCTCGCCGCGAGCGTAAATACGGTCACCGGCACCGGTGATGATGCGTCCGTCCTCACCTTCAAGCACATAGGGCGCACCGTTAATTTCTTCCGGGCTGACAATACGGGTTTCGGTCAGGAAACTGGCGATGGCATCCAGGGGGATGGCCGGTATTGGTGTGTCGATGGCCTCGGAACGAACCTGAGGCGAGAGCTTCACCACATCGCTGGTCGCGACCTTGGTAATCCGGGGCTTGCCATCGATGTACACCAGTGCCAGGCGGTCACCGGGATAGATCAGGTGTGGGTTGGCAACCTGCGGGTTCACGTGCCAGATTTCCGGCCAGTACCACGGGTTGTTCAGGAATCGCGCTGAAATGTCCCAGAGGGTGTCCCCTTTGACGACAGTGTAACGCTCAGGATGATCAGACCTCAGCTCCGGCTGTGCCTGGGCCCAGGAGGTAAACAGCAGCGCAGAGGCTGCCAGAGCGTACAACAGTTTCCTCATTGTTTATGTCCTTGATCGCGTGCCTTGAATCTTTGCGTTCGGTAATGTCGCCGCAGAATCCCCGCAGCATATTACGTTGTTATTCCCGTTACTATAGAAGAAGTCCCGGAATTTGTGATGTTATCTTTTGTTCTTCGAGTGATTTCTGCAGCCATCGAAGCGCATTCGTGAAAGATTTTAACTATTAACTGATCAGTTTGTACTCAATCGGCGAATTATTGGATAATAGGCACCGTCAGGCGGACGTTATTACCTTGAACCCGGGAACTCTGCCAGCATTAACGGTTCATACTGTCGGAATCTCTGGATTCATCATAGGCAGACCAAGAAAATTTGCGCAGTACGCTGTCGCATTTCGGCAATCGGTTTCACAGCGTTACAAATGGTAAAATTCTGCGCTGGGCAGCCCGTCAAACAGGCTGACATTAGAGATTGCCCGATACACACAGGCCAGAAGCAAGAGCATTATGATTCGAGAAATTCTTGAGTATCCGGACCCACGACTTCGCACCATCGCCAAGCCGGTGGAGGAAGTGACCGATGACATCCGTACGCTGATCGACGACATGTTCGAGACCATGTACGATGCCCGCGGCATTGGCCTGGCCGCGACCCAGGTGGATGTGCACAAGCAGATCATCGTAATGGATCTGTCCGAAGATAAAACCGAGCCGCGGGTGTTCATCAACCCGAAAGTGGAAGTGCTGGATGGCGAGCTCGAAGCCATGCAGGAAGGCTGCCTGTCGGTACCGGGGTTCTATGAAGATGTGAAGCGCATCGAGCACTGCCGGATTACCGCCAAGGATCGCGACGGCAAGGAGTTTGTCCTGGAGGCTGAAGGCCTGCTGGCAGTTTGCATCCAGCATGAAATGGACCACCTGAATGGCAAGCTGTTTGTCGATTACCTGAGCCAGCTCAAACGTAATCGCATTCGCAAGAAGCTGGAAAAGCTGCACAAGCAGAGCGCCTGAGGCGCTGCCAGCATAGACCGAATTCAGGACCGGGTTACGACCCGGTTTTTTCGTATCAACGACACAGAGAAGCAACCAACGTGCGCATTGTGTTTGCCGGCACGCCGGATTTCGCCGCCACCGCCCTGAAAACCCTGCTGAATGCCGGTTACGACATCGTCGGCGTTTACACCCAGCCTGATCGCCCCGCCGGCCGCGGCCGCAAACTGATGCCCAGCCCGGTTAAACAGGTGGCACTGGATACTGGTATTCCCGTGTATCAACCGGTCAGTCTGAAGCCAGAAGAGGCCCAACAGGAACTGGCGTCACTGCAACCGGATGTGATGATCGTGGCTGCCTATGGCCTGATTCTGCCCAAGGCAGTGCTGAACATACCAACCCATGGCTGCCTGAACATTCACGCCTCCCTGCTGCCGCGATGGCGTGGCGCCGCCCCTATCCAGCGGGCGATTGCCGCCGGCGATGCCGAAACCGGAATCACCATCATGCAGATGGACGAGGGCCTGGATACCGGCGACATGTTGCTGAAACTGGACACCCCCATCAGCGCCGACGATACCGGCGGCAGCCTGCATGACCGGCTGGCCGAGATGGGCGGCAAGGCTATTGTGCAGGCCATGGAGCGGCTGGCCAAGGGCGATCTGACCGGCGAAGTCCAGAATGAGGCAGAGGCCAACTACGCCCATAAGCTGTCGAAGGAAGAGGGCCACATCGACTGGAGCCGAAGCGCGCAGGAAATCGAACGACTGATTCGCGCGTTCAACCCCTGGCCCGGTACCTTTACCGATCTTGGCGAGCAACGTATCCGTATTCATCAGGCCAGCGCCCTGAAGCAGGGCAGCGACAAGGGTCCCGGTACCGTGATTGCCCGGGAGCGGGACGGTGTAGACGTTGCCTGCGGCACCGGCACGCTCAGAATCACTTCCGCGCAGTTACCAGGCAGCAAGGCCCAGAGCATCAACGATCTGATCAACGGTGGTAAGCAGGTATTGCTGCCCGGCCAGGAGCTGAACTGACCATGGCCTACCAGCCCCTGCCATTCCGCGCCATTGCCGCCAACGTATTGCTGGCGGTGGAACAGGGCCAGTCGTTATCCCAATGCCTGCCCCCCGCCCTGAACCAGTTACCACCGGAACAACGGCCACAGCTGCAAGCTATCTGTTATGGCACCTGCCGCTGGTTTCACCGACTTGAGAGCGAGCTGAACCAGCGCCTGAAAAAGCCCCTGCGCAAGCCGGACCGGATCATTCACCACCTGATGCTGGTGGCCCTGTTCCAGTTGCGTTACAGCGAACAGGCCACCTACGCGGTACTGAACGAAACCGTGGAGGCTTGCCGGGCACTGGACAAGCCCCACCTGACCGGTCTGGTCAACGGAGTGCTGCGGGCCGCCGAAAGGGAAGGGGCGCCAGCGCCGAAAGACGATAGTGGCCGCTTCAGTCATCCGGTGTGGATGGTGGAGAAGCTTCGCCACAACTGGCCGGACGATTGGCAGGCCATCCTTGAAGCCAACAACCAGCAGGCACCCATGACCCTGCGGGTCAATGCCCTGCGCTTCAAACGCGACGAGTACCTGAACCTGTTGTCGGAAGCCGGCATCGAGGCCCACGCCACGCGCTTTGCCCCCAGCGGCATCCAGCTCCAACGGCCGGTGCCGGTGGACCGACTGCCCTGGTTCGAGGACGGCGCGGTCAGTGTTCAGGATGAAGCCGCCCAATTGTGTACGACTCTAATGGATCTGCAGCCAGGCCAGCGGGTACTGGATGCCTGCGCCGCGCCCGGAGGCAAGAGCTGCGCCATCCTTGAAGCCTGTGGCGAACTGGACGAAGTGGTGGCCATCGACGAATCCGCCGAGCGCCTGCCCCGGGTCCAGGAAAACCTGGACCGGCTCGACCTGCACGCCACCCTGACCCAGGCCGATGCCGCCGATATCGACAGCTGGTGGGACGGCACGCCCTTCGACCGCATCCTGCTGGACGTTCCCTGCAGCGCTACCGGCGTGATCCGCCGGCACCCGGACATCAAACTGTTGCGCCGGGAGTCCGACATCGTGCCTCTGGCCAGTATCCAGCTTGGCCTGCTGGAGGCCATGTGGTCTATCCTGAAGCCCGGTGGGCGACTGGTGTATGCCACCTGTTCGGTGTTTCCACAGGAGAACCACCGTATAATCCAGCGGTTCCTGAAGCAGCAGAATCAGGCAACGCTGAAGACCATCGACGCAGACTGGGGCCGGGACATGAACACCGGGCGTCAGCTGTTCCCAGACCCGGACAGCCATGACGGCTTTTTCTACGCCGTGCTGGAGAAACCTGAACCATGAAAATCCTGATTCTCGGCGCCGGCCAGGTCGGCGGCACCCTGGCGGAAAACCTGGCAAACGAAGCCAACGACATCACCGTGGTGGACAACGACAGCGCCCGCCTTCGCGAACTGCAGGACCGGCTCGACATCCGCACCATGCATGGCCGCGCCTCCTATCCCACGGTATTGCGACAGGCCGGTGCCGAAGATGCCGACATGATCATCGCGGTAACCAACAGCGATGAAACCAACATGGTGGCGTGCCAGGTCTCCAAGCTGCTGTACAAGACCCCCACTACCATCTGCCGTGTGCGTGCCGGCGCCTATCTGGCCAAGCCGGAACTGTTCTACAACCGGGATACGGTCAAGGACCTGGACAGCCTGAGAGGCTTCCCCCTGGACGTTCTGATCAGTCCCGAACATCTGGTAACCCAGCACATTACCCGGCTGATTGAATACCCCGGTGCCCTGCAGGTACTGGAGTTCTCCAAGGGCCTGACCCGACTGGTCGCCATTCGCGCCACCGAGGGCGGCCCACTGGTGGGGCACGAACTGTCCTACCTTCGCACCCACATGCCCAAGATCGATACCCGGGTGGCGGCGATTTTCCGCAAGGACCGGGCGATCATGCCCCAGGGCGATACCGTAATTGAAGACGGCGACGAGGTGTTCTTTATCGCCGCCGCCGACCATATCCGCTCGGTGATGAGCGAACTGCAACCGCTGGAGAAGCCCTACAAACGCATCTTCATCTGCGGCGGTGGCAACATCGGCTACCGGCTGGCCAACACCCTGGAAGACCGCTATCAGGTGAAACTCCTGGAACGGGACCATGAACGCTGCGTGATGCTGTCCGAGCGCCTGCGCAAGACCGTGGTACTGGAAGGTAATGCAGCCAACAAGGACATCCTGCTGGAAGAGAACATCGAGAATACCGATGTGTTCTGCGCCGTCACCAACGACGACGAAGCCAACATCATGGCCTCGTTGCTGGCCAAGCGACTGGGTGCCCGCAAGGTCCTGACCCTGATCAACAACCCCGATTACGTGGACCTGATCCAGGGCGGCGATATCGACGTGGCCATCTCACCCCAGCAGACCACCATCGGCAGCCTGCTTACCCACGTGCGCCGTGGTGATGTGGTGAACGTGCACGCCCTGCGCCGGGGCGCGGCCGAAGCCATTGAGGCCATCGCCCACGGCGACCACCGTTCCTCCAAGGTGGTTGGCAAACGCCTGGACGAAATCAATCTGCCATCCGGAACGACCATTGGTGCCATTGTCCGGCACAACGAAGTGCTCATCGCCCACGACCACCTTCGGGTGCAACCAGACGACCACGTGATCCTGTTCCTGGTGGACAAGTCGCGCATACGGGACGTCGAGAAACTGTTCCAGGTGGGCCTCACGTTCTTCTGATTGATCTCAGGCAAAACAACACCCTGGCTGGCACTTAGAAATGCGGCGCCGGCCAGCGTATAATGCGCGTTTTCAAATTTTCGGAGTGCCCCGGAACCGGGGCCCACACACAGACTGACCAGCAGGCAAACGTCGTGACAGACAAGGCAACCAACAACTCCGCGCCGGACATCAAGACCTTCCAGGGTCTGATCCTGGCATTGCAGAATTTCTGGGCGCAGCACGGCTGCGTGGTTCTCCAGCCCCTGGATATGGAAGTGGGCGCCGGTACCTTCCACCCGGCCACCTTCCTGCGATCCATCGGTCCGGAAACCTGGAACTCCGCCTACGTCCAGCCCAGCCGCCGCCCCACCGACGGCCGTTACGGCGAGAACCCCAACCGCCTGCAGCACTACTACCAGTTCCAGGTGGTTCTGAAGCCGTCTCCGGACAACATTCAGGAGCTGTACCTGGATTCTCTGCGCGCCCTGGGCCTGGACCCGTTGGTGCACGACATCCGCTTTGTCGAAGACAACTGGGAATCGCCGACCCTGGGCGCCTGGGGCCTGGGCTGGGAAATCTGGCTGAACGGTATGGAAGTGACCCAGTTCACTTACTTCCAGCAGGTAGGCGGCCTGGAATGCTATCCGGTCACCGGCGAGCTGACCTACGGCCTTGAGCGTATCGCCATGTACCTGCAGGGTGTGGACAGCGTGTATGACCTGGTCTGGACCAATGGCCCGGATGGCGTGGTTACCTACGGCGACGTGTTCCATCAGCAAGAGGTGGAAATGTCCACCTACAACTTCGAACATGCCGACACCGAGTTCCTGTTCCACAGCTTCGATGTCTATGAGCGGGAAAGCGCCCGCCTGATCGACGCAGGTCTGCCACTGCCGGCCTATGAGCAGGTGCTCAAGGCCTCCCACACATTCAACCTGCTGGACGCCCGTCACGCCATCTCCGTGACCGAGCGCCAGCGTTTCATCCTGCGTGTACGTACCCTGGCTCGCTCCGTGGCCCAGGCCTACTTCGAGAGCCGTCGCAAGCTGGGCTTCCCGCTGGCCCCGGAACACCTCCGCAAGGAAGTGCTGGCCGCCGCTGAAGCCGCCGATGCCAAGGCCAGTAAAAAGGGCAAGAAAGCCAACAAGGCACCGCAGGAACAGGGGAACGCATAATCATGGCAACTCAGGATTTTCTGGTCGAACTGGGCACCGAGGAGCTGCCTCCGAAAGCTCTCAAGCCCCTCTCTGACGCTTTCACCCAGGGCATTGTCAAAGGCCTGGAAGAAGCCGGCGTAGCCTTTGGTGCGGTGGAAAGCTTCGCAGCACCCCGTCGTCTGGCGGTACGTATCCGGGACCTGGCCGATGCCCAGCCGGACAAATCGGTCGAGAAGCGCGGCCCGGCCGTGAAAGCAGCGTTTGATGATTCCGGTAACCCCACCCGGGCGTTGACCGGCTTCGCCACCTCCCTGGGGATTACCCCGGATCAGCTCGACACCATGGAGACCGACAAGGGTGCCTGGCTGGTGTACCGTACCGTTGAGAAGGGCAAGCCCACCGTAGAACTGATGCCGGATCTGGTGGACAAATCCCTGGCCGCCCTGCCCATTCCCAAACGCATGCGCTGGGGTGCCTGGAAGACGGAATTCGTGCGCCCGGTACACTGGCTGATTCTGTTGTACGGCAACAAGGTGATTGAAGCACCGGTGATGAACCTCAAGCCCGGCAACAAGACCCGTGGCCACCGGTTCCACTGCCCGAAAGAGCTGATTGTGCCCACCCCGGCCGACTACGAAGTGGTGCTCAAGCAGGAAGGCTACGTACTGGCAGACTTCGCCGAGCGTCGTGAGCAGATCCGCGCCGGCGTGGCCGCGCTGGCGGAGAAAGAAGCCGGCGGCAAGGCCGTAATCGACGAAGACCTGCTGGACGAAGTGACTGCCCTGAACGAATGGCCGGTACCATTGATGGGGCGCTTCGAGGAGCGCTTCCTGGATGTACCGGCCGAAGCCCTGATTTCCTCCATGAAGGAGCATCAGAAGTACTTCCACGTAGTGGATGCCGGCGGGAAGATGCTGCCGCTGTTTATCACCGTGGCCAACCTGGAGAGTAAAGACCCGGCCCAGGTGATTTCCGGTAACGAGAAAGTGATTCGCCCGCGCTTGTCCGACGCCGCCTTCTTCTACGACACCGACCGCAAGACCAGGCTGGAAGACCGCATCGAGGCACTCAAGCCCATCGTGTTCCAGGACAAGCTGGGCAGCATCTACGACAAATCTGTACGGGTAGCAGCCCTGGCCAAAAAGATTGCCGAAGCCATCAACAGCGACCCGGCCCTGGCCGAGCGTGCTGCCATGCTGGCCAAGACCGATCTGGTCACCGAAATGGTGCTGGAGTTCACCGACCTGCAGGGCATTATGGGCCAGTACTACGCCGCCAACGACGGCGAACATGCCGATGTCGCCAAGGCCCTGAACGAGCAGTACATGCCGCGCTTTGCCGGCGACGACCTGCCCACCACCCTGACCGGTTGTGCGGTGGCCATTGCTGACCGCATCGATTCCCTGGTCGGCCTGTTCGGCATCAACCAGCCGCCGTCCGGTACCCGGGACCCGTTCGCTCTGCGCCGTGCTTCTCTCGGTGTGCTGCGCATCATCATCGAACGTGAACTGCCACTCGACCTGCAGACGGTCTGCGAGTGGGCGGAAGAAAACTTCTCCGTGCTGACCGAGAAGAACACCGCCAGCACCGTGGTGGACTACATGCTGGAGCGTTTCCGTGCCCACTATGATGAGCAGGGCATCGGCGCCGAAGTGTACCTGGCGGTGCACGCCCGCCGCCCGACCCGCCCGCTGGACTTCGACCGCCGGGTAAAAGCCGTGGAAGCCTTCCGCCAGCTGCCAGAGGCCCAGGCCCTGGCCGGCGCCAACAAGCGGGTTTCCAACATCCTCACCAAACAGGGTGGTGACCGCATCGGCGAGACCGTAGACACCGCGCTGTTGCAGGATGCTGCCGAGAAAACTCTGGCGGCGAAGGTGGAAGAGCAGGCACAGCAAGTACTGCCGATGTTCGAGCAGGGTGACTACGCCAGTGCGCTGACATCGCTGGCCAGCCTGCGTGAGCCGGTAGACACCTTCTTTGATGAAGTGATGGTGATGGCCGACGACGAAGCCGTGCGCAACAATCGTCTGGCACTGTTGAACCGCCTGCGCAACCTGTTCCTGCGGGTTGCCGACATCTCCCTGCTGCCCACAGCAGGCTGAGGCACACAGGCCGCTGGTTCACAATAAACCAGCGGCCTGCCTATCCTGCTTTTCCACTCAGCTGCGCCAGAAGTCCGGCGACAACATCACAAACACACTCAACAGCTCCAACCGGCCCAGAATCATGGCGCCCATCAGAACCCATTTGGCCGCATCCGGCAAGGTCTGGAAATTGCCTGCCGGGCCGATGGTATCGCCCAGTCCTGGCCCGACATTCGTCAAAGCCGTAGCGGCTCCGGAAAGACTGGTCACCAGATCCAGCCCCAGCGCCCCCAGAATCGCCGTCACCAGCGCCAGCGTCGCCAGAAAAATGAAAGAGAAGGCGACACTGGAGGCCACGATATCGTCACCAATCACCCGCCCGTTGTAGTTGCGGGCAAACACCGCGTGAGGGTGCAGCAAACGACGTACCTGCTCCCTGAGCAATAGCATGGACAGCTGGAACCGGAAGATTTTCATGCCGCCAGACGTGGACCCGGAACACCCGCCGACAAAGGTAATGAACAGGAATACCACCACCGCAAACGGGCCCCACAAAGAGTAATCCGTGGAGGCGAAGCCGGTTGTGGTTACCACAGACGTGACATTGAACAGCGCTGAAACAAAGGTCTCAAACGGATCTACCGGCTCCCTCAGAACCCGGTAAATGGTCAGCAACGCAGCGACAATCACCAGGAACCGGAGAAAGAAACGAACCTGCTGATCCCGCAACAGTGGCTGTCGCTGTCCGTGAATAAACCGTACAAACAGAAAGAACGGCATGGCGCCCATGGCCATGAAAACCGTCGACGCCAGTAGAATGGACGGCGAATCAAACTGCCCCATGGAGCTGTCCGAGGTGGAATAGCCCCCGGTCGATACTGTAGTCAACGCGTGATTCAGCGCCTGAAAGAAACTCATCCCCAGCAGCCAGTAGGTGAGCACGCAACCGAGCGTCAAGCCCAGATAGATGAGTACCAGGCTGCGGGCCAGGTGGCTGGTGCGGGGCACCGCTTTCTCGTTCCATTCGGACGATTCGGTCGCAAACAGCCGCATACCGCCAATCCGGAGAAACGGCAGGATGGCAACCGCCATACCGATGATCCCGATACCGCCCATCCATTGCATGATCGAACGCCAGAGCAGAATGTCGTCCGGCAGATGATCCAGGCCGGTAAGAACGGTGGAACCCGTAGTGGTCACGCCGGAAATGCTCTCAAAGAAAGCATCGGTCATGCTCAGCTTCATGTCACTCAGCAGCAGCGGCAAACTGGAGAATAACGGAATCACAACCCACGCCGACACCGTCAGCATGAACATCTGCTGCTGGCGTAGCGCGTGTTTCCGCCGCCCCGCCAAAGCCAGAGCCGCGGCACCAATGCTGAAACAGACCACCGAGGATTTCACGAACGCCAGCCAATCCGGCGTATCACCGAATACCAGCAGGTTAACCGGAAGGGTCATGAGGAAACTGAGCAGGATGAGCAGAAAACCGAGGATCTGAACAATGGGGATAATGTTCACAGGGCAGGGGGCTCCGATGTCCGGACACAGGCCAGTCGCAACGCCTTACAAGGCAAGGCGGCATCCACGCCGCTGTTATACGCCCATTCAACCGGGTTTACCACTGCCAGGGCGAGGCTTCTGCTTGCCACCGATCCGGACAATCCACGACAGAATTTTTGAATTCCAGCCCGGGGAAGGGGTAGCAAAACCGCCGCCAATGCGTATAATACCGGCCGTTGATCGGCGTGTGGCGCAGCTTGGTAGCGCACTTCGTTCGGGACGAAGGGGTCGCAGGTTCGAATCCTGCCACGCCGACCACTTTCCCTTCTTGATTTATCTTTCCCTATTTCAGTTTTCCAATAATATTTCATTCTGGGTTGTTACACCCCAGCCCAATGAATTTCTGTATCCTTAGTCAATCTGCTCATGATTAAAGGGGTGTTTTGATGAATGAGGCGATCGCCCGGCTGCGTCAATTCCGGGATGACAGAGACTGGAAGCAGTTCCACAACCCGAAAGATCTATCGCTGGCCCTGAGTATCGAGGCTTCGGAACTGCTGGAGTTATTTCTATGGAAATCTCCCGAACAGGCCGATGTCAGCAAAGTAAAAGAAGAACTCGCCGATGTGATTGCCTATGCGTTACTGCTGGCAGACAGCTATGAGCTGGATGTGGAGCAGATTGTGCTCGACAAGATTGCCCTGAACGAAAAGAAATACCCGGTCAGCAAAGCCAGGGGAACCGCGAAGAAGTACACCGAGCTATGAGCCAATCGCCGATGGCTGAGATTCAGCGCTACCCCTTCAGCAAGGACGCCCTGAACGATTTGCGCGACAATGCCTTTGCTGCGGGTAACTGGCCCTTGGTCTACGTACTCAGTGACGAAAAGCACGGGCGTGCCTACATCGGCGAAACCACCGACACGCTCACCCGCATGAGCACCCACCTCAAACACGACGAAAAGCAGCTGCTGACCGCGGTTCACCTGATCACCAGCGAGTATTTCAACAAATCCGCAACGCTGGATGTGGAATCCCTGCTGATCAAGTACATGGCCGCCGATGGCAAGTACACCCTGCTCAACGGCAACCTGGGGCTGGCCGACCACAACTATTACCAGCGCAGCGCCTTGTATGAAGAAGTCTTCCGGGAAGTCTGGAACCGGTTAATAGCCAAGGGCGTTGTGTCCCGCACCCTGGACCACCTTGATAACTCCGATGTCTTCAAATACTCGCCCTACAAATCCCTGTCCTTCGATCAGCGTCAGGGACTTCTCACCATACTGCATGAACTGACCAACCCCGGTGTCCAGAATATTGTGGTGGAAGGGGGAGCCGGAACCGGCAAGTCGGTCCTGGCCATTTTTCTGTTCAAACTACTAACCTCCGAAGATCACCAGATCAGCCTGCGGGAATTTTCCGACGAGGAGGCTGAGATCCACGCTCTGCTAAAACCCCTCAGAGAAACACTGCCCAAACCCAAAATGGCGCTGGTGGTGCCCATGACCTCCTTCCGAACCACCCTGAAGAATGCGTTCAAGCACGTTGCCGGGCTTAGCTCCGACATGGTGATCAGCCCGTCCGAGCTGACCAAACAGCGCTACGATATTGTTCTGGTTGACGAATCCCACCGTCTGCGCAAGCGCAAGAATCTGGGTGCCTATTTCGGCAGTTTCGACAAAGCCTGTCAGGCTCTGGATATGGACAAGCATACCTGCAGCGAAGTGGACTGGGTGTGCCAGCAAGCCAACAAGGCGATTTTCTTCTACGACGAAGGCCAGTCCATCAAACCCTCCGACGCCGATGTCGAAGTGTTCCAGCTCCTTAAAGCTGCCAAGGGCTCGGTGACCCACCGGTTACTCTCCCAGTTCCGGGTCAAGGCCGGGCAACCCTATGTGGAGTTTGTGGATAAGTTACTGAAAGGCGGTGTTGATGACGGCGTGGTGTTCACCGCCAAAAACTACGAATTTGAAGTATTTGATTCGCTCAGTGACATGGTCAGTACAATTCACGAGAAAGAGCAGCAGGTCGGACTGTCCAGACTGATCGCCGGCTACTCCTGGCCCTGGGCCTCGAAGAAGGATTGTGAGGCCTACGACATCGTGATCGATGACGTTCAGCTCCGCTGGAACAGCACCAATACCGACTGGATCAACAAGGCAGGATCGCACCGGGAAGTCGGCTGCATTCACACCACCCAGGGTTACGACCTGAACTACGCCGGCATTATCTTCGGCGAGGAGATCCGGTACGACCCGGAAAGCCAAGTCATTGTCATAGAGAAAGGCAACTACCACGACCGCACCGGCGGCCAGGGCATCAAAGACCCAGAAGAACTGAAGCAGTACATCATCAACATCTACCGTACCATCATGCTCCGAGGTATTCGCGGCACTTTTGTCTACGCATGTGATGATGCGCTAAGGGATTACCTGAAACAGCACATTCCCGTTCATAGTTCTGGCCAACCAGAGCCTGAAAACACCAACGTGGTGGAGCTTGAACCTTACGTAAACGCTGTGCCGCTGTTCGATCTGCAAGCGGCTGCGGGAGGGTTCGGAGAACTTAGTGAGGTTAGCGAGCTTGACCCCAATAGGCACTTAGACTGGGTTGCTGTGCCCGAAGGAGTCCGGGTGCGCAAAGACATGTTTGCCTGCCGGGTGTTCGGCGAATCCATGAACCGGGTTATTCCGAATGGTGCCGTGTGCCTGTTCCGAACCGACCGTGGTGGTTCCAGAAACGGGAAGACCGTACTGGTTGAATGTATCGACAGTGTTGATGCCGAGTCAGGTTCACGCTACACCGTGAAAGTCTATGAAAGCTATAAGGTTGATGACGAACAAGGCTGGCGTCATACCCGTATTCAACTGAGCCCCAACTCTTACGATGACAATTTTCAGCCCCTTGAGCTGACAGATGAAGAAGCACTTAAATATCGGGTGGTTGGGGAATTTGTTGGCGTCATTGATGATTAGCATTCAACTCGATGGTGTTTGACAACCCAACTCCGCCATATCAGACTTCAAATCACATCCGCCCCTTGGCAGTAAGCCTCCCTCAACTATCCCGAGGGTGTGCCGAGCCCTTGGGGCTTTTTCTTTTTTTGAGTATTCCGGAACGCCACAATGACCACGGCAAACATCAACACAGACATGTTGACCTGGGCGCGGGAGCGCTCTGGTATCTCTGTGCCTGATTTTGCCCGGCGCTGCGGTATTTCTGAGGAGCGACTTCGGGAATGGGAGTCCGGCGAACGAAAACTGACGTTCAACCAGGCAATGCGATTCGCTGAAAAAGCGCATGTGCCGTTTGGCTATCTGTTCTTGGCAAAGCCACCTGAGGAAGTCTTACCCATTCCGGACCTGCGCACCCTCGAAGGCCAAGGTGTACAGCGCCCGAGCGCAGAATTGCTAGACCTGGTCAAACTGATGATGCAACGCCAGGAATGGTACCGGGAGTACCTTCAACAGCATTTTGCCGAGGCCAACCCCTATGTCGGCCGCGCTTCCTATTCTGACTCCGTGGAGTCCATTGTCGAAGACATCCGCGCGTGCCTGGGTGTTGAGCCCCACCCAACCAGAGGTAAATGGGATGATTACTATCGGGATTTAGTCCAGCGTATTGAATCCTTGGGGATTCTCGTTATGCGTCAGGGTAATCTTGGGCACCATAGCCGTCCGCTCAACGTTGATGAATTCCGTGGGTTCGCGATTGTTGATGAGTATGCTCCGATCATTTTTGTGAATCACAGCGACGCGCTGGGTGCGCGCCTTTTCACACTGATTCATGAACTTTGCCATATCTGGATTGGCCAATCCGGGATCTCTGACGGCAACACCAACACCCATCGTCAGGAAGAGGTTCTGTGTAACGCTGTTGCTGCAGAATTTCTGGTGCCTGCCCAGGAGTTCAGGGCACTCTGGCAACACGATTCTGAAAGCTGGGAAGACAACCTGCCGCCGCTTGAGGCTCATTTCCACGTAAGTACCTGGGCGCTAGCCAGGCGTGCTTTAACGCTCAATTTTATATCCCAGCAAGAGTATGGCCGCTACATTTTTGAGCAGAAAATGCGCCACGAACAGCGGAAAGGAAGCGGTGGCCCGACTTACTACCAAACCAAAAAGGCACAGATTAGTCGCCAATTCTCCCAGGCCGTTGTCGGTGAAGCCTTGAGTGGCCAACTGTTGCTGCGGGAAGCAGGTGAACTTCTGGGTGGAATCAAACCGGGGAAAATTGAGACGTTCGCTAGGGAGTTAGGCGTTTGAGATATTTGCTGGATGCGAATACCTACATACAAGCCAAGAATCAATACTACGGCATGGATATCTGCCCCGCGTACTGGGACTGGCTGGACTTACAGTTCGAGCAAGGCCTGATCGGCAGTGTGGATATGATCGGCCGGGAGCTGCGGGACGGCAACGATGACCTGGCAGACTGGGTGCGAGAAAGACCTGGGCATTTCATCAGCAATGACGACGAAGCAACCCAAAGTGCCTTTGCCGCCATTGTGCAATCCGTCATGGAAGGTGATTACAACGCCGGTAATCGTGATAGTTTTCTGGCAAAAGCCGATCCCTGGATTATTGCTAAAGCACAATGCCTCGGGGCAACTGTCGTCACTCATGAATCGGTAGTTGCACCAAACGCCCGGAAGGTAAAAGTTCCAAATATATGTCAGCAGTTTGACGTTACCTGCATCAATACGTTTCAGTTCCTTCGAGAGTTAAATGCCCGATTTGTGCTGGGGACATAAGCAACTCAAACGGTTTCAGGCTTTGCCAGGCAGCCACCACGGTTAGCGCGACTGCTCCACCACAATCAACTCCCCAAGCTCAAACCCCTCCGCCTCGGCCCGGGCCTTGAACGCCTCCAGCACCTCGTCGCTCACCTCCGGCGTGCGCGACATCAGCCACAGGTAATCCCGGTTGTAGCTGGTCAGGTAAGCCGTGGTGTAGTCGTCATCCAGCCCGAACACCACGTAAGAGCCATAGAAAGGCCCGAAGAAGGACACTTTCAGGTGGCCCACATCACTGTCACCGACAAACTTTGCCCGGCCTTCGGCCTCTTCCCATTCGCCTTTTTCTTCGTTATAGCCCCTGTTGATAACTTTGACGCTACCGTCGTCGTTCAGGGTGTATTCGGCGGTAACCTGGCTCAGGCCCTCTTCGAACGAGTGATCCAACCGGGCGATCTCGTACCAGGTGCCCAGGTAGCGCCGCTGGTCAAAACCGGTCACCGGCTCAATGCCTTTGGGCACACCGGTGCAGCCCGTCATCAGAAACAGTAACACGATTACAGCCAATCCAGTCTTCATGACAAACTCCCAAAGAACAGTCGTGAACCAACGCAAAGCCACAGGCAAAGATCGTCAAACAGGTGTTAAGCTCTGAAACACCCTGGCGCTCGTATACCCAGCGCTAACCAACCAAGGAGTCGAATATGATCGGATACGTCACACTCGGAGTCAGCGATATGGGCCGGGCCAAGCAGTTCTACACGGATCTGCTGGCAGATCTGGGCGCCAAGGTGCTGATGGACATGGACCGAATTGCGTTTATTGGCAAGAGCATGGGAGCCCCCATGCTGGCCGTCTGCACCCCGTTCAACGGTGAACCTAACCATCCCGGCAACGGCAATATGGTGGCCATTCCGGCGGGCTCCAAAGAAGCCGTGGATAAGTTGTACCACAAGGCCATTGAACTGGGCGCCACCTGCGATGGCGAACCGGGGCAGCGTATTCCGGAGATGTTCTACGGCGCCTATGTGCGCGACCCGGATGGCAACAAGCTGGCGTTCTTCGAATTCGGCTAAGCGTCGACCGCCACCACCCCGGTTGGGTGGTGGCTTACTGACTTACACCGAGAGATGGCGACGGAAGAGCAACAACGCCGCCGTGAAGAACACCCCGCCAATGGCCATCAGAGCCAGCATCTGTGGCCACACCACCTCCAGCCCCGCACCGCGGTACAGAATGGCCTGGGCCATGCTGACAAAGTGGGTGGTGGGCGACGCCAGCATCAGATCCTGCACCAGCTCGGGCATGCTTTCCCGGGGCGTGATTCCGCCCGACAGCAACTGCAAGGGCAGAATGGTGAGAATCAGCAGCAGGCCAAACTGGGGCATGGTTCGGGCCACGGTGCCGATCAGAATGCCGATGGCGGTGGTGGAAAACAGGTGAATCAGGGCGCCGAGCAGAAACAGCAACACTGACCCTGCCACCGGCACCTGTAGCCAGCCCTGGATCACCAGCGTTACCGACAGCGCCGCGGCCAGTAACACCACCAGACCATTGGCCCACACCTTGGACGCCATGATTTCGAAAGGCCGCAACGGCATCACCATCAGATGCTCCACAGTCCCGTGCTCCCGCTCCCGGATCAGTGCTGCCCCGGTAAGAATGATGCTGATCAGGGTCACCTGGGTGATCAGCTCCATGACACCGCCAAACCAGGTTCCGTCCAGATTGGGGTTGTAACTCACCCGGGTGACCAGCTCGATCGGTAGCCCGGTGCTGGCAGAGCTACCCGGTTGCAGAAACTCCGCCACTTCTGCCATCGCAAAGCGCTGAATGTAATTGGTGCCAATAAAGGCCTGGCTCATGCGGGTGGCGTCGATGTTCAGCTGCAACGCCACCGGGTTGCCCTGCCGGACATCCCGCTCAAAGCCCTCGGGAATCACCAGGGCAAAGGTATGGCTGCCCTTGTCCAGCAGGTCGTCGATGTCGCCGTAGGCCACCAGATCCGGCTTCAGGAACCATGGCTGCTGGAGCGAATTGATGATGCGGCCAGACAACACCGTCTGATCTTCGTCCACCACGGCGATCGGTGCGTTGTGAAGCTCCATGGAGCCGGCGGAACCTGCGGTGTAGATCATCACCGTAAACGCCACCAGCACAAACACCATCAATGCCTTGTCCTGCCACAGACTGCGCAGTTCCTTGATGCCGAGGTGCCAGATGTTGCGTAAGGAATTCATGTCAGCGCCCCTGTTTTCTGAGCAACGCCACCGCCATTACGGTCAGCACCGGAACGAACGCCGCCAGGGCCAGGAACGCGCCCTGCATATCCGCCAGCGACAGGCCTTTGGTAAACACGCCACGGCTGATCTGCAGGAACCAGGTCGCCGGCCAGACGGGACCGATCAATGCGCCGGCACCGCTCAGGGACGACACCGGTTCGGTCAGGCCGGAGAACTGCACGGTCGGCAGGATGGTGAGAATCGCAGTGGCCGCCAGGGCGGCAATCTGGGTCGAGGCAAAGGTCGACATTACCTGACCCAGGGCCGTGGTGGCCGTCACAAAGAGCAGGGCGCCGAAGGTGAGCGTCAGCAGGCTGCCTTTGATCGCGACATCAAACACGTACACCGCCAGCAAGACCAGGCTCACGTAGCTGATCATGCTGAACGCGATGTAGGGCAGCTGTTTGCCCAGCAAGAACTCCACACGGGTAACCGGAGTGACGTACAGGTTGGTGATGGAGCCCAGTTCCTTTTCCCGAACAATGCCCAGGGCCATCAGAATGGCCGGAATAAAGATCAGCAGAATGGGGATAACCGCGGGCACCATCGCATCCAGGCTCCGGAAGTCCTGGTTGTAGCGATACCGGTCCTCCAGCGTGACCAGTGTCAGTGTGGGTACCACGCCCAGAGTGCGCTGGGCCAGCTCCGTCAGGTAACTGATGTGCATGCCTTCAACGTAACCCAGGATGGTCTCGCCCCGGAAAGGCATGGCACCATCCACCCAGACCGCCATTTCAGTCGGTCGCCCCCGTTTCAGGTCTTTGCCGAAGCCCGGCGGAATCTCAATAGCCAGGCTTAGCTCGCCGGAGCGCATGCGTTGTTCCAGCTCCTGGATATTCTGCAACTCCGGTTGTTGCAGGAAATACCGGGAGCCGGACACCGCCGCAATGTAATCCCGGCTCTGGGGTGTCTGGTCCCGATCCAGCACGGCGAACGACAGGTCTTCGACATCCAGGGTAATGCCGTAACCCAGGATCAGCATCAACAACGCGGAACCGATAAAGGCGAAGGCCATTCGAATGGGGTCCCGCAACAGTTCCCTCGCTTCCCGGGTGGCGTAAGCGAGCAAGCGCCGGGGACTGAACACGGTCGGCCGGTCACCATGACTGGCGGGCTCCAGAGCCAGTTGGTCGGCGCCGGTCTCCGGCTCTTTATCCACCGCTTCCAGGGTTTTCATGAACGCGCCTTCCAGGCTGTCGGTGCCAGAGGCTTCAACCAGTCGATCGGGCGTATCGCAAGCCAATACTTCGCCCGCGTGCATGAGCGAAATCCGGTCGCAGCGCTCACCCTCGTTCATGAAATGAGTGGAGATAAAAATGGTCACGCCATCTTCCCGCGACAGGCGCATCAACAATTGCCAGAACCGGTTGCGGGCCCCCGGGTCGACGCCTGAGGTAGGTTCATCCAGGATCAGCAATTCGGGCTCGTGCACCACAGCCACGGCCAGGGACAGCCGCTGGCGAACCCCAAGTGGCAGGGCGCCTGCTCGCTGGTCCAGTACATCTTCAAGACCGAACTCCCGAACCAGCACCGAAATACGCTCCGGGATTCTGGTGTCCGGCAGGTGAAACAGCCGGGCATGCAGATCCAGGTTCTGGCGCACGGTGAGCTCGCCATAGAGCGAGAAGGCCTGGGACATGTAGCCCACCTTCTGCCGGGTGGCCAGGTCTTTGGCATCCAGTGGTTCACCGAACAGCCGGACTTCGCCTTCCGTTGGAGTCAGCAATCCGGTGAGCATTTTCATGGTGGTGGTCTTGCCACAACCGTTGGATCCCAGAAAACCGAAGATTTCGCCTTTCGGGATGGAAAAGCTGACGTTACGAACCGCCGTAAAGCTGCCAAACCGCAGGGTCAGATGCTCAGCCTCAATGGCCGGCGTCTGGTTTTCCCCGGTTGGCTCTCGCTGCGCAGCAATAGCCGTATCGCCGCTTTCCTGCACCTGCCGGTTTTCGGGTAACAGCGCGATGAAGGCATCGTCCAGCGTCTCGGTATTGGTCTGCTCACGGAGTTCGGCCGGTGAGCCTGTGGCCAGTACCTTGCCCTCGTCCATGGCCACCAGCCAGTCGTAACGTTCGGCTTCTTCCATGTAGGCCGTGGCCACCAACACGCTCATACCGCTGCGTTGTCGGCGAATGGTATCGATCAGATCCCAGAAACGCTTGCGGGAGAGCGGGTCCACGCCGGTGGTGGGTTCATCCAGAATCAGCAGATCGGGGCTGTGGATAAGGGCACAGCACAGCCCCAGCTTCTGTTTCATACCGCCGGACAGCTTGCCGGCGGGACGGTCCCGGAAAGACAACAACCCGGTAGCTTCAAGCAACCGGTCAATCTGATCCTTCCTGGAGGGGCCTCGCAAACCAAACAGATCGGCGAAGAAGGCGATGTTCTCGTCCACCGTCAGCGTATGGTAGAGATTACCGCCCAGTCCCTGGGGCATATAGGCAATGCGGGGGGCGACCCGGTTACGAAACCTCTGGCTGCGCATATCGCCGCCAAGCACCTGCAACTCGCCGGTCTGCAACTCACGGGCACCGGCAAGCAGGCCCAACAGTGTGGATTTGCCCACCCCGTCCGGGCCGATCAGCCCAACCATGCAGCCAGACGGAAACGTCAGGGATAGTTCAGACAGCGCATCGGTTTCCCCGTAGCGATGGCTGACTCCTTCCAGCCGGGCCACGGTCTCAGTCATTGGGCAAAGCCACTTTCAGGCTCTCGGGCCAGGGCTGGCCCTCATCCAGTCTTACGTAGGCTTCGCCCGGTACGCCGGTTTTCACCCGGTCCCGATAGGCTTTGAGCAACTCCGGATCAATCCGGATACGAACCCGGAACATCAGCTTCTCCCGCTCGCTGCGGGTTTCCACAGACTTCGGCGTGAACTGGGCTTCGGCGGCGACGAAGCTGACTTCCGCTGGCACCACATAGTCCGGCAGGGCATCAAGAACGATCCGGGCTTCAGAGCCAACCCGGACTTTGCCCGCCTGGGCTGTGGGCAGGAAGATGGTCATGTACACATCGGTGACATCCAGTACCGTGGCTACTTTGCCACCGGCGGCCAGCACCTCGCCCGGCTCCGCCAGCCGATACAGAACCCGGCCACCCACCGGCGTGGTCAACTGACTGTCATCAATATTGGTTTGGATACGGCGGGCACTGGCTTTGGCAGCTTCGATACTGGCATCGGCAGACGCCACTTGTACTCTGGCGGCCTGCAATGCCGCCTCGGCGGTTTCCGCCGCGGTACGGGCGCGGTCCAACTGCTCCTGAGAGGCATGGCCCCGATCGGCCAGCGATTCAATACGGGCCAGTTCGGCTTGGGCATACCGACGCTCGCTTTCCCGTTGGGCCACCACGGCCTCGGCCAGTCGCCGGCTCTGCTCGGCCTGGTGCAAACTGGCTTGCGCCGCTGCCAGGCTGGCCTCAAGTTCGTCGGTATCCATCACAGCCAGCAACATGCCGGCTTCAACCATGTCGCCCTCGCGGACTTCGAAGGATTCCAGGCGTCCGGGTATTCGGGTGGCAATATCGACTTCGGTGGCTTCAATACGACCGTTACCAGAGCCAATATGCTCCGGCACCTGATCGCCTTTCGGCATCAGGTACCAGGCTGCAACGGCAATCAGGGCCACGATCAGCACAACGAGAAAAAGTTTGGGAGCGGTGTTGGTGCTTTTCTGGGCCATGTGTCGTCCTTGAGGGGAAGAATAGGTATGACAGGGTAAGTATAGAGCAGAAGTGTAACGTTCAGGCTGACGGGAATCAAAATAGCTTCCAATCTATCCCGCCCGTCAGCTTGCCACGAACTCAGTAAGCGCCGCGGATCAGGTCGATACCGGGCTTGAGCACGCTACGCCACGCCTCTCGGAGTTCGGGCGTGTATTCTGGATCGTGAGCGCGAACCGTTTTCAGCAATGCCTCCTGCCAGAGGTCGTACCACTCAGGCTGAATATTGTAATTGTGGCGATTATGGCTTTCTCCCAGATCCCGCAATTTGCGGTCGGACATACCCCGGGCAACCAGGATGATCTGCATCACACCGTTACGCAGTAGATGGCGCTGAGCAGACATATCCGTGTTCAGAAACCGGTTGCGGATGGCATCGGAGCTGGACATAAAGAAGTCGTAGAAATCCACGAAGAATTCATCTTTGCGGCAACATCGGCCATAACTCTGAAAAACCAGGTCCGTATTGTCCATTTGCAATGGGTGTCCTTGAAACAGGCGGAATGATGTGATGATGGCGCGCATTCTAAGCTTGCGACCGAAAATAGCCATAGCGGCATCCCGCTACTACCAATGGCTGCGACAAAATGCCGCCACATCAGAGGGCCCAGGGCAGGCAATCAGTGGCTGTCGGAAAACCACCAGCGGGGCAGCAAACGATTAACGCCGGGTTGCAGGAAGCGGTCGTCAATCAACCAGATTACACCCCGGTCGTCCGGGGTGCGGATCACCCGGCCAGCGGCCTGGGCCACTTTCTGCAGGCCGGGGATCAGGTAGGTGTAGTTATAGCCTTCGCCAAATCGTTGTTGCAGACGGTCTTTGAGGATTTCATGCCAGGCATCAAACGGTGGCAGGCCAAGGGTGGCCACAAAGGCGCCAATCAGCTGGTCACCAGGCAGGTCGATGCCTTCGCTGAACACGCCGCCGAGCACCGCAAAAGCGATGCTGCCTTCAGGCTTCCGAAAGTCCGCCAGGAACTGCCGACGCTGCTCCGCGCTCATCCCCGGTTGTTGTGAACGCTGGGGAATATCAGGTGCCTGGTTTGCCAACGCATCGCTCACCTCTTTGGCGTATTTAAAGCTGCTGAAGAACGCCAGGTAGTGGCCCGGCCGTTCCCGGTACTGTTTGGCGATGAGTTCGGCGATGGGCTGCAGGCTGGCTTCACGATGCACCTGCCGGGTGCTGATGCCGGGCGTGAACTCAACCTTCAGTTGTCCGGCGCTGAACGGGCTGGGCAGGGACGTGAAGCGGGCGTCTTCCGGCAAACCAAGCAAGTCCCGGTAATACACGCCGGGGCTGAGGGTTGCGGAGAACAGCAGCACCGAGTGAGCGGCTTTGAAGCGCTCAATGAGGAAATCCGCCGGGATCAGGTTCTGGATGGTCAGGCTGGCCCGGCCACGGCCGCTGCGCTGGAATTCGCACAGGGAATGATCGCCAAAGCTGTCCGCCAGTTTCATGAAGGCCACACTTTCGAACATCACTTCTTGCAGGGCCAGGTCCGGGGGGTTGTCAGCCAGGTAGTCGGTGATCACCGAGACCATGGCCTGCAGGGCACCCAGCAATTGCGACGGCAGAATCGGGAGGAACACCGGCTGGGCCTGTTCGCCGTGATCCCGGATCAGCGCCTGCCAGGCCCGAGCGGTGCGATCCAGGGCGGCTTTCACCGGTTTCGGGGCGGTCTTTTTCAGCTTCAGCAAGCGCTGTTGCTCCAACTGCACCGAATACATGCCCCGGGCCCGGTCTACCAGATTGTGGGCTTCGTCCACCAGCACGCTGGCCTGCCAGTGGTTCTGGCGGATCAGGCCGTGCAGCAGGGCCGACTGATCGAACAGCCGGTTCACATCGCCAATCACCAGGTCACTCCAGCGGGCCATTTCCTGGGCCAGGAAGTAGGGGCAAATATCATGACCGGCGGCGATGTTCGCCAATGTCTCTTGAGTTAACGGCTCCTTGCTCTGTACCGCCTCGGCCCGGGCATCGGGCAGTCGGTCGAAAAAGCCCTTTGCCAGCGGGCAGGAGTCGCCGTGGCAGGCTTTATCCGGGTGTTCGCAGGCGTCGTCCTTCGACACCAGTTCCAGGGTTCGCAGTGGCCAGGGCTGCAGTTCATCCTGCGCGTGCCGCAGCTTATCCACAGCATCCAACGCCAGCTGCCGGGCGGTGTTGCGGCAGGTGAGGTAGAACAGCCGGTCCTGCCTGGCGGCAGGCATTGCCATCAGGGCCGGGAACAGGGTACCCAGGGTCTTGCCCAGGCCGGTAGGCGCTTCCAGTAGCAGGGTGCCGGCTCTGACCGAATTCTTGTACACGGTTTCCGCCAGCTGCCGTTGCCGGGGACGAAAATCCGGGAAGGGGAAGCGCAGGTTGGCCAGGAGGGCGTCTCGTTGCTCCCGATGGTGTTCTTCCTGTTCGGCCCAGGCTTTGTACAGACCACACAGGGTTTCCAGTTCGTGCCAGAGCTCGTCGGCTTTGGCGGTTTCGGTGAGCAACGTCTCCTTGTCCCGGCCGATGTCGTAGTAGACCAGCGCCAGTTCCACGCTCTTGCGGTTTTCCTGCCGGCACAGCAGGGCGCCATAGGCCCGTAACTGGGCCCGGTGCAGGGCCCGCTGGTGAGGGCGAATACGGGACACATCACCCCGGTGGGTCTTGATTTCTTCCAGCCGGTTCTTGTGCGGGTGGTAACCGTCAGCCCGGCCGGAAAGCTCCAGATCCAAGCAGTTACCGGTAAGTGAATACTCGCTTTTATAGCCGTAGCCCCGCTTTGACTGGATTGCCTGATGGCCGGCAATGCCCTCTTCGCTGGTGGGTGCGGGGGTGTAGCGGAAGTCCAGGTCGCCGTGGCGGGCGGCGAACTCACACAGGGTGCGGACAGCAACTTTCACACGCGGGCCTCATCATCCTGCCAGCGCACATAGCACACGCTGGCCGGGATGCCTTGCCGGGCGAAGAACTGCAACCAGCGCACCTGATGGTCCTGCAAGCGGTCGCCGGGGCCTTTCACCTCGATCATTTCGTAGCGTTGTTCCGGCTGGTCTGCTTCCGGCACCAGCCGGATCAGATCCGGGAAGCCGCTGCGGTGTTCCTTGATGTTGTTGAGCAGGCGGCGGAACAGGGCCTCCAGGTGGCGCGAGGGAATGCAGTGCAGGGCCAGCTCCAACAGGGCTTCATCGAGTACCGGCCAGAACACAAAAGGATTGGCGATGCCCTGCTTGTTTTTAAAGGTGTCGAGAATTTCCCGGCGATAGGCGCCGGTGTCCAGCAGACGGAAACGTTGCTCGAACGCCTGCTGGCGACGGGCGACAAAGTCTTCCCGGGTCAGGTCTGCCGGACCAATATGGAACGGATGGAAGAAGGCGCCGGGCAGCGGCAGGAAGAGCACCGGCCAGCACAGCAGACCGAACAGGGCGTTGATCAGGGTGTTTTCCACATAGAACACCGGGGCGTCATCCGTGGCCAGATGTTGCAGCGCTGCCCACTCCACCTTACCAGTGTCCGGCTTCGGCAATGTGAGGGTGAATTCCTGCAGTGGGGGGTTATCCACAGGCTCGGGCTGGTCGGCCCCTACCTTCGGCGCCAGCCGCTTCAGCAACCGGGCCAGGCCCTGGGCTTCGGCGTCGCTCAGGTCACTGGTTCGCCACTGACAGGCAATGCCCCAGGCCTCCTGAAAACACTTCATCCTTTCCAGTAAACGAAGCTGTTTCAGCCGCGCTTCCCGGTGTCCGCTGTTTTCCCAGACCTCAAGTGCCAGTTCCCGTTCGCCCTGTCGCTCCGCCTGCCGGCCCAGTTCCAGCAACAACCGGTCCCGGCGGCTGGTAAGCCAGGGGTTATCCACAGGCCCGGGGACATCGGGCCAGACGTCCACCGCCGGCTCGCCGGTGTCGAGCCGTTCCCGGCACTGGTGCATCTGCAGGTAACAATCCACTTCCGAGCGATGCTGAAAGGCGCGGGATTCCGGGGTAAAGGGCACAGACTCGAACTGCTGTACGCCCAGTTCCACCAGCACAAAGTCAGTCCAGCTCTGGCGCAGATTGCCGAAGAACATCAGGCGGATGCGATCAAACAGGGCCATGTCCTGCAGCTGGACCACAGTCGAAGCCTCACCGCCACCAGGCAGCCAAGCCCCCAGGGCTCTTGGTGCATTGAACGGTTCCGCCAGCAGCTCCCGCATCCGGGCCTTGCCCAGGGTTTTCGGGTGACCCTGCTGTTGCAGCCAATCGGCGAACACCGGCCGTAATTCGGCCAGGGTAAACAGCCGGAACAGGTCGTCCAGGCATAGCTCCGGCGCAGGATCCAGCCAGCCCGCCTGTATCAGCATCCTGAGTGCTTCCGATTCCGGCACCGGCAGTTCGGGATAACGCAGCTTGTCGGCCCGGAACAGCTCTCCGGTACGCATTACCATGCGGGTCAGCAGCGCCCGGGGCCCGGTGGCCAGGCCGCTGAAGGCCGCCAGCCGGTTTCGCTCCTGTTCCGTTAACAGGTCCGCGTGGTGGTTCGCTACCCAGGCCACCAGAATATCCATGTTCTCCAGATAATAGAGCGGATCATCCAGGCTGGCGGGAACCGGTCGGTGCTTGATCATAGGAATGCAGACGTTGGATTGGCAGAGAGGCACAAACTTTACGCCGGAAGGCGGGCAGGCTCAAACCTGTTCCATGCACAAAAATTAATCATCACGAGCCTTGCCAATTTATTTAATGATAACTATTATCATTTGCATCAAGACAAGGAGGACGCCATGAAATTTCTCTGCCCACGCCACCGCCGGATGTTTGCCAGTCTTTCCCTGAACGAGAAAAATGATCTATGGCTGCTCTGGATGGAATATGCCTTTACCTTCAGCGAAAACCAGGATTCCGACAAGCTGGTGGCCGCCACCGGCAGTGCTTTCGATCTGGCGTGCCTGGCCCGCAAACATCACCCGGACTGCATGCAGGTAGAGCTGACCCTGGCGGCGATACTGGTATGCCGGGCGCTGCGCGACCGTGGCGACATCAGCGCCGCCGAGCATGTGCTTTTCCGGGCTCTGGACAGCCTGCAATCCAGCGAGCCCTGCCCGGGTATAACCGGTCGATGCAGCACCGATGAGTGTCTGGAGGTATTGCTGGATCATCGTCGCCATTCGGCATTCTTTGCCGAGTACCTGAACTGGCCCTCGTTCCCGTTCACAACGCCGACAACACGTCCGGCGATGGCCATGCACTGACAGGTTTACGGAGGAGCTATGGGTATGCCCTTCACACGCCCGAACCCGGTTCAGGCGCACAAGATTGAAGATCTGAGCTGGCTGGAGAGCCGGCATCATGATCGGGTTTGCATCAGCATTGATGCCAAAAGTCTGGCCAGGCTGATGCAAAACAGGCAGTTGCACGCCGAGGATTTTTCTTGTCTGGATGCGTCCTCCCAGAGTCTGGTTCGTCATCTGCTTCTGGCTTGTCTGCGGCATTCCTGACCCGGCCGACATCCGGATTCGCAACCTCTGTCTTTTGAACAATCACGACTGCCCGTGTCGCTCCGTCAGGTTACGATGGAGTACGCCTGACGGTCCGTATTCTCGGCCAACTGCGGTAAGCTGTGGCCCGAGGATTGAATTGTTCATCAGACAAGGAAAACCATGGCCGACTCCACAGCCATTGAACCCGGCTTTCACGCCATCCACGCCAACCACCTGGAAGACCTGCGCCGCGCCGTGGTCTATATCTGCCGGCAGAATCCCATGCCGCCGCTGCAGAGCGAAACCTTTCTGGTGCAGAGTAACGGCATTGCCCAGTGGCTGAAGCTGGCGCTGGCGGAGAAGCGTACCGAGGATGGCGTGGAAGGCGGCCTCGGCATTGCCGCCGGCATGGATTTCCTGTTTCCCGCCCGGTTTATCTGGCAGGCCTACCGGGCGGTGCTGCCCGATGGCGAAGTACCGGAGCAGTCCCCCTTCGACAAGCGCCGTCTGGTCTGGCGGCTGTACCGATTGTTGCCGGAGCTGGTGGGGCAGGATGAGGCGTTCACACCACTGGCGCGATTCCTGGATGGCCGCGATACCGACCTGCGCAACTTCCAGCTGGCCGAGAAAGTGGCCGACCTGTTCGACCAGTACCAGGTGTTCCGCGCCGACTGGCTGGCGGTCTGGGAGCAGGGCAAGGATGTGGTGATCACAGCCCGGGGCGAAGAAAAGCCCCTGGATGTGGAAACCCTCTGGCAGCCGTTACTCTGGCGCCAGCTGGTAGAAGACGTGGGCTGCGAAGCCCACACCAGCCGCTCGCAGATTCACACCCGCTTTATGGAGCAGGGCCAGCGCATCAGCGAGCCGGCCAATCCGGGGCGCCTGCCCAAACGCATTGTGGTGTTCGGGGTGTCGTCATTGCCCCGGCAGGCGCTGGAAGCTTTGTACGTATTGAGCCGCTTTAGCCAGGTGGTGTTGTGCGTGCACAACCCCTGCCAGTTCTACTGGGCCGACATCATCAGCGACCGGGAGCTGCTGAAAGCCGAACGCAAGCGGGGCGCCGCACACCCGGTGCTGTCACAGATTGACGATCCGGACCAGCTTCACCAGCATGCCAACCCTCTGTTAGCGGCCTGGGGCAAGCAGGGCCGGGACTACATCCGCCTGCTGGATGAGTTCGACAATCCGGACGACTACCGCGCCAGCTTCCAGACCCCCGGCCAGAAGATCGACATCTTCACCGACCATGGCGATGTGGATAACCCCTGCCTGCTGCACCAGCTGCAGAACGATATCCACAACCTGACCCCATTGCAGGAAATCCGCCAGCAGCACCGCACGGTGGATCTGGCCCGGGACCATTCCGTGGTGTTCCACGACGCCCATGGCCCCCAGCGGGAGGTGGAAATCCTGCACGACCAGCTGCTGGCCGCGTTCAATGCCAACCCCACGCTGCGGCCCCGGGATGTGATTGTGATGGTGCCTGATATTAATGTGTATGCGCCGCACATCCAGGCCGTATTTGGCCGCTATTCGCCGGGCCGCAAACGCCACATTCCGTTCACCATTTCCGACCAGGGCCAGCGCCACCACGAACCGGTGCTGATAGCCCTGGAAACCCTGATGTCGCTGCCCCGCAGCCGCTTTGGCGTGAGCGAAATTATCAGCCTGCTGGAAGTGCCCGGCATTCGCGACCGCTTTGATATCAGTGAAGACGAGATTCCCCTGGCCCGGCGCTGGGTGGAAGGCGCCAACATTCGCTGGGGCCTACATGGCGAGCACCGGCACAGCCTGGACCTGCCGGCGGAGCTGGATCGCAACACCTGGCAGTCTGGCCTTCGGTCCATGCTGCTCGGCTACGGCATGGGCGATGACGAACCCTGGGGCGGGGTAGAGCCCTATGGCGAAATCGGCGGCCTGCAAGCCAGCCTGGCCGGGCGCCTGGGCGAGTTCGTACACCAGCTGGAAACCCTGTGGCAGGCCCTGCAAGCCACCCGCACGCCCGGTGAATGGGAAGCCCTGTTCTCCGCCATGCTGGAGCAGTTTTTCCACAAGGTGGAAGGCCAGGACCTGCTGTTGCTGAACCGCTTCCGCCGCCAGTTGGAGCAATGGCTGGAAGATGCCCTCGCCGCAGGCCTTGATCACCAGCCGCTGCCTCTGAACATCGTCAAGGATGTGCTGCTGCAGGGCCTGGACGAAGGTGGCCTGAACCAGCGCTTCCTGGCTGGCAAGGTGAACTTCGCCACCCTGATGCCCATGCGAGCCATTCCGTTCCGCAAAGTGTGCCTGCTGGGTATGAACGACGGCGATTACCCCCGCTCCCGGCCGCCGGTGGATTTCGACCTGATGGCCCAGGATTACCGGCCGGGGGACCGCTCCCGCCGGGAAGACGACCGCTACCTGTTTCTGGAAGCCTTGTTGTCCGCCCGGGAACAGCTGTACATCAGCTGGGTGGGGCGCAGTATCAGGGACGACTCTGAACGGCCTCCCTCGGTGCTCATCGGCCAATTACAGGACCATCTGAACAGTCTGTGGACCGTGGCGGGGCAACCGGATCGTTCTGTTACCAAGGCTCTGACCACCCAGCATCCGCTGCAGCCGTTCAGCCGGGACTATTTCCCCAGAACCAACAGCGTGGGCGAGGGTGAAGAGACCCAACCCAAACCGCTGGCCGAGGTGCTGCAGGCCCGTGGCCTGTTCACCTACGAACGAGAATGGCGCAGCGCTCATGCAGTGGATAACCCGGAGCAGAGCCGGGAAGCCCTGCCGTACCAAGCACCGGAAGAACCCATCAGCCTGAGCGAGCTGGCGAACTTCCTGAAAAAGCCCATCGACACCTTCTACCAGCGCCGGCTGCAGGTGCGCTTTGAAGACGTGGAAGACGAGGATACCGACAACGAAAACTTTGACCTGAACGGCCTGGACCGCTGGCGCCTGGATAACGAGCTGATCCAGGACAGCGTGCTGAAAGCCGCCAGCGAGGAAGAACTGTACAAGCGTCTCGAAACGACACTCGACCGCATGGCCCGGCGCGGCGACCTGGGCATGGGGGTCACCGAACTCCGCCTGCGCACGGAACTGGCCGGCCGGCTGCCGGACCTGTTCGAACGCTATCGCGGTGCCCTGGCGGAATGGCCGGAAGTGGTGGCGGAGCCTTTACCCTTCGAGTTTCGCTATACGGGTGACCTCGGTTCGGCAGAAGTGGCGGACCTGATCGACAACCTGCGCTGCAATCCACAAGGGCAAGTGTGCCGGCTGGTGATCGCCAACTCCGGCCTGCTCACCGGCTCCGGTTACTCGAAAAAAGTACGCTACGCCAACCTGCTGCGGGACTGGCTGATTCACCTGGCCGGCCAACTCAGCGGCCAGCCGTTTGAAACCCTGATCCTCGGTAAGGAAGAAGGCCGTAAATTCCACTTCCCGCTCATGGCCCCGGAGCAGGCACAAAAGCACTTCGAAGCCATTCTGGGCCGCTGGATGGAAGCCACCACCCGGACCCTGCCCATTCACTGCGAAGCCGGCTTTGCCTGGATCACCAGTTTCTATGGCGGCAAGAAACACGTGGGCGACCACGAGCGGGCCATCAGTGAGGCAGAGCAGGCCTACACCACGGCACTGGAGCGAGACGCCGGCTACCTGCGCGGCGCCTTTGAAAGCCCCGAGATACTGATGGCCAGTGGCGAGTTCGAAGCCTTGCTGCACCAGCTTTACGTGCCTTTATGGGAAGCGGAGCAGGGCAAATCAGCCGCCGAGCAGGTGGGTTACCAGGAGGAGCAGGCATGAATCAGACAACCCCTAACCGTAACCCGAATCTGGACCCACTGGCGCTGCCCCTGAACGGCAGTGCCCTGATCGAAGCCAGCGCCGGCACCGGCAAAACCTTCACCATCGCCATCCTGTATGTGCGCTTGGTGCTGGGCCATGGCCAGGCAGAAGACAGTCCGCTGCAGAACCTGCTGCCGCCGAACCTGCTGGTGGTGACCTTTACCGACGCCGCCACCAAGGAGCTGCGGGACCGCATCCGCACCCGGCTGACCCAAGCTGCCGAGGTGTTTTCCGAGGCCGCCGACAGCCTGGAACCCACCCCGGAAACCGCACTTATCCACAAGCTGCGGGATGACAGCTATCCGGACCCGGCCAGCTGGCCCGACTGCCGGAAGAAACTGCTGCTGGCCGCCGAGTGGATGGACGAAGCGGCGGTGTCCACCATCCACGGCTGGTGTAACCGCATGCTCAGCGAACACGCCTTTGACAGCGGCAGCCTGTTCAAACTCACCCTGGCCACCGACCAGAGCGAACTGCTGGACGACGTGGCCCGGGATTACTGGCGCACCTTTGTGTACCCGCTGCCACCGGCCCTGATGGACGAAGCCCTCAGCCACTGGAAAACCCCCACCGACCTGCGCAAAGCGGTGCGTAACCTGATCGACGATCCGGACGCCCTGGGCAAACCGCCAGAGAACGTACACCAGGCCATCAACCAGGTGGTCAGCGAACGGCAGGCACGGGCCAATGAACTGAAAGCCCACCCCTGGGCCCAGTGGCAGCAGGAAGTCACCGACCTGTTGAACGACCTGCACAAAGCCAAGCGCCTGCACGGCGGCAGCAAGAACGCCATGCTCAAGGTCTGGGACAACCTGCTGGCCTGGGCCGAATCCGACGAACTGCTGCCGGAGAAACTGGACAGCGCCGCCGGTTACAAGAACCAGACCCCCGAAGGCCTGGATAACATCCTGAAAGGGGACGAGCCCGGCCCCCATCACCCGGCCTTCGACGCCATCGAAGCCCTGATGGCATTCGGCCAGAACCAGCCCAGCGCCAAGTCTGACATCCTGCGCCACGCCAGCCACTGGATTGCCAACCGGCTGGAAGCGGAGAAACAGCAGCGCTCGGAGATGGGCTTTGATGACCTGCTCACCCGCCTCGACGACGCCCTGCACGGCGCCCGGGGTGACCAGTTGGCCGCCACCATCCGCCGGCAGTTCCCGGTGGCGCTGATTGACGAATTCCAGGACACCGACCCGGTGCAGTACCGCATTTTCAACCGGGTCTATAACGTGGAAGCGAACAGCCCGGACACCTGCCTGCTGATGATCGGTGATCCGAAACAGGCCATTTACGGCTTCCGGGGCGCCGATATCTACACCTACCTGCAGGCACGGCTGGGTGTGCAGGCCCGCACTTACACCCTGGGCAAGAACTTCCGCTCCGCCGAAACCATGGTGCGCGCCGTCAACCGGGTGTTTGAACACAGCGACCAGCACAGCGCCAAAGGCGCCTTCCTGTTCGGCAAGGGCGACAGCACGCCGCTGCCATTCCAGGGCGTGGATGCCAACGGCACCAAACGCCTGTGGGCGGTGCAGGGTGAATTCCAGCCCAGCCTGGTGTTCTGGACCCACGAATCCGCTGAAACCGACAAGGAAGGCAACCCGAAGGGGCTGGCCAAGGGCACCGCCACCACCGAGGTGGCCGAAACCTGCGCCAGTGAAATTGCCCGGCTGCTGACTCTGAGCCAGGCGGGGCAGGCAGGCTTCGCCCTGCCGGATAACCCGGCGGACCTGGAGCCGGTGGCCCCCAAAGACATCGCCGTGCTGGTGAACAATCGCAACGAGGCGGCCGCGGTGCGGGATGCCCTCGGGCGCCGGCGCATCAAGAGCGTGTACCTGTCGGACCGGGATTCGGTACTCACCTCCCAGGAAGCCAGGGAAGTGTTGTGCTGGCTGCGCGCCTTCGCCGAACCCCGGCAACTGGCCTTTATCCGCACCGCCCTGGCCACACCGACCCTGGGCCAGAGCTGGCAGGCACTGGATCGGCTGCTCACCGATGAGCTGATACTGGAACGGGAAATCGAGCGCTTCCAGCGCTACCAGCAACAGTGGCAGAGCCAGGGCGTATTGCCCATGCTGCGGAGCTTTCTGATGGACTTCGAGGTTCCCGGCCGCCTGCTGCAACGCCCTGACGGTGAGCGAAGACTGACTGACATCCTGCACATCGCCGAACTGCTGCAGCAGGACAGCCTGCAACTGGACGGCGAACATGCCCTGGTGCACCACTTCACCCAGATCCTGCGGGCGGCAGACGAAGAAGACGAACACCGCACCCTGCGCCTGGAAAGCGATGCAGGTCTGGTAAAGGTAATCACCGTGCACAAATCCAAGGGCCTGGAATACCCACTGGTATTCCTGCCCTTCGGAACCGCCTTCCGGGCAGAGAACCCGAAGCAGGCGTATGTTCGCTACCACGACGACACCGGCAAGCTGGTGACCGTGTTCGATCCGACTCCGGAAGACATTGAAAGGGCCGACCAGGAACGCCTGGGCGAGGACATCCGTAAACTCTATGTGGCCCTGACGCGGGCCCGGTTTGCCACCTGGGTGGGCGCGGCGGCTGTGGATAACTGGTATCAGAGCGGCCTGGGCTATGCGATTGCCGGAACACCGGAGCAGTCCATCAGCCAGGCTCTGGCCTCACTGGCCCAGGGCCGCCCGGAAATCCGGATTTCCCCGCTGCCGGAAGCCGGAAACACAATATTCACCGAAATGGCCCCGGACGCCCTGGGCCCGGCGCTGATCTCCACGCGGGAAGCGAAGGAAGACTGGTGGATCGCCAGCTACTCCACCATCGAATACACCGGCATGGCCGGCACCGGTATTACCTTCACCGGCGAGGTGGAAGACGCCCAGACCCAGAACCTGCTGGAAGAGAGTGCCCAGGACGACACTGATGAAGCGCCCCCCGTGCCCGCGGTGCGCAACCATCACTATTTCCCCAAGGGCGCCGGCCCCGGCACCTTCCTGCACGAATTACTGGAATGGTGCACGGCGCAGGGCTTCCAGCGGGTTGTGGATAACCCCGAGCTGCTGCACGAACAGCTGAGCCGCCGCTGCGGCACCCGGGGCTGGAGCGACTGGGTGGACCCCCTGCAACACTGGCTGCTGGAACTGATCCGCAAACCACTGCGACTGGATCGCAATGGCCAGGATACCGCCAGCCTGGCGCAGTTGGGCAGTCTGCGCCCGGAGCTGGAGTTCTGGTTTGAAAGCCGCAACGTCAGCATCCGACAACTGGATGCGCTGGTCACCCGTCACACCCTGAACGGCGCGGACCGGCCCCGGGCCGAAACCTACCGCTTCAACGGCATGCTCAAGGGCTTTATCGACCTGGTGTTCGAACACAAGGGGCAGTATTACGTGCTGGACTACAAATCCAATACCCTGGGTGAGGACGACGACGCCTACACCGACCAGGCCATGGGCCAGGCGATTCTGGACAAACGCTACGACCTGCAATACATCCTCTACCTGCTGGCCCTGCACCGGCTGCTGAAGGCCCGTTTACCGGGATACGACTACGACCAGCACATTGGCGGCGCGGTGTACCTGTTCCTGCGAGGGGTGAACTCCGCCAGCGGCGGCGCCTTTACCGACAAGCCCCCCAGGGTGCTGATCGAACAGCTGGATGCCCAGTTCGATGGCGAGCCGGTTTCCGGGGAGGTGGCCGCATGAGCCGTACCCGCCACACCGAAAACCAGTTTGCCCTGGACCTGGGTGACGACACGCCAGTGAACCGGGCGGCCACAGAATCACCGGAGGCTGTGGATAACTCCCAGCTGCTGGCCCATCCTGACGACACCGAGGCGCTGTTAGGGCAATGGCAACAGGCCGGCTGGATTCGCCCGCTGGATACCGGCTTTGCCCGGCTGATCAGGGAACTCAGCGAAGAGCAGGGCGAAGGCCCGCAACCACTGGTGCTGCTGTTGGCGGCACTGACCTCGCACCAGGTGGGCCGGGGGCATGTGTGCATTGACCTGGCCACGCTACTCGACGATGCCGGCCAGACCCTGGCGCTGCCGCCGGAAGAACCGGCCAATACCGGCCTGTCTGAGAGCGAGGTGGCCAACCTGCAAGGGCGTTATCCACAGGAACTGCTGTCACGGGTACAACTAACCGATTGCCTCACAGCCCTGCAGGGTTCTCTGGCCGTGAGCGATGGCTCCGTGCCGGCACCGCTGGTACTGAACGGCACCCGACTGTACCTGCGCCGGTTCTGGCGTTACGAACAACGCATTGCCGAGGGCATACAGCAACGACTGGCCTTGCCATCGCCGCTGGCCGACCCGCAATCGGCGGCCTCGCAAACCTTATCCACAACGCTCAGCAAACTGTTCCGGTCCACAGAGCCGGTGGATTACCAGAAACTGGCCTGCGCCCTGGCCGCCCGTAACCGCTTTGCCGTGATCACCGGTGGCCCGGGTACCGGCAAGACCACCACCGTGGTGAATCTTCTGGCAGCCCTGCAGGCCGTGGCCGGGGAAAGCCCGGAACGGGCAGGGCGCAAGTACCGTATCCGCCTGGCCGCACCCACCGGTAAGGCCGCCGCCCGGCTGAACGAATCCATTGGCGGTGCGGTCAGCAAGCTGCCACTGGCCGACCTACCCGGCTCCGTGAAACTGGAGGACATTCCCACCAAGGTCACCACCCTGCACCGGCTACTCGGTAGCCGGCCAGACACCCGCCAGTTCCGACATCACCGAGACAATCCGTTGCTGGTGGATATCCTGGTCATCGATGAGGCCTCCATGGTGGATGTCGACCTGATGGCCTCGGTATTCGATGCCCTGCCCGCCAGCGCTCAGCTGATCCTGCTGGGCGACAAGGACCAGCTGGCCTCAGTGGACGCCGGCGCGGTGCTGGGCGAGCTGTGCCAGCGGGCCTTCGACGCCCACTACACCCCGGACACCGCCAACTGGCTGGCCGCCATCACCGGTGCCCAGATACCGGCCAGCCTTGTGGATAACTCAGGCCAGCCTCTGGACCAGGCCGTAGCCATGCTGCGCAAGAGCTATCGTTTCGGGCAGGACAGCGGTATCCGACAGTTAGCAGAAGCCGTCAACACCAGCGCGCTCACCAGCCAAGTACTGGGGCAGATCCGAGATGCCGAGTTTGAGGATGTGATCTGGCTGAATGGCGGCACGCCGAAACCAGATCCGGAACAGACCCAGGAGTTGATTTGCCACCACACCATCACTGGCACTCAGGAGAGTTTCCGCAATGCCGGACAGGGGCGGGTGGTGAATGGAAAGGTACTGCCTCCGCCGGTGGGCTATCGCCACTACCTGGAAGTTATCCACAACTCTGGCTTAACCGCCGACAGTCCCCGAGAAGCCTGGGATGCCCACGCCGCTGAGGTGCTGGAAGCCTTCAACGATTTCCAGGTGCTGTGTGCGTTACGCAAAGGCCCCTGGGGCGTGGAGGGCTTGAACCAGCGTATCGCCCAGAAGCTGCTGGCTGAAAAACTGATCGACAAAACCGACGGCTGGTACGCCGGCCGGCCGGTGCTGGTCACCGGCAACGACTACAACCTCGGCCTGATGAACGGGGATATCGGCCTCACCTTCAGTGTACCCTGGGATAAGACCGAAACCGGCGAGCCAAAAGCGACCCTTCGGGTAGCCTTCCCGAGCGGTGACAGCACCAGCGGCATTCGCTGGATTTCCCCCAGCCGTTTGCAACAGCTGGAAACGGTATACGCCATGACGGTGCATAAGTCCCAGGGCTCGGAGTTCAACCACACCTGCCTGGTGCTACCCGATAGACTCAGCCCGGTACTCACCAAGGAACTGGTCTATACCGGCATCACCCGGGCCAAGAACTGGTTCAGCCTGATTACCGGCGATGCGCAGGTGTTCAAAGACAGCGTATTCCAACAGGTGGTGCGGGCTTCAGGACTGGCGCTTCGGCTCGGGGAGCAATAGCCCCGGGCATCAGTTATCCTCACTCCGATGTTGCTGTTCCCAAAGACGGGCGTAATGACCATCGCGGGCCAGCAACTCGTGATGGCTGCCACTTTCGACAATCCGGCCCCCGTCCATCACCAGAATGCTATTGGCATCGCGAACTGTGGATAACCTGTGGGCAATCACCAGGGTAGTACGCTGGTGGCTGACCTCTTTCAGGGCACCGAGGATGGCCTGTTCGGACAAGGAGTCCAGGGAGGAGGTTGCCTCGTCCAGAATCAGTATTGGCGGGTTTTTCAGGATAACCCGGGCAATGGCCACCCGCTGTTTTTCGCCGCCAGACAACTTGAGGCCGCGCTCGCCGACTTTCGTTTCGTAGCCTTCTGGAAGGCTGTGGATAAAATCTTCCAGGTGGGCCATGCGCGCGGCCCGGTAGACTTCTTCCTCGGTCGCTTCGGGGCGGCCATACGCCAGGTTACGGTAAAGGGTATCGTTGAACAGTACGGTGTCCTGCGGTACCACCCCGATGGCAGAACGCAGACTGTCTTGGGTGACCGATCGAATATCCTGGCCATCAATCCGGATAGCGCCGTTATCGACCTCGTAGAAGCGGAACAGCAGCCGGGCTAGGGTAGACTTGCCGGCACCGCTGGCGCCCACCACCGCCACGGTATGGCCGGCAGGGATAGTGAAGCTAACGTCTTGCAGGATCAACCGGTCCGGGCGGTAGGCAAAGTGGATATGTTCGAAGCGTACCTCTCCGTTATCCACAACCAGGGGCCTGGCATCCGGCGCGTCCTGGACTGCCGGTTGGTCACCCAGTAGTTTGAACAGACGCTCCACATTCACCAGGGCCTGGCGGATTTCCCGGTAGACAAAGCCCAGGGCATTCAGGGGAATGAACAGCTGGATCAGGTAGGCGTTGATCATGGTGAAATCACCCAGGGTGATTTCGCCGCTGGCCACTTCGCCCACCGCCATGGCCATAATGACGATCAGCGCCACGCCGATGATCAATGCCTGGCCAACGTTCAGGGTGGCCAGCGACAGGCGGTTCTTCAACCGAGCCTTTTCCCACTCATCCAGGTCCTGATCGTAAAGCTCGGCTTCATAACGTTCGTTGTTGAAGTATTTGACGGTTTCGTAGTTGAGCAGGCTGTCGATGGCCCGCGAGTTGGACTGGTTGTCCCGGGCATTGGCTTCCCGCACGAACCTGGTTCGCCACTCGGTGATCCTGATAGAGAACACCACATACACAACCACCGCCACCAGAATGGCGACGACATACCCGACGTTGAACACCACCAGCAGGATGCCCGCCACCAGCAGGATTTCCAGGATGGTAGGCACGATGTTGAACAGGGTGAAGCGCAGCAGAAAGCTGATGCCGTTGGTGCCGCGTTCAATATCCCGGGCCAGGCCACCGGTTTTACGGTCCAGATGAAATCCCAGTTCCCTCTGGTGCAGGTGTTCAAACACCCGCAGAGAGACCCGCCGCATAGCCCGCTCCGCGACCCGCGCAAACACGGCATCCCGCAGTTCGCTGAACAGGGTGGCACCAAAACGCAGGCTACCGTAGGCCACCACCAGCACAACCGGGATCCACAGCAGCATGTCGGCACCTCGGTTCTGGTCCAGGTAGTCGACAATGTATTTCAGTGCCACCGGGGTGGCGACGGTGGCCAGCTTTGCCAAAACCAGCATCGCCATAGCCAACACGACCCGCCCCCTGAATTCCAGAAGATACGGCCACAACCCGGAAATAATCGACCAGTCGGGCTTATGATCGGCGGGGTAGTCGTTGTCGGCGTAGGCTCCCCATCCCGTGCACTCTTGCTAACAGCTATGATACGTCTTCATCTGAGGACAAATCGTAAAAGAAACGGCTTAATTAAACTTTGATCGATCAGGAGAGTGACCATCAGCCCCAATCATCGTAAAGCTCTAAGACTCGTCATCGAGTTTATCAGTCCCTATCGACGTGCGGTTGTAGGGGCACTGGTTGCACTGGTTATTACCGCCGGCATCACCCTTGGTCTGGGCCAGGGCCTGCGCATTCTGGTCGATCAGGGCCTGGCCACGCAGTCTCCGGAAAACCTCGCCAAAGCCATCGGCCTGTTTTTCGTGCTGGTACTCGGCCTGGCCTTTGGTTCGTTTGCCCGATTCTACCTGGTGTCCTGGATTGGCGAACGGGTGGTGGCAGATATTCGCAAACGGGTATTCAATCACCTGATCGATCTCACGCCCAGCTTCTTTGAACAGAACCGGGCCCTGGAGATTCAGTCCCGGTTTACGGCTGACACCACCGTACTGCAATCGGTGATTGGCTCCACCGTCTCCATCGCGCTGCGCAACACGCTGATGCTTATCGGCGGGCTGATTCTTCTGTTTGTCACCAACGCCAAGCTGGCCAGCATCATCCTGCTGGGGTTTCCGCTGGTGATTGCGCCGATCCTGTTTTACGGCCGCCGGGTGCGGGCGCTGTCCCGACTGAGTCAGGACCGGGTGGCGGATGTTGGCAGTTATGTCGGGGAGAATCTCAGCCAGATCAAAACCGTACAGGCCTTCAATCATCAGCCTCACGATCGCCGCTACTTCGCCGAGGTCTCTGAAAAGGCCTTCGATATTGCCCGGCAACGGATTCGCCAGCGCGCCTGGCTGACCACACTGGCGATTTCCCTGGTAATGGGCGCCGTCGGTATTGTCATCTGGATTGGCGGGCTGGACGTGATTCATGGCCGAATCTCACCGGGGGAGCTGGCAGCCTTTGTGTTCTATAGCCTTCTGGTTGGCGTGGCGGCTGGAGCCATCAGTGAGGTGATTGGCGAATTGCAGCGCGCCGCCGGTTCCGCAGCTCGCCTGTTTGAGCTGCTGCAAACCGAGCCGGAGCGGCGTCCCGAGACGGGAACGGACAGGCTTCCGGGCACAGTGACCGGTGCAATTACTCTGGATAACCTGAGCTTCAGCTACAGCGGGCGCACGGAACGGCCAGCGCTCGCCAGGGTCTCTCTGGAGATCCAGCCGGGTGAAACCCTTGCCCTGGTCGGTCCGTCCGGTGCCGGTAAATCCACGTTGTTTGATCTGCTACTGGGTTTCTATCCGCTACAGGACGGTTCTATCCGGTTGGAGGGCATAGACACCGCCAAGGTTCCACTGGCTGACCTGCGACGGTGTTTCGCCCTGGTGCCGCAGAATCCGGCCCTGTTTCATGGCACTGTCGCCGATAATCTGCGCTACGCCCGGCCCGAGGCCAATCAGGCTGAGATCGAGCAGGCCGCCCGTATTGCCCACGCCCACGAATTTATTCAGGCCCTGCCACAGGGTTACGACACGCCCCTGGGTGATGCCGGCCAGGGCCTTTCCGGTGGCCAGAAACAACGACTGGCGATTGCCCGTGCGCTGTTGGCCAACGCTCCGATTCTGCTGCTTGATGAAGCCACCAGCGCCCTGGATGCGGAAAGCGAGCACCTGATTCAGCAGGCCATGCCGGCGCTCACGGAGGGCCGGACTACCCTGGTGATTGCTCACCGGCTGGCAACGGTGCGGGATGCCGACAGGATCGCGGTATTTGACGAAGGCCGACTGCTGGCAGTGGGCAGTCACGACCAGTTGATCCGCGATAACGCGCTGTACCAGCGCCTGGCCAGCCTGCAATTCCGGGACACGGGGAGCCAGACAGAACACTGAGTGCCCCGTTGGTCGGTTTGTGTGTTGGGTGCGTACTCCCTACACTGGTACTAGAAATTCCTAATCCTGACACAGGGAGACACGCAAAGTGAGCAACAAAGAATTGCAGGCACTCAAAGAGCGATACGTCGCCGCGGGCGCAGCAAGCCCCAATGATCAATTTGCAGATCACGCCCTGAACGCAGAGGTCTGGGACGCAGATGGCAAACGCATGATCGATTTCGCCGGCGGTATCGGCGTATTGAACATCGGCCATCGACATCCCAGGGTGGTTGAGGCCGTCAAGGCGCAGCTCGACAAACTGATGCACACCTGCCAGACGGTGATGCCCTACGAGGGCTACGTGAAGCTGGCCCAGAAGCTGAGCGAAGTGGTGCCGGTAAAAGGCCACGGCAAGGTCATGCTGGCCAACTCCGGCGCCGAGGCATTGGAAAACGCGGTCAAGATTGCCCGCGCAGCCACCGGCAAAAACAACGTTATCTGTTTTGACGGCGGTTACCACGGCCGCACCTTCTTCACCATGGCCATGAACGGCAAGGCCGCCCCTTACCAGACCTCCTTCGGGCCCATGCCCGGCCTGGTCTACCGCGCGCCTTACCCGGTGCCTTACCATGGCATTTCCGAAGAAGAGTCCCTGCGCGGCCTGGCGATGACCATGAAAGCCGACTCCCCGGCCCATGAGACCGCCGCCATCGTATTGGAACCGGTTCTGGGTGAGGGTGGTTTCTACCCGGCACCGCCAAGTTTCCTGAAAGCCATCCGCAAGATCTGCGATGAAAACGACATCATGATGATCGTGGATGAAGTGCAAAGTGGCTTTGGCCGCACCGGCAAGCTGTTCGCCATCGAACACAGTGGTATTGAGCCGGACATTATGACCATGGCCAAATCCATGGCCGATGGCATGCCCATCTCGGCCATCGTCGGCACGGACAAGGTGATGGACTCCTCCGGCCCGAACTCCCTGGGCGGTACCTACACCGGCAGCCCCACCGCGTGCGCCGCCGCCCTGGCGGTGTTCGATGTCATCAAGGAAGAAGATATCCTTGGCAGGAGCCAGCGCCTGGGCGAGAAACTGAGAGCCCGATTCGACCAGTGGCAGGAGCAGTTCACCCATGTGGACAACGCCCGCAATCTAGGCCCCATGGCGGCCTTTGAGCTGGTGGAAAGCAAGGATACTCACAAGCCCATGCCGGAACTGGCCGGTGCCATCACCAAGAAGGCAAAGGAGAAAGGGCTGATCCTGCTGAGTTGCGGTATGCACGGCAACACACTGCGGTTCCTGATGCCGGTGACCATCGAGGACGAGGTGCTGGAAGAGGGGCTGAATATTGTTGAGGAATGCCTGAAGGAAGTGGGCGCCTGAACCAGGCGGTTACGTCTGACTTCCTATTCGTCGTATACTGCCGGAAGCTCTTTCCGGCAGTTTCCCCCCTCGGGTTCTGCCGTTGATTCACCGATCAGGCGGTAACCATGACGTCCCAGAGTAATTCTCCCACTCCCGACCACCAACCCAGACCCTGGATCGACCTGCTGGTCAGCATCATCATTCCCTCGGTGATTCTGATGAAGTTCAGTGGTGACGAACACCTCGGCAGCGTCAATGCGCTGATCATCGGCCTGGCTTTTCCCCTGGGCTGGGGCCTGTTCGAGCTGGTGCGCTACCACAAGAAAAACTTCATCGCCTTGCTGGGCCTGATCAGTGTCGGCCTCACCGGCGGCATTGGTTTGCTGGAACTGGATGCCGGCTGGCTCGCCATCAAGGAAGCGGCCGTGCCCGCCGTCATTGGTCTGGCGGTACTGGTGTCTACGCGCACCAGGTACCCCCTGGTTCGTACTCTGCTTTATAACCCGAATGTGCTGGACGTGGACAAGATTCAGGCCTCACTGGAAGAAAAGAACTGCGTGGAGGAGTTTGAAGGGCGCCTACTTAAGGCCAGCTATTTCTTTGCCGGCACCTTCCTGTTCTCGTCCATCATGAATTATGTGCTGGCGAAATGGATTGTGGTGAGCCCTTCGGGCACCCAGGCCTTCAATGAGGAGCTGGGCCGCATGACCCTGGTGAGCTATCCAATGATTGCCATCCCCTCCATGGTGATGATGCTGCTGATTTTCTATTATCTCTGGCGCACCATCCGGCGCCTGACGGGGTATACCCTGGAAGAGGTGATGGCGCCACATCTGATTGAAAAGGAAAAAGAAAAGGAACGGAAGAGGGCACAGTCCGGCTCCTCAAAATAGGTTATTACAACACCGGTGTCCGGGTTCCCCGGACACCCATAAAAAAACGGTGGCATCCATAAGGAGCCACCGTTTTTTATTGCCAACAAGGTTTGTCTGATCAGATATCCAGGTTGGTTACTTCCAGCGCGTTGCTCTGGATGAAGTCCCGCCGTGGCTCCACATCATCCCCCATCAGTGTGGTGAAGATCTGGTCGGCGGCAATCGCATCCTCAATGGTAACCTTCATCATCCGGCGGGTTTCCGGATCCATGGTGGTTTCCCAGAGCTGATCCGGGTTCATTTCACCCAGACCCTTGTATCGCTGGATGTTCAGGCCACGCTGGGCTTCCTTCATCAGCCACTCCAGGGCGCCCTCAAAGGACAGCACAGACTGCTTGCGCTCGCCCCTCTGAATGTAGGCGCCATCCTCGATCAGCCCTTCCAGGGTCTCGCCCAGGCGCGCAATGGCACCGTAGGAAGAAGACTCAAAGAAGTCATGACTGAACACATGCTCATGGGGAATGCCATGCACAAAGATGGTGACTTTGGGCAGGTACAGGCCCCGTTCCTCATCGCGGGTAACGGAGAAGGTGTACTTGGTGCCGGTGCGGGTATCCAGATCCAGACCTTCACCCAGGCGCGCCACCCAACGGGCCACTTCAGCCTCTTCCTTCAGGTGTTCCGGCTTGAGCGTACTGTTGTAGACCATCTGCTGCAGTACCTTGGCCGGATAGGCCCGGGACAGGCGATCGATCATCGCCATCACTGCCTGATAATCCTTCACCATGGTTTCCAGGGCGGAATCCTTGATGGCCGGTGCTTCCGGGTTTACATACAGCTGGGCGCCTTCCAGGGCCGTCTGGGTCAGATAGGCTTCCTTCGCCTTCTCGTCCTTCAGGTATTGCTCCTGTTTGCCACGCTTGACCTTGTACAACGGCGGCATGGCAATGAACACATGGCCGCGCTCGATGATTTCCCGCATCTGGCGGAACAGGAAGGTCAGCAGCAGGGTACGGATGTGTGAACCGTCCACATCGGCATCGGTCATGATGATGATGGAGTGATAACGGAGTTTGTCCGGGTTGAACTCTTCGCGGCCGATGCCACAACCCAGTGCCGTGATCAGAGTGCCAACTTCCGCGGAAGACAGCATCTTGTCAAAACGGGCTTTCTCGACGTTCAGGATCTTACCTTTCAGGGGCAGGATGGCCTGGGTCTTACGATCACGGCCCTGCTTGGCACTACCACCCGCAGAATCACCCTCCACAATGAACAGTTCAGAGAGGGCAGGGTCTTTTTCCTGGCAGTCCGCCAGCTTGCCGGGCAGGCCGGCAATGTCCAGGGCGCCCTTACGGCGGGTCATATCCCGTGCCTTACGGGCTGCTTCCCGGGCACGGGCCGCTTCGATCATCTTGTTAACGATCTGCTTGGCTTCGTTGGGTTGCTCCTGCAGGTACTCCGCAAAGCTCTGATACAGTTCCTGCTCCACCGCCGTCTTCACTTCCGAGGACACCAGCTTGTCCTTGGTCTGGGAGGAGAACTTGGGATCGGGCACTTTCACACTGATGATAGCGGTCAGGCCTTCCCGGGCATCATCACCGGAGGTCGCTACCTTGGCTTTCTTGCCCAGGCCTTCATGATCAATGTAGTTGTTCAGAGAGCGGGTCAGTGCTGCCCGGAAACCGGCCAGGTGAGTACCACCATCCCGCTGGGGAATATTGTTGGTGAAGCAGTAGATGTTTTCCTGGAAGGCATCGTTCCACTGCATGGCCACTTCTACCGCAATGCCATCTTCCCGCTCACGGTTGAAATGGAAGACACGGTTGATGGCCGTCTTGTTGGTATTCAGGTGCTCAACAAAGGCCCGCAGACCACCTTCATATTCAAAAATCTCCTCCTTGCCTGAACGCTCATCCGTCAGGCGGATACGCACACCACTGTTCAGGAAAGCGAGTTCCCGCAGGCGCTTGGCCAGGATGTCGTAATGGAACTGGATATGAGTGAAGGTTTCCGGAGAGGGAATAAAGTGAACCTTGGTACCGGAGGCATCGGTTTCACCGACTTCGCCCAGGGGCGCATTAGGTACACCGTGGGTGTAGCTCTGCTCATAGACCTTGCCATCCCGGCGGATGGTGAGGGTCAGCGAAGAAGACAGGGCGTTGACCACAGACACACCCACGCCGTGCAGACCGCCGGAGACCTTGTAGGAGTTGTCGTCGAACTTACCACCAGCGTGCAACACGGTCATGATGACCTCGGCGGCCGAAACACCTTCCTCTTCATGAAGATCGACAGGAATACCGCGACCGTTATCTTTTACGGTAATGGATTCGTCGGGGTGGATGATAATGCCGATTTCAGAACAGTAACCAGCCAGAGCCTCATCGATGGAGTTATCCACCAACTCAAAGACCATGTGATGCAGGCCGGTGCCATCGTCGGTATCACCGATGTACATACCGGGCCGTTTACGCACCGCGTCGAGTCCTTTGAGGACTTTGATACTGGAGGAATTGTAGTTCGATTCACTCATTAAAAGAGACTCCTGGAGGTGAGCCCAGCCCTGGCGACAGACACGATCATTCGCGAACCCGCCCGGCTCAGCTATTCTTCCGTCAATTGTCCATGTTCCACGTGGAACATTCTGTATTCAGGTGTATCCCCATCGTGCCACAACGTGTCCGGTTCCGGATGCTCAATGGAGGTGATAAACACCTGACAACGCAGTTCCTGTAAGTTGCGAGCCAGCATAACGCGATGACGAACATCCAACTCGGCGTTGATATCGTCCAACAGAAACGTCACCTGTTTGCCAAGTTCACTCAACACCTTGCCCTGAGCAATCTTCATCAGGATGACCAGTGTCTTTTGCTGACCCCGCGAGAAGGTTTCCGCCACCGGACGACCCCCAAACTTCAGGCGGATATCCGCCCGGTTCGGGCCGTACAAGGTGTGGCCCATCCGGCGTTCCTGCTCGCGATGGTTGACCAGTACTTCGGTCAACGCAATGCTTCGATCCCAGCCCGGATAGAAGTCCATCTTCAGACCTTCCACCCAGGGCGCATCCAGCTCCGCCAACACCGATTCAAAAGCGATCTTGAAGCGTTGGAAAACAGTTTGCCGGATGTCACTCAACGACTCCGCCAAGGCGCCGTACTGGGAATCCCAGACCCGCATCAACGATTCGTCCAGTCTACCATTTCTCAGCATTTGATTCCGCTGTGACGTGACTCTCTGAACCTGTTGCCACAGGGAAGAAAAGGAAGGTTCCACGTGGAACACTAACCAATCCAGAAACTGTCGGCGTTTGCCCGGACCACCGGCAACAATGTCGAACACACCGGGATCAATCACCGAGACCGGCAAATGCATGGCCAGAAACGACAGACTGCGGACCGCCTCACCATCTACCCGCAACTGGGTTTCTTTCAGGCTGACGTCCCGGGAAATGCCAATCCTGTGCTCAACCGTTTCTGAAGACGCTTGCGCCAACAGACCTGAATCCAGTGCCCCGAAGACAGTCAGCTTTGACTGCCCGTGGGCCACTACTGCCTGATGCCGGCTGACCCGAAACGACCGACCAAGACCCAGATAGCCAATCGCTTCCAGAACACTGGTTTTACCGCTGCCATTGGCACCATAAAGAAGATTGAAGGACGGTGAAAATTCTACAGGCGCAGATAACAGGTTTCGGAAATGCTGTGTCTGGAGTTTGACTAGCGCCATAGGTTAACGGAGTGCTCAGGCTGAGAATTCGGACGACCAAAACGAGAAAGGGCGATACCGTTTCCGATATCGCCCTAGTGTACTAGAAACCCCGGTAGACCGGTTAATGAAGCATGGTTAGCCGTTCGTCCATGAACACATCCATCTCTGGCGCCAGGATGTGAACATAGCGGTCGAAATACAAGAACTGCTTGAGCAGCAAGGCGAATTCACGGGGGAAATGCAAACCATGACTTTCGCCAACCTTTACCATGTCCATCAGGATATTATTCACGTCGTCCTCGGCCTGTTCCGCTTGATAGGGCACATCATCCGGAACCATACGATCCATCTGACGATACAGACGCTGAAGATCCGCAGACAGATCGTCCACCCGCACGGTGTGCCGGGTGACGCCAATCCGGATCATGGCGTCGGCCATACCATCAAAATTGCCCACCATAATCGCGGAAATGAAATCACTCACGGCCTGCCAGGTATCCGGTCTGATACGCCCGACAATGCCGAAATCGATAAAACCAACCCGACCATCCTCAAGCACCATCAGGTTACCGGCATGAACGTCTGCGTGAAAAAACTCGCATTGGGTCAGGCTGGCAAACCAGGTGTTCATGGCGGTTATCAATGTCCGCTCCGGATCACGGGAAAAGCCTCGAATACTCTCAAGATCCGTTAATGGGACCCCGCGGAAACGTTCCATGGTCAGAATCCGGCGAGTACTGCAATGCTCGTACACCCGCGGCACGGTCGCGTCTTCATTGTGGGTGTTCTGCAGAAATTCCCGGAACACTTTCAGGTTGTTGGCCTCTTTGATGAAATCGCACTCTTCCATCATGGTTTTCTGAATTTCATCCACAATGCCGGACATGGAGGTCCAGGAAAGTTTCGGGGCCAGCGTCTCGAGCATTCGGGCAGACAGGTAAAGAAAGTTGAGGTCCGTCAGCAGAATGTTTTCCACACCCGGCTTCTGAACCTTAATCACCACTTCTTCACCCGTTACCAGGCGAGCAGCATGAACCTGGGCAATGGATGCCGAAGCCAGTGCAACCGGATCAATTTCCGAATACACCTGATCAATAGGGCGACCAAGCTCGTCCCGGATGATCTTCTTGATTACGCTGAAGGGAAGGCTCGGGGTCTTGTCGAGGCAGAACTGGAACTCCTCCACATATTCCTTGGGGAAAAAGGTCGGCGAGCTGGCAATAAATTGTCCCAATTTGATGTAGGTTGCGCCCAGGCTTTCGAAGGTCTGCCTTAACAATTTCGGGGCAGGGGGCCGATCGCCCCGAACCCAGTTTACCCCGGTGCGGCCAAGCACAGACAGGGTCTGACCGATCCTGAACGCGCCTTTGATTCCATTCGTTACAGCACCCATAGAGCCCTCCAAACCTGATTACAGTCGCATCGGCATGACAACATACAGGCAGCGGTTGTCGTTCTGAGCCTCAATCAGCGCACTGCTGTTGGGATTCGACAACGTAATCTTCACCTGGTCATCATCCAGTGCATTCATGACATCTACCAGATAGCCTACATTAAACCCGATCTGCAGTGATTCGCCCTGATACTCCACCGGCAACGCATCTTCAGCCTGTTCCTGATCAGGGTTATTGGCGAACACCTGCAACTGGTTGGGAGAAAGGTTCAGGCGCACACCACGGATGTTCTCGTGCGACAGAATGCCCGCCCGCTGCAGGGTACTTTTCAGCGTTGAACGATCCGCCAGTACGGTTTTGTCACCGCCTCGCGGGATCACCCGGTTGTAATCCGGGAACTTGCCTTCAATCAACTTGGAGGTAAAGGTATAGCTGCCCACCGTCGCCCGCAGATGATTGTCACCGATGACCAGCGTAACCGGCGATTCTTCATCATCCAGAAGCCGGGCCAGTTCCAGTACACCTTTACGAGGCACAATAACCTGCCGCAACTCCGGACATCCGGTATCCAGATCGAACTGGGCCATGGCCAGACGATGACCATCGGTAGCCACAACCCGGGCATGATTAACATCCACTTCCAGCAACAACCCGTTCAGGTAATAACGCACATCCTGCTGGGCCATAGCGAACGCAGTGGCATCCAGCATGCGACCGAGCTCTTTCTGGGGCAATGCCAGGCGGAAGCTTTCCGGCTCATCTTCAACATTAGGAAAGTGCTCCGCTGGCAGCGTCGACAGGGTGAAGTGGGAATTGCCAGAACGCAGATGCAGACGATCGCCTTCCAGTGCCAGATCGATAGGCGCCTCATCCCCCAGAGCCCGGCAGATATCCGCCAACTTCCGCGCCGGAACCGTGATACGACCAGGCTGATCCACATGGACTGGTGCTACCCGAGCCACCAGCTCCACTTCCATATTGGTACCGGTCAGTGTCAGCGTATTGTCTTCCGCTTCCAGCAGGACGTTGGACAACACCGGCATGGTCTGTTTCTTTTCCACAACGCCCGCGATGCTTTGCAGCGGGGTGATCAGTGATTCACGGCTGATGGTCAGTTTCATGGCACTCGGCTTCAGTTATCGGAAGTGAATGTATGTGTTGTTCGTACGGGCCACCTTCAATCAGGTGGTCAGCAATCTCATAAAATTCTGATAATCCTCACGGATACCGGGATCGGTTTCCTGCAATTCAACAATCTTTTTACAGGCATGCAGAACGGTGGTGTGGTCACGCCCACCGAACGCGTCGCCAATCTCAGGCAGGCTATGGTTGGTCAGTTCCTTGGCCAGGGACATAGCCACCTGGCGCGGCCGGGTGACTGTGCGAGTGCGGCGTTTGGACAGCAGATCCGCGACCTTGATCTTGTAGTATTCCGCCACCGTTCGCTGGATATTATCGATGCTCACCTGCTTTTCATGCAGGGCCAGAAGATCCTTGAGGCTCTCACGGATAAACGGCGGGGTAATCTCCGAGCCAGTGAAGTGAGCATTCGCTATCACCAGACGCAGCGCCCCCTCAAGCTCACGAACGTTTGAGCGGATCTTCTGTGCAATAAAGAACGCGGCCTCACTGCTGAGTTTCACATTGGCCTGTTCCGCCTTCTTCATCAGGATCGCCACCCGTGTTTCCAGTTCCGGAGGCTCGACCATCACCGTCAGGCCCCAGCCAAAGCGGGATTTCAGCCGCTCCTCCATATCCGAGATTTCTTTCGGGAAACGGTCACAGGTCACGATCACCTGCTGGCCACCTTCAAGCAGCGCGTTAAAGGTGTGGAAAAACTCCTCCTGAGAGCGTTCCTTGCGGGCAAAAAACTGGATATCGTCAATCAGCAGCGCATCCACCGACCGGTAATAGCGTTTGAACTCATTGATGGCGTTCAGCTGCAGTGCCTTGACCATGTCGGCCACAAACCGTTCCGAACGCAGATAGGCTACCTTCGCGCGCGGGTTGCGACGCACAATCTCATTGCCAATGGCATGCATCAGGTGGGTTTTACCCAGGCCCACGCCGCCATAGAGAAACAGCGGGTTGTAGGCACCACCGGGGTTTTCTGCCACCTGCATGGAGGCAGCCCGGGCCAGCTGGTTCGATTTACCCTCGACAAAGGTATCGAAGGTAAAGGTTTCGTTAAGAAAACTCTGGTGTTTGATATCACCTTCTACCTGCACCGGACGGCGCTCGGCCTGGGCCTTGGGTGCCGGCGCAGACATCGCTCTTGGTGCTGAATCCGCAACAGTAGCCGCAACACTTCTTTCTTCTTCCGTAACGGTCTGCTCGGTTTCTTCCGAGACCCGGACCGGCGGCGCCACTTCGGAGCGAACCACCGGATCTGTGGGCTTGGGCGCAGAGCCCACTTTCATCATGACTCGTGGCGCCTGACCACCATTCAGATCCTTCAATACTTCTTCTATACGGCGGAGGTATTTTTCATTGACCCAGTCCATCACAAACCGGTTCGGGGCAAACAGCATGAGCTGCCCCTCCCGGTGATCAGACTGAAGGGGTCTCAACCAGGTATTGAACTGCTGTGCGGGAAACTCATCCCGGAGTACTTCAAGACATTGATGCCACATACTGTTCGGCACGACCGCCTGCTCCCGAAAACCTGACTGATAAGGCACCGTTAAACCAACGCCAACCGGTGCCTGAAGTGACCGGAGATTCTAACCTGCACGAGCCTTCAGTAAAAGGCCGGAAACCTTTGTCATAAACACCCTGTGGAAACTTTTCTTTATATTTTTCAGATTGTTTCAGACATATCTACAGCCTTGTGTACAGAAAATGTCTGAAAAAAAGTTATTCACAGAAGCTTGTGCAAACCCGGGGGTCAGTCCTGTGGGAAAGATCTTAAGGGATACTTGCATAACTCGGTTCACCATCACCTATCCCACTTGTGCACAATCCGTGATGACGAAATCCACAGGGCTCACCGGTATCTGTCACAAGCTTTGTCATGGTGTTAATTTCATGATTAATAAAATGAAATTTCTCTTATCCACAGAAATCAAGGTGCCTAACAACAGTAATAAATATCTTTGAAAGAATTTTAAAAAGACCTTACAGATTCTATTAGTCGCCATGTCGGTTAGTACCCATGCCAGAATCTTGCCTGACCAAACCATAACCATTGAACTTGCACCGGTATTTGACTAGAATGCCGCTCCTGTTTTGGCTGTCTATTTTCCAGCCACTGATCAATGTCCATCGACGATTTGTGAGAACATCACCATGAAAAGAACATTCCAACCGAGCGTCCTGAAGCGCAAGCGCGTTCACGGTTTCCGTGCCCGTATGGCGACAGCCAATGGTCGCAAGGTACTGTCTCGTCGCCGTGCCAAGGGCCGTGCACGCCTGTCTGCGTAATCTGAAGCCTGCCTCATGAAGGCCTTGACGTTTCCGAAGTCTCACAGACTGTTGAAACCTTCGGATTACAGCAGGGTCTTCAATGACGTAACGCTGAAAGTTCCGCACAGGAATTTTCTGATCCTGGCCTCTGCCAACTCATTGGGACACGCCAGGGTCGGATTGATCTTCTCCAAGAAGAATCTTCGGCTCGCCGTTCAGAGAAACCGGATCAAGCGTCAGGTAAGGGAAACCTTCCGGCTCCAACCAGATCTGCCAGGCCTGGATATCATTGTGCTCGGCCGCCAAGGGTTGGATCGGCTGGATAACGATACGGTCCGTTCCTCACTGAATGATCTTTGGCATCGGGTAAAGAAAAAATACCGGCAGTCCACGCCTGATCAATCCGTCGGCAATCCCAGAGGTACGGAGTAATGCGTCAACTCCTGCTCTTGCCCATCCGGTTCTACCAATATGCCATCAGTCCGATGATGGCCAGCCATTGCCGTCATTACCCTACCTGTTCACAATACGCCGTCGAGGCCATCCAACATCACGGACCTCTTAAAGGCGGTTACCTGGCTACAGCCCGACTACTCAGGTGTCATCCCTGGGCAGAAGGCGGTTATGATCCGGTACCGGGAACGGAACTGAATACGGCGCCTCGCTCCGGCCAGGCCTGCAATCCGACAGAAAGCACTCATTCCACTACTCAGACCAGACACTAAGTTTATGGATATTCAACGCATCGTTTTGTTTGCCGGCCTCGCCATTGTCAGTTACCTGATGGTACTTGCCTGGAACGAGGATTATCACCAGCCTCAAACAGAACAGGTTGCCGAGGCGCAATCTTCCTCAGACAGCAGTGCTACCAACAGCACCGATGACATGATCCTGCCTGAGGATAACAACGCAGGCGGTGAAGAGTTTGCAACGCCGGAGACCGGCTCACTGGCGTCAACCTCCGCCAACAGCGATCAGGATCTGGCAGATCGTTTTATTACCGTGACCACGGATGTTTACGAACTGAAGATCGACCGCGTAGGCGGTAATGTGGTTGACAGTTCCCTGTTGCAATACGACGAGTCTCTGGACAGCGAACAGCCACTGAAACTGCTGACCAATACCCGCACCCGCACCTATCTGCTGGAAAGCGGCCTGATCGGTCGCGATGGCCCGGATGGCAGCCAGGCCGGTGAAGCTCCGGTATTTCAGGCAGAAACCGGCAGTTACCAGTTGGCGGAAGGGGAAGATGAACTGACCATCGACCTGGTGTACACCACTGACAGCGGTGTAGCCATCACCAAACGCTATCATCTGGCCCGCAACAGCTATCAGATTGATGTCAGCTACCTGATCGACAACCGTTCAGAAAGCCCATGGCAAGGTAACTTCACCGGCAAGATCGTGCGTGATCAGGCGCCGGATCCGACCTCCCAGGCCAGCATGGGAATCCGGGCTTATCTGGGCATGGTGATCAGTACCCCGGAAGATCCGTATGAGAAGTACGATTTCGAGGATCTGTCAGAGAAGCGCGTCAATCAGTCGGTCACTAATGGCTGGCTGGCCTTCCTGCAGCATTACTTCCTGACCGCATGGGTACCCGAGCGGGACCAGAAAGCCCAGTTCCAGACCACCCGACGGGGCGATCTCCATGTTATGGGCTTTGTTTATCCTGCCACGACGGTAGCACCGGGTGAGACCGCAGAAGTGGGCGCCACTGCTTATGTCGGTCCCAAGATCATTGATCGGCTGGAAGCTCTGGCTCCGAACCTGGATCGCACCGTTGATTTCGGCTGGCTGTTCTTCATTTCCCTGCCGCTGTTCTACATTCTTGAATGGTTCTATGGTCTGGTCGGTAACTGGGGTGTCGCTATCATCCTGCTGACGGTGTTGGTAAAAGCGGTGTTCTTCCACCTCTCCGCCACCAGCTATCGCTCCATGGCAAAAATGCGCGCGGTCGCTCCGCAACTGACCCGGCTGAAAGAGCTCTATGGCGACGATCGCCAGCGCATGTCCCAGGAAATGATGGCGCTGTACAAGCGCGAGAAAATCAATCCGCTCGGGGGCTGTCTGCCAATACTGGTGCAGATGCCGGTGTTCATCTCGCTTTACTGGGTACTGTTTGAAAGTGTCCAGTTGCGTCATGCGCCGTTCATACTGTGGATTCAGGATCTGTCCCAGATGGACCCGTACTTCATCCTGCCAATCCTGATGGGGGCCAGCATGTTCATCCAGATGAGCCTGAACCCGACGCCCCCGGACCCCATGCAGGCCAAGATCATGAAGCTGATGCCGCTGATCTTCACCGTGTTCTTCCTGTGGTTCCCGGCCGGTCTGGTTCTGTACTGGCTGGTGAACAACATTCTTTCGATCTCCCAGCAGTGGTACATTACCCGCAAGATCGAAGCGGAAACGGCAGGCAAGAAGTACTGATTTAACAGTGCTTCTGACCTGACAAAGGCTCCCTTGTGGAGCCTTTGTCATTTCTATTTCAGGAAAATCAAGATGCAGCCAGCGACTGACACCATTGCCGCCATCGCCACTGCCCCGGGCCAGGCCGGGGTGGGGATTGTCCGGGTGTCCGGACCCAGGGCCATGGCCATTGCCCGCACCATGCTGGGCTTTGAGCCAAAACCCCGATACGCCCACTACGGCCCGTTCCGGGATCGTCAGGGAGAGCTGATTGATGAGGGCATCGGTCTGTACTTTCCGAACCCGCACTCCTTTACCGGCGAGGATGTGTTCGAGCTTCAGGGCCATGGGGGTACGGTGATCCTGGATATCCTGTTGCGGGAAGTCTGCAGCCTGGGCGCCCGGCTGGCCCGGCCCGGTGAATTTTCCGAAAGAGCGTTTCTCAATGACAAGCTGGATCTGGCTCAGGCTGAGGCCATTGCAGATCTGATTGAAAGCAGCTCGGAACAGGCGGCCCGCTGCGCCGTGCGTTCCATGCAGGGGGTGTTCTCCAAACGTGTGGATAACCTGGTGGAGGCCATCACCCATCTGCGCATCTACGTGGAAGCGGCCATCGATTTTCCGGAGGAAGAGATCGATTTCCTGGCCGATGGCAAGGTTGCTTCTGACTTGCAGGGTCTGCTGGAGCAGGTGCAGCAGATTCTCGGTGAAGCCCAGCAAGGCACCATTCTGCGGGACGGCATGAAAGTGGTTATTGCCGGCCGGCCCAATGCCGGCAAATCCAGCCTGCTGAACGCCCTCGCGGGTCGGGAGGCTGCGATTGTCACCGCCATCGAGGGCACAACCCGGGATGTGTTGCGGGAACATATCCACATCGATGGTATGCCGCTGCACGTTATTGATACTGCCGGCCTGCGGGACAGCCCTGACGAAGTGGAACAGATTGGTATTGCCCGGGCCTGGGAAGAAATCCGCCAGGCCGACCGTATTTTGCTGATGGTGGATGCCACCACCACCGACAAAACCGAACCCCATGAAATCTGGCCGGATTTTATTGATCAACTGCCGAGGAGCGCGCCGGTGACGGTGATCCGAAACAAGGTGGATCTGTCTGGCGAACCCGTTGGCATCAGCGCAGAGCCGCATCAGACCGCCCCGGTGATTCGCCTGGCAGCAAAAGCCGCGGAAGGCCTGGAGGTTCTGCGTGAGCATCTGAAAGAATGCATCGGCTTTGCCAGTACCACCGAAGGTGGCTTCCTGGCCCGGCGTCGGCACCTGGATGCCCTGGAACGTGCCCGGGATTCCCTGCTACAGGGCCAGACCCAGCTGGAAGGTTACGGCGCCGGCGAATTGCTGGCCGAAGATCTGCGGGCCGCTCAGGATGCCCTGGGGGAAATCACCGGGCATCTGACGCCGGATGAGCTTCTGGGTAAGATATTCAGCAGTTTTTGCATCGGGAAGTGAAACGGCCAAAAAGATCGAAAAGCATCCAATTAAATACAAATAACTCATTGTTTTATAACGAAATTTATTCTATGTCTTTGCAGGTAGTTTGATCCGTTTTGTCCCCTCTTGCTCCGTGTGTGCTCCGAGTATAAGTTTTCGGAGCACTCGGAGCACAAAAGGAGCAAAACATGAAAATCACTATCCAGAAACGTGAACCAGACAAGAACGGCCACCGTGCCTTGCGACTGGTCTACTATCACGGTTCCAAGACAGGGCAGAACAGTTCTCGAGCGCAAAAGCGCTCATATGAGCCTCTGAACCTGTTCCTCTACGACAAACCCCGCCTTCCGGCGGAGGGTGAGCACAACAAGACCGTGAATCAGAAGGCTGAGGCCATCCGGGCAAAGCGGCTGTTGGAAATCGAGTCGTCACGACATGGATTGGATGACCGGACCAAGCTGTCTGCCAGCTTCTTCGATTACTTCGACCAGTTGACCGACGAGAAGGCCTCGGGCAGCAAATCCAACCATTCGATCTGGATCTCCACCCGTCATCACCTGCACCGCTTGCCCTTGGCGAAAACCGTCTTGTAAGCATCGATTGCGGCCAGTGCGAAGCGAATGAGCAGTGCGACCACCCAGAGCACGAGCAAGAGATACCATGCGTAAAGCGCTGCATCGGTGCCCCTAAAGACAAGCTCCACAACGCCGATCCCGGCGAGCCCCACTGCTACTATTTTTGTCACCCTCACCATGGTTTCAGTCCCGATAGCTCTTTACTTCGAAGCGACCAGAACCTGAGAAAATGCAAGCTTTGCCCGGGGTCAGGCCGCAGAGGCTTGCCCGGCCAGCCATGGCAGTTTCACCTTGCTGTAGGCATCATTTTTCATCGCCCTCAAATCCTCCGTGTCCAGGCGTGAAACCAGCCACGAAGTGCCTTGATATCGTACTCGAGGATAGTTGGATGGCTGGAATAAGCCATGAGGGAGCTCGTCCTCATCGCCCAGCCCGGAGATCGATACACCAGTCATGCAGTCGCTATCGATTTTGGCGTCTTCAAGCGGCAACAGCGCGAACTCAAGTTCATCATACCAGTCACTCATGTTCTGGCTCCTTGAACATCAGTCGCTGTCCCTGCTCGTACAGCACAGGGTACGGCAGCGGCTCGCCATCCTGGATGACGGTGCCGGGAGTAAAATACACTACCATCCAGGATGGTAAGGCGCCACTGACCGTGCGGTAGAACTCGTCCACAGGGAAGCTGAGTTGCTCACCTGACTGCCGGAAAACAAGGCGGGAATAATTCTCTGGATGATTGGCCGCAATGTTGCAGCTTTCAGGCTCAGCGCCTTCCACGTAGGCCGGAGACTTCCAGAGATTCGGCGTTTTGATGTTGTATGCCACCACACATTGACCAGCACCGCATCCATGCTCAATGCTTTCAATGGACCAGAGCATCAGTGGATGGCCGTCAATCTCAGGCGTTTCCACGTTACTGAGTTTGGTGGCACTCAACGCCATATCATTGGCAGCTAGCCGGATGGCCTGGTCAACCAGATCTACATACTGCTCATAGGACTGAGCCTCTGAAGTGGCCATCGACGCAGGCATCCATCCCATCAGGCTTGGTCTCGCCGATGGATTGTCCGGTGTCATCAGGATGTCGGTAGCGTTGAACAAAAACGTCTGGCTACCCGATAGATGTCGAAGCGGTGCATCGAATGAGGTCGCCAGGCTGGCGAGATCCAGTAATGGCACCAACATGCCTTTATTGTAGGAGCGGGTACCATCCTCAGAATCCCGCAAGTCCATATCGTAGATGCTGCGCCGCAATTACGCGAAGTGAGGTATGGGCACAGAGTTGCGCCGCGCTATGGGATATCCGGTGTTGCATTGGGAAAGGTTTGTCGCAAGGACAAGATACCTTTGCCGCCACGTGGGTACTGGGCAAAAATCAACGCCGGACATTCACCGAAGAAAATTCCGCTTCCTACCGCTAAGGAGTTTGAAAATTACTCCCTGCCTCTCAGTCGATCACGCACTTATAACCCCAATAATCCTGATGCCTCACGGAAAAAAGCCACAACAGCCCAAGAACGTATAGGCTTTGTTGATGTGCCAGATCTGCTCGAATCTCCACATCCTTTGATAAGGAAAGCATCCAAGCGACTGAGGCAAAAAGCCGGATGGGACAACTACAAAGGACTGCGTTCAGCGCCGGGAGAAATTTTTGCTTTCGAAGTGACTAGAGATGTGATCGATAGAGCATTATCGATAGGCGACACACTGATAAAAGCGCTTGAACGTCAGGGTATGAAGGTTTGGGTGGACCGTGAAAAGAGTCGTACCCTGATCGGACTGGACGAAACGTCGTTGACCATAGCAATCAGCGAGCATATCGCCAGGAGCAAGCATGAGGTAACCGCAGCAGAGAAAAAAGCAATTGAACGCTGGCAACGTTCTCCGAATCGCTGGGGAACCGGATACCACTACCCAAGGCCACCTGACTACGACTATCACCCAACCGGAAAATTGACGATTTCGATCGGCGGTTACCCATCCAGAAGTTGGGGGGATACGCCGAAAACTCTGTCATTGTTTTTGCTGACTACGAAACTATATCTGATAGGATCTGCCAAAGATTGAAAAGCTTGGTCATCGTGCTTGACGGATTCAGGGGTAGGGGGCAAATATCAAAACAGAAGAAGAGCTTGCAGCCATCGCATTGAGGTTATCTGAGCTTGAAAAGGAAAAAGCGGCCCTACTTTCCCGTAGAAACGAGCTTCATCGAACTGCAAAACAATTCAAGTCAGTGCAATTGCCCCCCGATCAAAAGGCCGAGCTATTCCGGAGTTTCTTTCGCGGCAGACAGGATATCTATGCGGTCCGCTGGACGGGTTCCAGTGGCCGTTCCGGCTATGCCGTGGCCTGCGAAAATGAATGGGTTCCGAGCACCTGTCAGAAACCCCGGATCAAGTGCGGCGAGTGCCCGCACAAAAAATTCAAGCCTCTGGATTTCGATGCAGTGTATGGCCACCTGTCTGGCAAACATGTCGCAGGGTTATACCCTTTGTTGCGGGACAGTTCCTGTTATCTGCTGGCTGTGGATTTTGATAAGGAGAACTGGCAGGCAGACGTTCTTGCGCTGGCCCAGGCTTGTCGTGATGAAGGTGTCCCTTATCTTGTAGAGATCTCCCGGTCGGGTGCGGGTGCCCACCTATGGATCTTCTTTTCGGACGCCGTTCCGGCCTGGTCCGCGAGGGCTTTGGGGTTCAAGCTGCTGGACAAAGCCATGGAATGCCACCCGAGCCTGTCCTTCGATTCTTATGACCGGCTATTCCCCAACCAGGATATGATGCCCGATGGTGGATTTGGCAATTTGATTGCCCTTCCGCTTCAGCATGAGGCGCGAAGTCGTGGGTGTACTGTATTCGTCGACGATAAGCTAACTCCGTATCCGGATCAGTGGGCGCTACTTAGTCAGCAAAAGACCGTTTCGCCGGCTCAGCTTCGAGATATGGTTGGAAATGAGCCTGATTCCGATGCGATAGCAGACGTTGCGTTGCCGTGGGAACACGCTTTACCGGTCGATACAGGGATAATTTCCGGATGTCCCGAGAACATCACGCTTACCCTGGCCAATCACATTTATATGAAGTTGTCAGATATACCAGGGACACTGGCGGCCCGAATAAAGCGCATGGCGAGCTTTGCCAATCCAGTATTTTTCAAAACCCAGGCACTTCGATTTTCAACTCATGGCATCCCTCGTTACATATCCTGTGCTCGGATTGAGCAAGGTTATATCTCGGTACCGAGAGGCTGTTTCGATGATCTTCAGGTATTGTTGCGCGAACAGGGAATAACGGTAGAAATCGATGACCGCAGAATGCCTGGCCAGTTGCTGCCGGAAGTCAGCCTGAAAGCAACGCTGCGTCGTGAACAGAAAAAGGCTGTGACGGCACTTGCCGATCACGATACCGGAATACTTCACGCTCCGACCGCTTTCGGGAAAACCGTAACCGCTATTGGCATTGTCGCCAAGCGGCAGGTAAACACGCTGATCCTAACTCACAGTCGTCAGTTATTGGATCAATGGAAGGAGCGCCTGGAGACCTTCATTGAGGGTGCATCCGTGGGTGTGATTGGTGGTGGCAAAAAGAAACCTACTGGTCAGATCGACGTTGCCACCTATCAAAGCCTGATCAACAAGAAAGATAATACGGTCTCAAGTAAAGTCCGGGAATACGGGCAGGTCATCATCGATGAATGCCATCACATTTCAGCTCCCCGTTATGAAATGCTGCTTAACGAAGTCAGCGCTCGATACGTTGTAGGCCTTACCGCAACGCCTGACCGTCAGGATGGCCACCAAAAAATCATGTTTATGGTTGCGGGGCCCGTTCGTCACAAAGTCAGGCCTGAACATGGGTCTAAGTTTGTCCAGCGTGTCATCGTTCGAGAACGTCATGAAACGCCACCGACGGACATTTTTCAGAATAATGGTGAACGACCACACATAGCATCGGTTTACCGTTGGCTCGCCCAGAGCACTGCGCGGAATCAGGATATTGTTCAGGATGTCTTACGCTGCGTGCAAAACGGGGCCAACTGTCTTTTGCTGACCGAACGACGAGAGCATGCCGAGACGCTGGCAACATTGTTGGAAGCTGAGTCGATATCGTCGGTTGTTTTGCGTGGCGGGATGCGAGTCAAGGAACGCCGGGCTGCCGAATCGCAACTACACGAAGCTCAGGTTATTGTTGCAACCGGAAAATACATTGGTGAAGGCTTTGACTTGCCCCGGCTGGACACTTTGTTTCTGGCCCTGCCCATAGCCTGGAAAGGAACACTGTCGCAGTATGCTGGCAGGATTCACCGGGATGCCGACGGCAAGCAGAAAGTCACTGTTTACGACTACCTGGACAACAGCCTGCCAATGCTTGAACGCATGTTCCGAAAGCGCGAGAAAGGTTATAAGGCGATGGGATACCAGTTTTTCCAATCCGATCAGCAAACCCGGCTGCTGTAACTTTCCAAAGAAAGGGGAAACATGGCTGAAACAAAAAGTGCTTCAGGCCTGCTTTAGTGGCAGCACATGAGGCTTTACACGTTTCACATTTTTCGCTTCCTGCTCATAGGCACGATGACGAACATCCCATAACTCAACGGCGTGCTGAATATTCAGCCAGAACTCCGGCGTATTCCCCAAAGCAGCTGCAAGCTTGATGGCCATAGGTGCTGTCAGCGTGCCTTTGTCATGCGCAATCCGACTGAGTGTATTTCTGTGCACACCCATTGCTTCGGCAAGTTCACTGATTTCGATGTTCATCGGCTCCAGAAACTCGGTGACCAGCATTTCGCCAACGGTCACTGGACGACGTTTTGTATTCCTCATTACCATAACCTCCTCTAGCCCTTGTATACATGCGGGTCTAGATATGTATCTTGGGCGGTGCCATCTTCCCAGCGAAAAATCAGGCGATACTGCTTGTTAACCCGAATGGAACACCATCCAGAAAGGTTTCCCTGCAAATGTTCAAAACGGTTACCCGGCGGAATCCTCAAGTCTGACTCCTGCGTCGCGGCATCCAGAATCTGAATCTTTCTGAACAGAGCGCCTTCAATAGTACTGGGTATTTTCTTGTGGCTTTGGTCTTCGTCGTAGAACGCCTCTAGCCATATATCCCTGAATTCAACCGCCATAGTTACCTGATCGCTTTTTAATCATTCTATGCACAATAACGTTGTGCGTCAAGTCCGTTCAAAATGAGAACAGATCCGTTTAGAAAACGATGTTACTATAATTTTGTTTGGCAGAAGGCGCTGAAAGAGCGATCTCAATGCACTGATTTCATAGAGATAAAAGCGTATACAAGGCTCCCAGTTTCCCACTTATCCCAGTTTAAACTGGGTCGTCAGGAGCCGATGAAGAGGAAATTTGCCAATAGTTACACTTTTTTTCGCAAATTTCTGCACTCCGATTGTGCTCCGAAAAATTTACAAGCTATTGTTTTTAAACGATTTGATATATTCTGTATCGGAAAATAACAAGGACTCACCATGACCAACTCTCTTACCCGCTCCACTTCCTGGCTTATGGCTCTGATGGCCGCTGTCCTGATGTCTGGCTGCAGTACCGTTTACTACAACGCCATGGAAAAACTGGGGTTTGAAAAACGCGATATTCTGGTCGACCGGGTGGGCGAAGCGCGGGATGCCCAGAGTGATGCACAGGAAACCTTCCGCTCATCCCTGGCACGGTTCCAGAGTGTGGTGGATACCCCGGATACCGAGCTCAAGACCAAATACGAAGAAGTCCGGGATGCCTATGAAGACAGTGAGGACGCTGCCGAGGAGGTACGTGACCGCATCGATGCGGTTGAAGATGTTTCCCAGGCTCTGTTTGAGGAATGGGAAGCCGAACTGGACCGGTATGAAAGCGCCTCCCTGCGCCGGAGCAGCGAGCAACAACTGCGGGAAACCCGCAGCCAGTATGACCAGCTGATTCGCCGGATGCATCAGGCCGAAGCGCGCATGGAGCCGGTGCTGCAGGCCTTTGAGGATCAGATGCTGTATCTGAAACACAACCTGAATGCCCAGGCTATCGGTGCGCTGGAAAATGAACTGGGCCGTATTCGCAGCGATGTGGATACCCTGATCCGCAACATGGAAGCCTCCATTGCCGAATCGGAAGCCTTTATCCAGCGTTTCCGGCAATAGCGGTTCCTTACGAAAACAAACAGTTTATCTGTAAAACAACGTCAAAAGCTCGGGTAAACTCCACCACTGTCTCGTTGTGCCGCTGCCTGTGCAGCGGACTAAGTCATTCGTGGTAAAGGAGATAACCCGTGCGCAAGTTGGCCCTCTGGATTGCAGACCAGTTGGCCGGGCCTTATTTTGCGTCCCAGCAGGATGTGGAAGGCTTGGTTCCGGTGTATTCGTTCAACAAGACCGAACTGTACCTGGCCATGAACATGGAAACGCCGGACGAGGTGATCCAGAAACTGAATCAGGGCCTGGAAACCATCAAGAACAACGGCATCTATGAGGCTATTGAGACCAAGTACGGTCTCTGATCAAAGCGTCGCTCTGTTGCAGGAGGGGAAGCCGATGGCTTCCCCTTTTCGTTTGCCCGGCGAAGCTGGCAAACCCGGCCATCTGAAAGAAGATGGCGTCACCCCGACTGAGGGGAAGACAATCCGACTGGCAAGGGCGTCACTGGCCAACGGTGGGGTCTGAAGGAAGCCATAGGAAGTTAACGG
>NZ_JACDWW010000052.1:0-202023 GCF_016464145.1 Marinobacter sp. bablab_jr008
CTGATCCCATCCCGAACTCAGAAGTGAAACAGACCTGCGCCGATGGTAGTGTGGCGTTGCCCATGTGAGAGTAGGTCATCGTCAGGCGCCTAATGCCTAAAAACCCCCGACAGCGAAGCTGCCGGGGGTTTTTTATTTCTGGTTCCGGAGAAGTGATATACTTCACCGAAAATCAAAGCAACGTTTCTGATGGGAGCCCAGCAATGGCCGCAAGCGAACACCTGGTCATTTTCGATACCACTCTGCGCGATGGCGAGCAAAGCCCGGGCGCCACCATGAACAAGGCGGAAAAACTCCGCATTGCCAAGGCGCTCGAGAAGCTTCGCGTAGACGTTATCGAGGCGGGGTTTGCCATTGCCAGCCAGGGCGACTTTGATGCAGTCAAGGCCATTGCCGAGAACATCAAAGAATCCACTGTCTGCAGTCTGGCTCGTGCTTTGGACAAGGATATCGACAGGGCTGCTGAAGCGATCCGCCCTGCCGAACGCTCCCGTATCCATACCTTTATTGCCACCTCGCCCATCCATATGAAGCATAAACTTCAGATGGAGCCAGATGAGGTGGTCGAGCAAGCCGTGCGCGCTGTCAAGCGGGCGCGTAGCCACGTTGATGACGTCGAGTTCTCCTGTGAAGACGCCGGGCGGTCAGAGCTGGATTTTCTTTGTCGCATCATTGAAGCCGCTATCGATGCCGGCGCCCGTACCATCAACATCCCTGATACCGTGGGCTATGCCATTCCTGAACAGTTTGGTGAGACCATCCATCAGTTACTGAACCGTATCCCGAATGCCGACAAGGCCGTGTTTTCAGTCCATTGCCATAACGACCTGGGCCTTGCGGTAGCCAACTCGCTGGCTGCGGTTGCCCACGGTGCCCGTCAGGTCGAATGTACTATCAATGGTCTGGGCGAACGTGCTGGTAACGCAGCGCTGGAAGAAATTGTCATGGCGGTTCGTACCCGCCAGGATCTCTTCAATATTGATACCCGCATAGATACCCAGCATATCGTCCCGGCATCACGTCTGGTGTCCACCATTACCGGGTTTCCTGTTCAACCCAACAAGGCGATCGTCGGTGCCAATGCCTTTGCCCATGAGTCCGGCATCCATCAGGATGGCGTGCTCAAGCATCGTGAAACCTACGAGATCATGCGGGCACAGGACGTAGGCTGGCATACCAATAGCCTGGTTTTAGGTAAGCATTCCGGCCGCAATGCCTTCCGTACGAGACTGCTGGAACTTGGTATCCAGTTTGAAACCGAAGGGGAGCTAAATGAGGCCTTCACGCGCTTCAAGGCGCTGGCCGACCTCAAGCATGAGATCTTTGATGAGGATCTGCAGGCGATTGCCAGCGATACCAAGCAAAAGGAAGAAGAAGGCCGCTTCGGTCTGGTCTGCATGCAGGTCTGTTCTGAAACCGGCGTTGTGCCCAAGGCGCATCTGACCATGACGGTGGATGGTAAAGAACACACGGTAGAGGCTGAGGGCAGCGGTCCTGTAGACGCAACTTTCAAGGCCATTGAATCTCTGGTGGATTCCGGGTGTAACCTGCAGCTGTATTCGGTCAACAATATTACCAGCGGCACTGATGCTCAGGGGGAAGTCACCGTTCGTCTTGAGCGGGGCGGCCGTATTGTGAACGGCGTTGGATCAGATACCGACATCATTATTGCGTCGGCGAAGGCCTACATTGAGGCTCTGAACCTGATTTCCAGTGGCGGTATTCGCCAACATCCCCAGGTGGCTGATGTTTAAAGCGCCCGAAGGATTGCCATGGAGGGATTCGTGATAGGGAATGAGGCGGAGCGGCAGTTCTATCTGGCGGCGGCAGGCATTCGGATGTGGTATGCCCGCGAGAGTTTGCCTGGCGCGGCGCCAAGCCCCGACTTTGATTTCGGAGTGGATGACGAGCCGCAATTCCAGCCCGCGTCGGAGGTGCCTCAGATTGGGCGCAAATCTGAGCCGCTGTCAGGGGACCAGGGGCGGCAGCGCATTGCTCAGCTCCAGAGCCTGATGGGCAACAAGCCTGAATCCGTGCAGAAGGCGGACAGCGCTGGGCAACAGGCCGCGGACCCAGTGAAAGCTCCACCGGCCACCGAGCCTCGGTCTGAAACTCCAGACATGGAGCCAGAGGCTTCCCTGCCGGCCTCGGAGCCAGTAGAAGTGCAGCAGCGGGAGCCAGTGCACCGGGTGTGTCTGACTGCCTGGAAAGGCTCCCGGTTCATGCTCTTGTGCCATATTGCCGAGGACGCCAGTTTTGCCTTGCAGGAAAATCTGGCTCGTAACATATTGCGAAGCATTGGAGAGACCGGGGTGTCTCAATGCAGTGTAGTGCGCTGGCCCTTGTTCAATAACCTGAAAGTGACGCTCAACAGTGAAAGCGATCTTGTCTCAGTCATAGCCTCTGCTTTTGCTGGCGACGCCCCGACAGAAACGCTAATAACGCTGGGGCTTGGCGACGAAACTCAGGCACGGTTGATCGAGCGTGGCCTGGGGCGGGTGCCGGAGATTGCGTTTTCCGGCACGCTCGCATCACTGGCATCAGACCCCTCCCAGAAGCGGCTGCTCTGGCAATCGATTCGGGTTCTCGTACCTGGCCGATGAAAGCATCACAGCCTTTTTTCGACGTGCACAACCAGGATGTCCGGGTACGCCCTCTGGTCGAGGCAGACCTGGCGGCGGTCATGGAGCTGGAGTGTCAGGGACACTCCCATCCGTGGCCGAAATCGACTTTTCTTGACTGTTTTAAGCCGAATTACAGGCTCTGGGCCGCTGAGCGTGGCGATGAGCTGATTGGCTATGCGGTTGTGGCCTATATGGTCGACGAAGCCCATCTGCTGAATATCTGCGTCAGTCCCCGTGTGCGTGGTCAGGGTGTCGGGCGCTGGCTGCTACGGCATCTGATCGCTGTCGCGGTGTCGGATGGTATGGAACAACTGATTCTGGAAGTGCGGGTTAGCAATGATGCCGCCACCCAGCTCTATCTGAGCGAGGGTTTCTCTGAAATCGGCAGAAGGGCCGGCTATTATCCCGATGGCGCTGCACGGGAAGATGCCCTGGTCATGGCGCTGCGGTTCACCTGAGGACGGTATAGGCCGTATAATGCTCGGCTTTCATCCATCTCGATTCAGGTCACCAGAGTTTATGCCTAACCTTTCCCAGGAAGTGGCCAAGCGCCGCACCTTTGCGATCATCTCGCACCCGGATGCCGGTAAGACCACCATCACAGAGAAGGTGCTGTTGTTCGGCCAGGCCCTGCAGAAGGCGGGAACCGTCAAGGGCAAAAAATCCGGACAGCACGCCAAGTCTGACTGGATGGAGATGGAAAAAGAACGGGGTATTTCCGTCACCACGTCGGTGATGCAATTTCCCTATGGTGGAAAGCTGGTCAACCTGCTGGATACACCGGGGCACGAAGATTTCTCCGAGGATACCTATCGGACACTGACCGCCGTCGACTCCTGTCTGATGGTGATTGACAGTGCCAAAGGGGTTGAGGAGCGCACCATCAAGCTGATGGAGGTGACCCGCCTGCGTGACACCCCGATCCTTACCTTTATGAACAAGCTGGACCGGGATACCAGGGACCCCATCGAGTTGATGGACGAAGTGGAAGACGTACTGAAGATTGCCTGTGCGCCGATTACCTGGCCCATTGGTATGGGCAAGGGGTTCAAGGGGGTTTATCACCTGCTGCGGGACGAAGTGATTCTTTATCAGTCAGGCCAGGGGCATACCATTCAGGAAAAACGTGTTGTCAAAGGTCTGGACAACCCGGAGCTGGATGAGGCCATCGGCAATTACGCTTCCGACCTTCGTGATGAGATTGAGCTGGTCAAAGGGGCTTCCCATGAATTTGACCAGGAGGCTTTCCTGGCTGGTGAGCTGACCCCGGTGTTTTTCGGAACAGCGCTTGGCAACTTCGGTGTTGATCACATGCTTGATGGTCTGGTGGATTGGGCGCCGGCCCCTCAGCCCCGGGCCACGGATGTGCGCCAGGTGACCCCGACCGAGGATGGCTTTTCCGGCTTTGTCTTCAAGATTCAGGCAAACATGGATCCACAGCACCGGGACCGTATCGCTTTCCTGAGGATCGTGTCAGGTAGTTACAATCAAGGCATGAAAGCTCGGCACGTCCGTATCGGTAAAGATGTTCGGTTCTCTGATGCGCTCACCTTCATGGCTGGTGACCGTGAACATGCGGAAGAAGCGTTTGCCGGTGACATCATTGGCCTGCATAACCACGGCACCATTCAGTTGGGTGATACCTTTACCGCGGGCGAGGACATGAAGTTTACCGGTATCCCGAACTTCGCCCCAGAGCTGTTCCGGCGCATTCGATTGAAAGATCCGCTGAAAGCCAAGCAATTACAGAAGGGCCTGATCCAGCTTTCCGAGGAGGGTGCAGTTCAGGTCTTCCGTCCGCTGAAGAACAACGATCTGATCGTCGGGGCGGTGGGTGTGCTGCAGTTTGATGTAGTTGTCGCCCGCCTGAAAAGTGAATACAAGGTGGAAGCGGTTTACGAGCCCATCAACGTGGCAACTGCCCGTTGGGTAACCTGTTCCGATGAGCGTAAACTGGACGAATTCCAGCGTAAGAATCAGGACAACGTCGCACTGGATGGCGCAGATCGCCTTGCGTACATCGCGCCGACCATGGTGAACCTGAATCTTGCTCAGGAGCGTTATCCGGATATCCAGTTCCACAAGACCCGGGAGCACTGATTCGGCTCCGGGAGGAGGCCGCCATGCAGTTGGTAGATGCTCATTGCCATTTTGATTTCCCGTTTTTTGACGGGCATCGGGAGGCGGTGTTGGCACAGGCGGCCAGCCTTGGAGTTCGCGCGATCGTGATTCCGGGGGTCCGGCGGCAGGACTGGCAGCGTGTGGCGAGCATGGCAGATGCAGAGAAGGGTCTCTGGTACTGTCTGGGTATTCACCCCTGGTTTATTCAGGAGCACGGCGCTGGCGATCTCGCCGAGCTTGAAAGGTTGCTGTCTTCCGCGCCCCAAGCCAGTGTTGGCCTTGGAGAGTGTGGTCTGGACGCCCTCAAAGGCGATCTGTCTGAGCAGGAACCCTGGTTCGAGGCCCAGATTGATATTGCCCAGCGGCTCGGTCTGGCGCTGGTGATTCACTCCGTCAAGAGCCATGATCTGGTGCACAGTAGTCTGAAACGCGCCGGATGGAACGGGCGGGCATTGCTTCACGGCTTCTCGGGCAGTTATCAGCAGGCGCAAAAGCTGGTTGATCTGGGTTGTTACATTGGCGTGGGCGGCGTGATTACCCACGATCGGGCCCGGAAAACCCGGGATACCATTGCCCGGTTACCGGCGGATGCGCTGGTCCTGGAAACCGATGCGCCGGATATGGCGCCGGCCGGAGTGGCGAAAGGGCAGAACTCACCTGTCCACTTGCCGGAGATTTTCGAGGCCCTGGCGGAACTGCGGAGTGAGCCCCGGGAGTCGCTGGCTGAAATACTGTTGGCCAATACCGCGAAGCTCTACCGGAAAGATCCGCTAACTCTGGTTCCACGCCCATAGGGGATTAACGAAACAGCATAGGTCGGGGTTGGCATTCACCAGGGGTTCGAGTATACTTCGCGCCCTGGCTTTTCAAGGCGATGTCATTATCTCAGCCCCGAATGATGGCAGCGCAACATACAGGTATGAACCTCCTCCGGATGCCTTGCATGTACCGGTGGTGGTTTTTAACGTTTCTTATATAGCGTTCAAGGCGGAATCAATGAAGACTCTGAGTGCGAAACCAGAAACAGTAAAACGTGACTGGTACGTTGTAGACGCAGCCGGCAAGACGCTGGGTCGTCTGTCAACCGAAATCGCCCTTCGTCTGCGGGGCAAGCATAAGCCTGAGTATACCCCTCACGTGGACACTGGCGACTACATCATCGTTATCAATGCCAGCCAGGTGAAGGTTACCGGCAAAAAGGCATCGGCTAAAATGTATTACAGCCATACCGGCTTTCCGGGTGGAATCAAATCCATCAATTTCGAGAAGCTGGTTGACAAGGCTCCCGAGCAAGTCATTCAGAAGGCCGTAAAAGGCATGCTTCCGAAGGGCCCGCTTGGCCGCGCCATGTTCAAGAAGCTGAAAGTGTACGCAGGCGCTGAGCATGCTCATGCCGCCCAGCAGCCCAAAGAACTCGACATCTAACGGAAGGCGAATATGTCTGTAGCACAAAATTACGGTACTGGTCGCCGCAAATCATCCACGGCTCGCGTCTTTATCAAGCCGGGTAGCGGTAACATCTCCATCAACGGTCGCACTATCGAAGATTTCTTCGGTCGTGAAACCCTGCGCATGATTGTTCGTCAGCCGCTGGTGGTTGCCGAATCCGAAGATCGTTTCGATATCGCCATTACCGTAAAGGGTGGCGGCATCAGTGGCCAGGCTGGCGCCATTCGCCACGGCCTGACTCGCGCTCTGATGGACTACGACGAAACTCTGCGTCCGGCACTGCGCAAAGCGGGTTACGTAACCCGTGATGCCCGTAAGGTTGAGCGTAAGAAAGTGGGTCTGCGCAAAGCGCGTAAGCGTCCGCAGTACTCCAAGCGTTAATCGACGTTCAGTCGATTTGGAAAAACCCGGTCTTGTGGCCGGGTTTTTTTATATCTGTACTCCGGAAATATTTTTGATCTGGCGCAGGGATAGGCTCGCCTGCCGACCTTTCCGGCTTGTAAGCGGGGGGTAATTTCATTACCATTTCAGCGCTTATATTTTTGGGTTGTGAAGTCCTTTTCGAAGCGCAGTGCCGGTTTTTCCGCGTCTGTGCCTCGCCTGATGGGAGAAAACCATAATGAGTAATGGCGACGTGAGCCAAGGCCGGCGCCGGTTTCTGATCGGTGCTACGTCCGTGGTAGGTGGTGTCGGCGTCGTCGGTGCAGCCGTTCCTTTCGTAGCGTCCTGGAACCCCAGTGCGAAAGCGGAAGCGGCCGGTGCACCGGTAACCGTCAATATCAGCAAAATCGAACCGGGTCAGCAAATCACCGTTGAGTGGCGAGGTAAGCCTGTTTGGATTATCCGCAGAACGGAAGAAATGCTGGCGAATATCGAGAAGCTCAATGACGCAGTGAAGGACCCGATGTCGGAGGCGCCTCAGCAGCCTTCGTATATCCAGGGGCCCTTGCGCGCGATCAAGCCAGAGTTCGGTGTCTATGTGGGGCTCTGTACCCATCTGGGCTGCGTGCCCTCCTACCGGCCAGAGGTTGCGCCGGCTGATCTGGGTGAAAACTGGCTTGGTGGGTTGTTCTGCCCGTGTCACGGTTCCCGCTATGACATGGCCGGTCGGGTTTATGAGGCTCAACCCGCGCCGCTGAACCTTGAGGTTCCGCCGTACCGGTTTGACGATGATGTGACCATGACCATTGGTCTTGATCCGGAGGCCGCGTGATGCAAAAGCTGATTAACTGGGTAGACGAGCGTCTGCCAATCGTTGAGGCCTGGAACAAGCACCTGGCCAAGTATTACGCGCCGAAGAACTTTAACGTCTGGTATTTCTTCGGTTCACTGGCAATGCTGGTGCTGGTCAACCAGCTAGTGACCGGTATCTGGCTGACTATGAGCTACAACCCGTCTGCCGAGGGGGCGTTTGCCTCGGTGGAATACATCATGCGTGATGTGGAGTGGGGTTGGCTGCTGCGATACCTGCACTCGACCGGCGCATCTGCGTTCTTCGTTGTGGTGTATCTGCACATGTTCCGTGGTCTCATGTACGGTTCCTACCAGAAGCCGCGGGAATTGATCTGGATTTTCGGTATGCTGATCTACCTGGTGCTGATGGCAGAAGCCTTCATGGGCTACCTGCTGCCCTGGGGCCAGATGTCATACTGGGGTGCCCAGGTAATCGTTAACCTGTTTGGTGCGATTCCGGTCATCGGTGAAGATCTGTCTCTGTGGATTCGCGGTGACTATCTGATCTCCGGTATCACGCTGAACCGTTTCTTTGCCCTGCACGTGGTTGCTCTGCCAATCGTTCTGCTGGGTCTGGTTGTTCTTCACATCCTGGCGCTGCACGAAGTGGGTTCTAACAACCCCGACGGCATCGACATCAAGAAGAACAAGGATGAAAACGGTATTCCGAAAGACGGTATTCCGTTCCACCCGTATTACACCGTTCACGATCTGCTGGGCGTGGGTGTGTTTTTCTTCATCTTCTTCATCGTTGTCTTCTTCTTCCCGGAGATGGGCGGTCTGTTCCTGGAAAAGCCGAACTTTGAACCGGCCAACGCCCTGAAGACACCAGCGCACATTGCGCCTGTCTGGTACTTCACGCCGTTTTACGCGATGTTGCGGGCGGTGACGGTAGACTTTATGGGGCTGCCGGCGAAGTTCTGGGGTGTTGTGGTCATGGGTGGTGCGATTGCGATTCTGTTCGTGTTGCCGTGGCTTGACAGAAGTCCTGTCCGCTCAATCCGCTACAAGGGCTGGTTGAGCAAGATTGCCCTGGCAATCTTTGCGGTGAGCTTCGTAATCCTTGGCTACCTTGGACTGGTTCCCGCAACAGAAGGTCGCACGACTGTCGCTCAGATTCTGACAGTGTTGTACTTCCTCTACTTCATTCTGATGCCGTTCTACACGCGCATGGAGAACACCAAGCCAGTTCCAGAGAGGGTGACAGGATAATGAAAAAGCTGATTGTTGGTCTTTTCATCGCACTCCTGCCAGCGCTTGGCCTGGCGGCTGGTGCCGCGGTTCCTCTTGATCATATGGAGCCGGATCATACGGACAAGGCGTCGCTGCAGCGCGGTGCTGCCTTGTTTACCAACTACTGCATGGGGTGTCACTCCATGGAGTATGCTCGCTACAAGCGTGTTTCGGATGATCTGGAGATCCCTGTCGAGCTTTACGAGGAAAACCTGATCTTTACTGGTGCCAAGATCGGTGAGCTCATGAAGAACTCCATGAACAAGGATATGGCGGCCGGCTGGTTCGGTGCGCCGCCACCCGATCTTACGCTGGAAACCCGTCTGCGTGGTGAGTCCTGGGTATATTCATACCTGCGGGGCTTCTACAAGGACGATTCCCGGCCACTGGGCGTAAACAACGTGGTGTTCGATAACGTTGGTATGCCTCACATTCTGGTCGAGATGCAGGGTCTGTGCGCCGTGAAGCCGAACATTGGTGTCGGGGCGTCTGTTGAGCCGTTGAGTGGTAACGTCAATAACGCAGACGCTTGCCCGGATTACGCAACGGAAGGCTCGATGTCCGGTGCGGAGTTTGATCGGGCCATGTGGGATCTGACCAACTTCATGTCCTACATGGGCGACCCGGTCAAGGTGGAGCGCGAGCGTCTCGGTATCTTCGTGCTGATCTTTGTGGCGATCTTCTTTGTCTTCGCGTACCTGCTCAACCGCGAGTACTGGAAAGACGTACACTAAGATTTAGGGTATAATCCCGTGTCCTTGATTCCAGCGAGTCTTTAAGGCTCGCTGGATTTTTGCGTTTTGCATTGTTTCGATTTTTAGAATCGTGAGGTAGCTATATGGGCGTTGTGACCAAGCGGTCATCAATGACTTTTTTCTCGGATCCCGCAAGCCACTACAGTCACCGGGTGCGTATTGTCCTGGCTGAGAAAGGTGTCACTGTTGATATCGTGGATGTGGATCCGGACAACCCGCCGGCGGAACTGGCGGATATGAATCCGTACAACGCCCTGCCAACCCTGGTAGATCGGGACCTGGTTCTGTACGAGCCCAACATCATGATGGAGTATCTGGATGAGCGTTTTCCTCATCCGCCGCTGCTGCCGGTTTACCCCGTTGCCCGGGCTAACAGCCGCCTGATGATTCACCGCATCCAGAAAGACTGGTGCGGACTGGTTGATCAGATCCTGGCGCAGCCGGGGGCCAAGGCCAGCGATGCCGCTCGCAAGGAACTCAAGGAAAGCCTTCTGGCCACGGCACCTTTGTTTGCCGAAATGCCGTTCTTCCTGTCGGAAGAGTTCACCATCGTGGACTGTTGTATTGCGCCGATCCTGTGGCGTTTGCCGGCTCTGGGTATTGAGCTGAATGAAAAGCAGGCCAAGCCTTTGCAGAAGTACATGGAGAGCATCTTTGCCAGAGAAGGCTTCAAGGCAAGCCTTTCAGATCTGGAAGAAGATATTCGCAGCTGATTGTCAGCGCCCGTATTTCAGGGCAGGAGTTAAGCAGTGTCTGACATGACTATCGCCATGACATCCAGTCGTCCCTATCTGGTCCGTGCGTTGAACGAATGGATCCTCGATAACGACTGTACCCCGTATATCGTGGTGGATGCCGGCATTCAGGGTGTTCAGGTGCCTACCGAGCACGTTGCCAACGGCCAGATTGTGCTCAATATCAGCCCCGGCGCCGTGCGCGGGCTGGTGATTGGCAATGGTGCGCTGGAATTCAGTGCTCGTTTCGGTGGTGTGCCGATGCAGGTTTTCATACCGTTGCAAGCGGTTATGGCCATCTATGCCAAGGAGAACGGCGAGGGCATGGTGTTTGGCAGTGAGCCAGGCTCTCCCGATCCGGAGGGTGGAGGTGAGCCCAAGTCGTCACGGCGAGCGGAAGACCGCCCGAATGGCAGGCCAACCCTGAAAGTGGTCAAGTAATAAAAAAGCCGGCGATGCCGGCTTTTTTATTAGCCTCCGAAAAGCTTGTGGTCAATCAGGTCGCAGAAGGCGTTGATGATGACCAGCAGCAAGGGCGTGGCCTCGCTTGGCGGCAAATCGTTAAGTGCGATTTCATGGTCTTCAGGGTGCATCAGGGAGGTGATGTCGGATTTTTCCCTGGCGCTCAGCACCACAATCCTCATTTCCCGGTCGTGGGCCGCCTGGATGGCCTGGATCAGGTTTGCCTTGTGGCCATCATCCACGATCACAAACAGAAGGTCGCCGGGTTTGCCTATGGCTCTGACCTGACGAGAGAAGGTGTCGTTGAATCGATTGTCACGGCAGATAGCGGAATAGGTGGTGGCGTCTGCCCCAAGGTTGATTGCCGGTAGGGCCGGGCGGTCCTGGTCAAAGCGGGACAACAATGCCGTGCAGAAATACTGGGCCAGTACATTGGCGTTGCCATTGGCGCAGGTAATGATCTTGCCATCCTGGAGCAGGGCGTCAACAAATGCCTGCGCTACCTGCTCAATGGCGGGACCAGCGGTGCTTGCCGCCTGCGCTGTGTGCTCCATATGGCTGGCGAACCACTGGTTGATTCTCTGTTCGGTGTCGGTCATGGTTTCTGGTCAGTCTGCCTGAATTGCGTTTTTGATCCATTGTATACGGTACTTGCTGGACTGGCCTGGTGTGATGCCGATAACATCGATCCGGCTGACCCGGTCCCAGAGTCCGTGGCGGTGCAGGTAGAATGAGGCTGCACGCACCAGGCGTTGCTGCTTCACCGCGGACACCGAGCTTATCGGGTCCACCAGCGCACCATCAGCGCGGAAGCGAACTTCAAAGAACACCAGTGCTTCGGCATCCATTCCAATAAGGTCGATCTCGCCGCCACGATTGTGCACGTTCCGCTCAATAATCCGGATGCCTCTGCTTTCCAGATACCGCGCGGCGACACCTTCGTAATGCTGTCCGAGTTTTCTGGAGCCTTCCCTGGCCATCGGTTATCAGTTGTTTGCAGTCGGGGCGGGTTCACCTTCCCGGGGTACGGTCGGAGAAAGCAGTTTGGGTGTTCCCCCCTGGAATTGTGCCCAGCGTTGTTCGCGATGAATGCTGCCGTCAGGATCCATGGTCAGAATGCCGGTTTGTCCTTCAATGGCGGCATCTTCAACCTGGCGTAGAAGTGGCAAGCGCTTGCTCAGTTGCCAGGCGTCGGCGCCCATGGCGAAAAGGCGCCCCAGTTGCCCGGTGGTGCCACTCAGATACTGGCGTGATTCTTCCCGCAGGGGATTCGTCTCGGCCAATACCCAGGGGATGTCCGTAAAGAAAACCCGGTCAATATCTCGGTCCCGGCCCGGATTCGGCGTACCCTCGTACACGATGGAAGGTGAGTATACCGGCAGATCGCCGCCATAATAGAAGGCGAACAGTGGCTTGAACTGGCGGGCAACCGTGGGTGCGGCAACCAGCACGATGCCCTCGGCATCCTGGCGGCGGCGGGGTTCAAATTCCACATTCAGGCCAATTGTTCGCTCCACCTGAATGGCGCGCTGGCGGGAGGCGGTAATGCCCAGCAGGTCAGCTGTCACTGAGCGCAGGTTGTCTTCCGGGAAAAAGCGCTCGACGTCGAGCGCTCGCAACCCGAGCTGGTCCATCCTTGTTTGCAGGGCGGTTTCAACCCGGTCTCCCCATTCACCGTGGGGAATCAGTACGAGAACCTGCTCGATGTTCTCGGCATCGAGCCTGTCGGCGATCTGTCGTGCCTCATCTTCGGCAGATAGCCCGAACTGATAAAGGCCGTCCGGAATGCGGGCATCCGGGCCAAGGTAGTTCAGGCCCAGTGCCGGAACCGGCAGCGTGTTCATGTTAGCGAGCTGGGACAGTGCTTCCTTGTCCAGCGGGCCAACAATCAAATCAATGTCGTTATTGGAGAGTTCCTCGTAGAGCTCGGAAAAAGAGCCGGTGGAGGTGTCGATGACCCGAATATCGGTTTTGCTGCGGTCAGTGGTTTCATCCTGATAATAGGCGGCCAGGAAACCGTCGCGAATCGCTTTGCCGGCGCTGGCGAGGGCACCTTGAAGTGGAACCGCCAATGCCAGTTTCTCCGGCCGGCTTGCTGCCAGTTCAGCCAGCAGGGCGAGATCCATGGGGAGTACCTGTGCTGCGGGGTGTCCCGGCCAGTTATTCTGCCATTGCCGGATCAGACGCCCCTGATCATCCAGGCTGGCCCCTTTGGTGCGTAGGCGCAGAGCGAGCTCAAGCCAGCCTTGAACCTCGAATCCGAGGGCGTTGTCGGAGGCGGATTGCAGGGTTGAGCGATTGATGGGCTTGAGCAATTGCCAAATGCGATTGTGCACCTCCTGCGGGGAAGTGCTGGAGTCGGTCTGGCTGAGCAGGATCAACGTCAGTGCCCCGTCCAAAGGTTGTCCGGCCAGCTCATAGGTCCGGGCCTGGAGCATGGCAGCCCGGGACATTAACTCCGCGGGGTAGGCAAGAAAGCTTTCAGGGGTGCTATCTGTGGCGAGTTGCTCAGCCCATTGGCTGTCCTGTAACTCGCTGGCACTGGCCATGGACAGGAGCGAGCGTTGTCTTGCGATGTCCTCCGGAGCATTTTCCAGAACGGGGGCCTGGAGAATGACTCGGGCATCTTCGTGGCGGCCTTGATCCTGGAATCGGCTGGCCACCCTCAATAGATAGCGTTGGCCAACCACCGGATCACGTTCATCGCTGGCCAGTGACAGTGCCTGTTCCGGGCTTTGTGCCATATGTTCGTCGAGATTGACGGTGGCGCAGCCGCCCAGATAGAACAGAACGAGGGTGATCAGGGCCAGAATTGGGCTGTGACGGAAGCGATTTGTCATGGCGGGCTCGGTACTCTCTGAATCGTTGGGCTTGTGGTGCCGCGTTTTAGCTGGCAAGTTTACCAGCTCCCGGCGCATTTCACATGACGGGACAGTCATGGGCCGGAAATAGCGGCGCCGCGGTTCACTTCAGTGGAGTTTATTATGTCCAGTTCTGTAGCAAGCGTTGTCGGTGGTCGGCTTTCAATTGTTGCCACGCCCATCGGTAATCTGGCCGATCTTTCTGATCGTGTCCGGCAGGTGCTCGCTGCGGCGGATCTGGTCGCCGCTGAGGACACCCGTCACAGCTCACGCCTGTTACAGCACCTGGGCCTGAGCAAGCCTTTGCTGGCGCTACACGATCATAATGAGAGGGATCGCGTCGGCAGAATCCTCTCTGCCCTTGCTGAAGGGCAGCAAGTGGCACTGATTTCCGATGCCGGTACCCCATTGATCTCCGATCCCGGGTACATCCTGGTACGTGAAGCCAGAAAGGCGGGCTTTCCGGTTTCCCCTATCCCCGGTCCATGTGCACTGGTTGCGGCATTGTCGGCGGCAGGTTTACCGACGGATCGTTTTCTTTTCGCAGGTTTTTTGCCGGCTAAACGGGCGGGTAGACGTTCAGCGCTCGTGGAATTGCGTGAACAGACTGCCACTCTGGTGTTCTACGAATCCCCCCATCGAATTCTGGACCTGATGCAGGATCTGGTTGATGAGTTTGGCGAGGGCCGGGAGTGTGTGCTCGGTCGGGAGCTGACCAAAACCTTTGAAACTTTCTACAGTGGGACGGTTAAAGAGGTATTGGCGGAGTTGGAGGCCGACCCGCATGGCAGTCGGGGCGAATTCGTGGTGATGGTCCGGGGTAACGATGTCGTGACCGGTTCGTCGCTCGATCTGGATGCCGATAAGCTGTTAAAGCTGCTTGTTGCAGAGATGCCGGTCAAAAAGGCTGCGAAAATCGTCGCGGAAGTCAGCGGCATCGGAAAAAATGAACTGTATCAGCGAGCGCTGCAGTTAAAGGGTGATTAAGCCTTGCATGCCTGCGCGCACGCGGGTATTGTCAGCGCCGAGCTCGCCAGACAGTCGCCGCCGGTTGATCCGGGGGAGGAAAGTCCGGGCTCCGCAGGGCAAGGTGCCAGGTAACGCCTGGGCGGCGTGAGCCGACGGAAAGTGCAACAGAAAGTATACCGCCTAAGCGCTTTCGGGCGCCGGTAAGGTTGAAATGGTGCGGTAAGAGCGCACCGCGTGGCTGGCAACAGTCCACGGCGATGGTAAACCCCACCTGGAGCAAGACCAAATAGGAATCCAATGGCGTGGCCCGCGCTGGATTCGGGTAGGTTGCTTGAGGCCTGTGGTGACGCAGGCCCTAGATGAATGACTGTCCAAGACAGAACCCGGCTTATCGGCGAGCTCGCCTCTTTTCCCGATTATTCGGATGTGATCCGCATCCTTCTCACAAGTTACCTTTTATAGCCAAAAAATCTTAAACCTGAAGTTGGCTATCTAAAGGTGTCTGCAGGTATTTGTTTTTTATCCTTTTCTTTACGTCTTTTTAACGCTTCGTTCCGTTTCTGCTTTGTAACCTCTTGTCGTTAAAGGAACTTTCCTGTGTGTGGTGCCTGTCGCGGCGCTTGCATTGTTATTTGCGTATTTCTATAGTGTGCGGGAGTGGGAAAAAGTGGTTTTTGGTGGAATTTTGTGGAAATGAAAACCTCGGACTAGACGTTAATGAGCAATTTTCTTGGCAGTCATGCCATCAATATGGACGCGAAGGGTCGCCTGGCGATCCCGACAAAGGTGCGTGAAGAGCTCGCGCAGCTTTGCGGTGGCCGTATTGTATTGACAGCCAACGCCGATGAGGAGAAATGCTTGTTGCTCTACCCCGAGCCGGAATGGGAAGTGCTGCGCCCGAAAATCGAGGCGCTGCCCAACATGAACAAGGCGGCCAAGCGCCTGCAGCGCCTCATTCTGGGTAACGCTGCCCTTATGGAGCTGGATGGGTCCGGCCGGATTCTGGTGCCGCAGACCCTCAGAAATCACGCCAATCTTGAAAAACGGCTGATGTTGGTCGGGCTTGGCAAGAAGTATGAGCTGTGGAGTGAGGAAAGCTGGAATGCTTACCTTGATGCCTCCGCAGCCGACGAGGAAATGCCGCCGGAAATGGAGGCGCTGTCGCTATGAGCGCACGCCAGGACGATCAGGCCAATGAAGGCTATCAGCATCGCTCGGTACTGCTGGATGCAGCGGTCGACTATTTGGTTACAGATGAAAATGGCCGTTTTGTCGACGCCACGTTTGGCCGGGGCGGTCATAGTCGTCTGATTCTCGGCAAGCTCGGTCAGGATGGTCAGCTCCTGGGCATTGATAAGGATCCGGAGGCTATTGCCGTCGCCAGAGAGCTGGCATCTGGGGATTCCCGGTTTCAGTGGTACCACGGCTCGTTCGCCGAACTGGATCTTGCGCTTGAACGTCAAGGTTGGTCACAGGTTGATGGCGTGTTGATGGATCTTGGGGTGTCTTCGCCACAACTGGATGATGCTTCCCGCGGTTTTTCGTTCATGCGGGACGGTCCATTGGATATGAGAATGAACCCGCAGCAGGAGCCGAGTGCGGCCCAGTGGCTGGCCGAGGCTGATGAGCGGGAAATAGCAGATGTGATCTGGCGATACGGCGAGGAGCGGTTTTCTCGCCGTATCGCTCGTCTTGTCGTGGAGCGGCGTCAGGAGCAGCCGATTGAAACCACGCGGCAGCTGGCGGAGTTGGTTGCGGAGGCCGTGCCGAAGAAAGAGAAGCACAAGCACCCTGCCACCCGTGCTTTTCAGGCTATCCGGATTTTTATAAACCGGGAGCTCGAGGACCTGGAAGCCGGTCTGGCCGCGGCAGTTGATCGCCTGGCTCCCGGTGGGCGCCTGGTGGTGATCAGCTTTCACTCTCTGGAGGATCGTCTGGTCAAGCGCTTTATGCGTGATCTGGCGCGGGGGCCAAAGCTGCCGAAGGGGATACCGGTCACGGCGGAGCAGGAAGAATCCGGGTTCCAGCTGATTGGCAAAGCCAGCAAGGCCAATGAGCAGGAAATTACTGAAAACGTCAGGGCTCGCAGCGCGGTCATGCGAGTGCTTGAACGTAAAGCGAATTAATCGAAAACGCAGGGGAGCGCGACGCCATGGGCGCGGTAGCGATTGAGCAACCAGTAAAAACCAACAGGATAAACAAACAGCGGGTTCGCGAGGGTGTTGCGACAGCCGTTCGTTTGTCCCGTCAGGTGTTTGATGCAACACGGGAAAGCCGGGTTCTGGTGACGCTGGTGTTGGTGGCCGTACTGACGCTGTCGTCCATCGGGGTGGTGGTCAGTGCCCATGAGAACCGCGAGCTGTTCAATACGTTGTCGGGTCTGCAGGAGCAGCGCGATGCCTATCAGCGTGAGTGGAGTCAGTTGCTGCTGGAACAGAGTGCTTTGAGCGCTCACGGGCGGGTCGAGAAACTCGCTGCTGAGCGCTTCAACATGGTGGTGCCCGGGCGGCAGGACATTGTACTCGTGCCTTTGATGTCACCGCTGGCAGCGAACTAAAACCAACAATAACCATCCGGGGTAACTGAAGTGTCCGGTCAGGGAACGCACGCAAACAGCTGGAAGCAGAAGCTGGTGGCAGGCTTGAAAGCCTGGCGCTTCGGCTCTGTGCTGGGCGTTTTCCTGCTGGTTGTGGCCGGCATTGGATGGCGGTTGGTGGATCTTCATGTGGTGGATAATGACTTCCTGCGCAAGCAGGGAGATGTCAGAACTATCCGCGTTGAATCTATCGATGCCCATCGAGGCGTGGTGACGGATCGTCATGGCGAGCCTTTGGCCGTCAGTACGCCAGTTCAGACCGTGTGGGCAAATCCTTCCGAAACCGATCCCGAAGATCCGCAACTGGCGGCGCTTGCCCGAATTCTTGGGTTGTCTGAGGGCGCGCTGCGGGAGCGATTGCGCCAGTATGCTGGCCGCGAATTTATCTACCTGCGACGCAAAGTGCAGCCCTCAATGGCGCGTGAAGCGTTGGCTCTAGGTGTCGGTGGTATCTATGCCCGGCAGGAATATCGTCGTTATTACCCCGCGGGAGAAGTCACCGCTCATGTGGTCGGGTTTACTGATATCGACGAGCATGGCCAGGAAGGTATCGAGTTAGCCTATAACAAATGGTTGACCGGTGAGCCGGGCCAGAAGCGGGTGCTCAAGGATAACCGTGGGCGCGTCATCAAAGATCTGATGCTTATCCGCGATGCCCGGCCCGGGAAAGACCTGGAACTGAGTATTGATCTCCGGCTGCAGTATCTGGCCTATCGGGAGCTCAAGGCGGTGGTCGGTGCTCACAAGGCTCGCGGTGGCACGCTGGTGATGCTGGATGTCGACACCGGTGAGGTGCTGGCCATGGTCAATCAAGGTTCCTACAACCCGAATGACCGGTCACAGCTTGCCGCAGAAAACCTGCGCAACAAGGCGATTACAGATCTGTTCGAGCCCGGCTCAACCATGAAGCCGCTGACGATAGCGGCTGCTCTGGAGTCCGGGGAATACACGGTTAACAGCACCATTGATACTTCCCCGGGCTTTCGGAGATTTGGTCGCTTCACCATTCGGGATCATCGCAATTACGGGGTGCTGGATCTAACGGAGATTATTGTCAAGTCCAGCAACGTCGGGGTGAGCAACATCGCAACGGATCTGGGTGGCGATACTCTGAGAAACCTCTATGCCCGCCTGGGCCTCGGCCAGGCAACCGGTATCGGCTTCCCAGGGGAAGCCGTTGGTGTTTTGCCGGCCCCCCCGAAATGGCGGCCGGTAGAAGAGTCCACCTTGTCTTATGGCTACGGCATGAGCGTTAACGCCTTGCAACTGGCACAGGCGTATATGGTTATTGCCAATGGTGGAATTCGTTACCCTCTCAGCCTGATGAGGCAGGAGCAGAGGCCGCAGGGACAACGTGTACTGTCTGAGCAGGTGACACGGGCCGTGCGAGACATGCTAAAACAGGCGGTTGCCCGTGGTACTGGCAAGCGTGCCCGGCCCGGGCTGTATGCGGCCGGGGGCAAAACCGGGACCGTTCACCTGGTGGGGGCGAACGGGTACGAAGACAGTCAATATAAGGCCATCTTTGCCGGTATGGCACCGATTGATGACCCCAGAATTGTAACCGTTGTGGCCGTGGATGCGCCGCAGGCCGGAGAATATTACGGCGGAGAAGTTGCCGCGCCGGTATTCGCCCGGGTGATGGGTGACGCGCTGCGACTGCTGAATGTGAAGCCTGAACTGGAAGTCAGTGAAACACGCGTTTCGCAAGTGACCTCCGGGGGGAGAGGGTAAGCCATGTGCATCACATCCATCAGCACCTTGCTTCAGGGCATTATTGAGGTGCCATCGGTCTTCGATGTCACTATCCACGGCCTGAAGACGGATAGCCGGAAAGTGCAGTCCGGTGACGCCTTTATTGCGCTGGCCGGGGCCCGAACGCCCGCAGAGCACTATATGGATCAGGCCATCAGCGCCGGTGCCACGGCCATTCTGCTTGAGTCCGAGCAGGAGCGGCAGTGCCATGAGCGCCACGGCGCATTGATTGTGCCCGTGGTTGGTCTGCGCGCCCGTCTGGGCCGAATTGCCGATCGCTTCTTCGAGCATCCGTCGCGCCATCTGAGAGTGATCGGGGTTACCGGCACCAATGGCAAGACGTCGGTGACCCAATACATCTCCCAGTTGTTACGGGAAACCGGCACGCCCTGCGGGCTGCTGGGTACCCTGGGTTATGGCATGCCGGGCAGTATCGAGTCGGCCACGCATACCACGCCGGATGTGGTCCAGGTGAACCGGGTATTGAACCGCATACGCAATGAGGGTGGTCGGGCTGCGGTAATGGAAGTGTCGTCGCACGCTCTGGATCAGGGGCGGGTTGATAACCTGACCATGACCGGTGCGGTGTTCACCAACCTCACGCGTGATCATCTGGATTACCACGGTTCCATGGAGGCCTATGGTGAGGCCAAGGCCAGGCTGTTCCTGCGGGAAGAACTGCACTTCTCAGTGATCAATTTTGACGATCCGTTTGGCCGGCAGCTTTACGGTCAGCTTGAGGGCCAGTGTGACCGTGTTCGTTACAGTCTGCATGAAGCCCAGACGGAACTCTGGTTGAAGGAATTTACGCCCACGGCCTCAGGGTTCCGCGCCAGGGTCGATGGGCAATGGGGTGAGTTTGATCTTGCTGTCCCCCTGTTAGGGAGTTTCAACGCCAGCAATGTTCTGGCGGCCCTGGCTACCGTACTGACGCTTGGCGTACCCGTTGAGCGGGCGGTGTCCATTGTCAGGGAGCTGTCACCGCCCCCTGGGCGTCTTGAACGATTCACCGGCTCAACCGGCAAACATGTGGTGGTGGACTATGCTCACACCCCCGATGCCCTGGCCAATGCGCTTGAAGCATTGCGGCCCCACATCCGGGGCAGGCTGATCTGTGTGTTCGGTTGCGGTGGCGACCGGGACCCCGGCAAGCGGCCGGAAATGGCGAAAGAAGCGGAAAAGCGGGCGGATTACGTCATCGTAACCGACGACAACCCTCGTACCGAGCAGCCTGAACGGATTGTCAGCGACATTTCTGCTGGTTTCACTCAGGCTGGTCGCTGGCAGGTGATTCACGACCGCGCTCAGGCAATTGCCGAGGCAGTGGGCATGGCCAATGAGGATGATCTGGTGCTGATTGCAGGTAAAGGTCATGAAGCCTATCAGGAGATCCGGGGCCAGAAGTTGCCGTTCAGCGACGCCGAGCAGGTACGCCATCTATTGAACCTGAATGGAGGTGTGGCATGATGCGCGCCTTTTCGCTGGCGGAAGCTCGCGAGTGGCTTCAGGCCACCCTGGCAGGGGCGCGCACTGATGCGGGTGAACTCTGGTTTGATGGCGTCTCCACCGATACCCGATTGGTTGGAGATGGGCAGCTGTTTGTTGCTCTGCGCGGTGAGCGGTTTGATGGTCATGAATTCCTTGGCCAGGCCCTGACACAGGGCGCCGTCGCCGCGGTAGTGGATACCGAGGTCACCGACGTTGCCATTCCGCAACTGATCGTTAGCGATACGGTTCAGGCCTTGGCCGATCTGGCCAGCGCCAATCGCAGCGGAAGCGCGGCCCGGCTGGTGGCGATTACCGGCAGCAGTGGCAAAACCACGGTTCGTGAAATGACCGGGGCCATTCTCGCCGGCATGGGGCCGACCTTGGTGACTGAAGGCAATCTCAATAATCACATTGGTGTTCCGCTGACCCTGTTTCGGCTGACGCCGGATCACCAGTTCGGCGCCATTGAGCTGGGGGCCAGTGGTCTTGGCGAAATTGCCCACACGGTGTCAATTACCCGACCGCAGGTTGCGATTCTGACCAATGCAGGCCAGGCGCACCTGGAGGGTTTTGGCAGTTACCAGAATATTGTTCTGGCCAAAGGCGAGATTATTGATGGCGTGCCGGCAGATGGAGCCGTCGTGCTGAACCGGGACGATCCTGCCTTCGATCAATGGCATGCCCGTGCGGGCCAACGGCGGGTGCTGGGGGTTTCCCGGATGGGGCACCCGGGCGCGGATTACCGCGCGGAGGCGATCATGGCCACTGATCAGGGGTTTGAATTCCTGGTGTTGGGGCCAGACAACTGGCGCTGTCATCTGGTGCTGGGGTTGCCCGGTGAACACAACATTACCAATGCTCTGCTGGCTCTCGCGGCCTGCAGGGAACTTGGAGCGACAGATCAGCAGGTTCAGTCCGGGCTCATGCAGGTAGAAGCCGTGAAGGGGCGTCTCCAGGTGCTCAAGCCGGCCCCGGATCTGACCCTGATTGACGACAGTTACAACGCCAATCCGGCGTCTATGAAAGCGGCGCTGGACGTTCTGGCGTCGTACCCGGCGCCCCGGCTGGCGGTGCTCGGCGCCATGGCAGAGCTGGGCGATGAGGCGAACGAGCTGCACCGGCAGGTGGGTGAACATGCCCGTGCCCGTGGAATTGAGAAGGTTATGGTGGTGGGAGCCGGAGGTAACGGCTACGGCACCGGATTTGGTGACGAGACAGAGTTTTTCCCGAGTCATGAGCAGGCGGTGGACGCCATTGTGGCGGGCCGGAGTGGTGCTATGACGGTCCTGGTGAAAGGTTCTCGTAGTTCCGCCATGGATCGCGTGGTGGAGGGAATTCAGAAAAAGGTGAAGAACCCATGCTGCTCTGGCTGACAGAGATACTATCGCAATACTTTTCGTCGCTGACGGTGTTTCAGTACCTGACACTGCGGGCGATCCTGGGCATTCTTACGGCGCTGCTGATCTCGCTGGTGATCGGTCCGGTGATGATTCGCAAGCTGAGTCAGTATCAGATCGGCCAGGCCGTACGTGATGACGGCCCCCAGACTCACCTGAGCAAAGCCGGTACGCCGACGATGGGCGGCGCCCTGATCCTCGTGGCCATCGCCATTTCCACTCTGTTGTGGGCGGATCTGACCAATCGTTATGTCTGGGTGGTGTTGCTGGTTACCCTGCTGTTCGGTGCCATTGGCTGGGTGGATGACTACCGTAAGGTTGTGGAGCGCAATCCCCGGGGCCTGCCGGCACGCTGGAAATACTTCTGGCAGTCGGTGATCGGGGCCACGGCCGCGATCGTGCTCTATGTCACTGCTTCACTGCCCCAGGAAACCTCGCTTTATCTGCCGTTCCTGAAAAATGTCTCGCTGACCCTCGGGCCGGTGTTGTTCATTCTGCTGACCTACTTCGTGATTGTTGGTAGCAGCAACGCGGTAAATCTGACAGACGGCCTGGATGGTCTGGCTATCATGCCAACCGTCATGGTGGCGGGGGCTCTGGCCATCTTTGCTTACCTCTCGGGCCATGCGCAGTTCGCCAATTACCTGCTGATTCCGCATCTGCCCGGAACCGGTGAGCTGATCATTTTCTGCGGAGCCCTGGTGGGTGCAGGGCTCGGGTTCCTGTGGTTCAACACTTACCCGGCGCAGGTATTCATGGGCGATGTCGGTGCCCTTGCCCTGGGAGCCGCCCTGGGCACAGTGGCTGTCATCGTCCGGCAGGAAATTGTGTTGTTCATCATGGGCGGCGTGTTCGTGATGGAAACCATTTCTGTGATTCTGCAGGTGGCCTCATTCCGGCTCACGGGTCGGCGGATCTTCCGGATGGCGCCGCTGCACCATCATTTTGAATTGAAAGGCTGGCCCGAGCCACGAGTCATTGTCCGGTTCTGGGTTATTACTGTTGTTCTCGTTCTGATTGGCCTGGCCAGTCTGAAAATCCGATAGGAAATTGCTACGGCTATGAGTGTCATTGTTTCGGATCGTCGCACGTTAATCGTAGGGCTCGGTAAGACCGGGCTTTCCTGCGTGCGTTACCTGTCCGGGCAGGGGCGTGAGATTGCTGTGGCTGATAGTCGCCTTCAGCCACCAGGCCTGGATGAGCTGAAGGCCGGTTGGCCAGACGTCCCGATTTACCTGGGCGAGTTTGATGAGGAGCTGTTTGCCGGTTTCAATGAGCTGATAGTCAGCCCGGGAATCAGTATTGCAGAGCCGGCGATTGCCGGTGCGGCGGCCAGGGGCGCCCGGATTCGCGGCGACATCGATTTATTCGCCGATGCGGCCGACGCGCCGATTATTGCCATCACCGGCTCTAACGGCAAAACCACGGTAACAACCCTGGTAGGGGAAATGGCACGAGCTGCGGGCCGCAATGTGCAGGTGGGCGGTAATATCGGTACGCCCGCGCTGGATTTGCTGGACCAGGGTGCGGATCTCTATGTGCTGGAGCTGTCGAGTTTTCAGCTGGAGACCACCGAAGAACTCGGGGCTCTGGCGGCCACTGTCCTGAATGTCAGCGATGATCACATGGACCGGTACCCGGACAAGATGGCGTATTTCCAGGCCAAACAACGGATCTACCGTGGCTGCAAAAATGCCATCGTGAACCTCGACGATGCCCTGAGCACGCCCATGGCTCGGGATACCCTGAGGTTTCTGTGTTTTGGCTTTAACCGGGTGAATCCGGAGACCTTCAGTACCCGGGATGATGACCAGGGCACCTGGATTACCTGGGGCCTGGATAACCTTTTGCTGGCCAGTGAACTCCAGTTGATGGGCAGGCATAACATCAGCAACGTGATGGCCGCCCTGGCGCTGGGGCACGCGGCTGGCCTGGCCATGGAGCCGATGCTGGAGGTGGCCCGCAGCTTCCGGGGGCTGCCCCATCGCTGTGAATTCGTCCGCAACCTGAATGGGGTGGATTACATCAATGATTCCAAAGGTACCAATGTTGGTGCCACGGTAGCCGCCATTGAAAGCCTGGTGCCGGATTCAGGCAAGGTGATCCTGATTGCAGGCGGAGATGGCAAAGGCGCGGATTTTCAGCCGCTCGCAGAGCCGGTGGCCGCATGCTGTCGGGCCTTGGTGCTGATTGGACGCGATGCCGGCAAGATATCCGAGGCGGTAGGCGTGTCAGTGCCGCAGTATCGCGCAACGTCACTGCAAGAGGCGGTCAGCCTTGCCCGCCAGGCGGCGGAGCCGGGCGATCGGGTGCTGTTGTCTCCAGCCTGTGCCAGCTTTGACATGTTCCGGGATTACAACGATCGCGGCGAACAGTTCCGCGCTTTGGTGGAGGGGCTGTGATGCAGGCAGGCGTCAGCGTTCCTCATTATCAGGGTGTGGCGGGTGAGTTGCAGCCGCTGCCGGTGCTGATTATTACCTCCGTGGCCTTGCTGGTGACCGGTGTGGTGATGATTTCATCTGCGTCGATGGACATGGCAGCGGCCACGTTGGGCAACAGTTACCACTACGTTATTCGCCAGATTCTGTTCGCAGGGCTTGGCTGCGCCACTGCCCTTGTAGCTGTTAACGTGCCGGTATCCTGGTGGGAACGCAGTGGCTGGTTGTTGCTGGGCATTGGACTTCTGGTGTTGGTGTTGGTGCTTACTCCTCTCGGCCGCACCGTCAATGGTTCTACCCGATGGATTCCCATGGGGCTGTTCAATGTGCAGGTGTCTGAAGTCGCCAAACTCTGCCTCATCGCCTACCTGGCGGGTTACGTGGTTCGTCGGCGGGAAGAGCTGCTTCATACCTGGCCAGGTTTTCTGAAACCGCTCGGGGTTCTGGGTGTGGCGTCGGTGTTGCTGGTCATCCAGCCGGACTTCGGCGCAACGGTTGTTCTGGTGACGGCGGCTGCGGGCATGATTTTTCTCAGCGGCGTAAGGCTAAGCCGTTTTATGCCATTGATTGGCGTACTGGCGGCACTGGGTACGGTTCTGGTGGTGACCCAACCGTATCGACTGAAGCGGGTGGTCAGCTATCTCGACCCCTGGAAAGACCAGTTCGACAGCGGTTATCAGCTCACTCAGTCACTGATTGCCTTTGGTCGAGGCGAGTGGGTGGGTGTTGGCCTGGGCAACTCGGTACAGAAACTGTTCTTCCTGCCTGAGGCCCATACGGACTTTATCTACGCGATCATTGCCGAGGAATTCGGTTTGCTTGGAGCGCTGGTGGTGCTCGGCCTGTTTGCGGCGCTGGTGGTCAGTGGCCTGGTGATTGCCCGGCGTGCGGAGAAAGCCGGCATGGCGTTCGGCGCCTGTTTCAGCTACGGCATCACGCTGCTGATCGGATTGCAGGCGGGCATCAACATGGCGGTGAGTACTGGGCTCCTGCCAACCAAAGGCTTGACCTTGCCGCTGGTCAGTTATGGCGGCTCCAGCCTGATGGTTACCTGCATTGGTATCGCGGTTATCGCCCGGGTAGAACTGGAGCGGCAGGATCGGGCCAGGGTGGCATCGGAAATAAAGAGCAGCGGGCGCAAAGGAGGAGCAGTGTATGACTGATTCACCTCGCCGTCGCTTCCTGATGATGGCTGGTGGCACCGGCGGCCATGTGTTTCCTGCGTTGGCCACAGCCCGCGCGTTGCAGCAACGGGGGCACGAGGTGCACTGGCTCGGCGCCAGCGGCGGCATGGAAGAACGTCTGATTGGAGACACCGATATTCCGCTGTCGCTCATTCACATCTCCGGCCTGCGCGGTAAAGGCAAGCTGGCGCTGCTGCTGGCACCGTTCCGGTTGATGCGCGCCCTGGGCGAAGCCTACACCCATTTGCGCCGAATCCGCCCCGACTGCGTGGTAGGCATGGGCGGATTTGTCACGGGGCCGGGTGGTATTGCCGCCTGGCTGATGCGCAAGCCGCTGGTCATTCATGAACAGAACGCCATCGCTGGAATGACTAACCGTTGGCTCACACGTTTTGCCGAAACGGTGCTTGAGGCGTTTCCTGACAGTTTCGGCGACCAGACGGTTACCCGCTGTACTGGCAATCCGGTGCGGGGCGAAGTGGCGTCGATGGACGCCCCCGAACAACGATTGGCGGGCCGAAGTGGCAGGCTACGGGTGTTGGTTGTTGGTGGAAGCCTGGGAGCCCAGGTGTTCAATCAGCAACTGCCCCGGGCCCTGGCGCTGATGGCGGAGGCTGATCGCCCGGATGTTCGGCATCAGTGCGGTGAGAAGAATCTTGAGGTGGCCAGGGCGGCCTACGACGAAGCCGGAGTCAGTGCCAGCATTGAGCCCTTTATCCGCGATATGGCAGAGGCCTACGGCTGGGCTGATCTGGTGATCTGCCGTGCCGGTGCGCTGACGGTGTCTGAGCTCTGTGCGGCGGGAATTGGCGCGGTGCTGGTGCCATTCCCCCACGCAGTCGATGACCACCAGACCCGTAACGGCCAGCACATGGTGAAAGCCGGGGCGGCCATTCTGGTTCCTCAGCCAAAGCTGAACCCGGAGGTGCTGGCGGAAACCCTGAAAGATCTGGCAACAGATCGGAAACGAATTCTGACCATGGCGAAGGCCGCCCGCTCGCTGGCCCGCCCTGATGCAACGGAGAGAGTCGTGAATTACTGTCTGGAGGCCGCCAATGGCTGATGCAACCAATCCGCCACTGGTCTATCAGGTGCCGGAAATGCGCCGGATCCGCCGCATCCATTTTGTCGGGATCGGTGGTGCCGGGATGAGCGGTATCGCCGAAGTCCTGAAGAACCAGGGCTATGACGTATCTGGCTCTGATATCCGGGACAGTGCTGTTACTGCGCGCCTGCGGGCAATGGATGTCGATGTGTACATCGGTCATCGCGCCGAAAACACCGATCAGGCCGACGTGGTGGTAGTGTCTTCGGCCGTTGCCGGCGACAACCCGGAAGTCGTCTCTGCCCGTGAACGGCGGGTACCAATTGTACCCCGGGCCGAGATGCTGGCAGAGATCATGCGCTATCGCCATGGTATCGCTGTGGCCGGTACTCACGGCAAAACCACAACCACCAGCCTGATTGCCTCCGTGTTGGGCGAGGCCGGACTGGACCCCACCTTTGTGATCGGTGGCAAACTCAACAGCGCCGGAACCAATGCCCAATTGGGTGGTTCCCGTTACCTGGTGGCCGAGGCCGACGAAAGCGATGCGTCGTTCCTGCATCTGACACCGGTTATTTCTGTGGTCACCAACATTGAAGCTGACCACATGGACACCTACGGTGGGGATGTCGAAAAGCTCAAGCAGACCTTTGTGGACTTCCTGCACAACCTGCCGTTTTACGGTGTTGCGGTGATGTGTGTGGATGACGACTACGTTCAGGAAATCATTCCGCGCATTTCCCGGGCCATTATCACTTATGGCATCGACAATCCTGATGCTGATTACCGGGCGGAGAACATTACCTCTGATGGTCTGAAGACCCGATTCCTGGTTCGTCGCCCTGGTGGTCGGCCGGATCTCCAGGTGGAGCTGAAAATGCCGGGTCGTCACAACGTTCTGAACGCCCTGGCAACGATTGCCGTGGCGACCGACGAGGGGGTGGACGACCAGGCCATCTGCCGCGGGCTGGCTGGATTTGCCGGTGTTGGCCGTCGGTTCCAGGTGTATGGCGAGTACCAGACACCGAAAGCAGCAGCGACGCTGGTGGACGACTACGGCCACCACCCCACCGAGGTGGAGGCCGTCATCCGGGCTGCCCGCGAAGCCTGGCCCGAGCGCCGGATCGTGATGCTGTATCAGCCACACCGGTACACCCGGACCCGGGACCTATATGAGGATTTCGTGCGGGTATTGTCCGAAGTGGATGGACTGTTGCTGATGGATGTGTATTCCGCGGGTGAGCCGGCTATTCCGGGAGCAGACGGGCGGGCTTTGTGCCGGAGCATCCGGCAGCGGGGCAAGGTAGAACCCGTGTTCGTTGAAGATAACCGTGAAATCGAGAGTCTGCTGGCCAATGTCCTGCAGGATGGTGATCTGTTGATCACCCAGGGGGCCGGCGATATCGGTGGCGTAGCAGCAAGGCTGGCAGCAGCAGGAGTCAAGGCAAGTGAGTGATCTGACCCACAACGACATTCAGCCGTATCAGGCACCCCCCGAACTGGTTCGGGCACTGGGGCGCGTGGCTGTGTTCATGGGGGGCGATTCCGCCGAGCGGGAAGTATCCCTGAAAAGTGGCAAAGCCGTGCTGGCAGCGCTGCAATCGGCGGGTATTGATGCAGTTGGCCGGGACATTCGCGGCTGTCTGCTGCGGACCGTGGACGAACCCGATTTCGATCGGGTGTTCATTGCCCTTCATGGCCGTGGTGGCGAAGACGGGACCCTTCAGGCGATCCTTGGGCAGGCAGGCATTCCCTATACCGGCAGTGAAGTGCTGGCATCGGCACTGGCCATGGACAAATTGCGCACCAAGTATGTGTTCGAAGGTTGTGGGCTGCCTACGCCGGCATTTCGTGCCATGACCTCCGTGAGCGAGGCCGAGGACATTGTGACGGCACTGGGGGCGCCCCTGAGTGTGAAACCGGCCCACGAAGGTTCGAGTATCGGTATCCGTAAAGTGAGCAGCGCGGCAGAGCTGGCTGAAGCCTATGAGGCGGCAGCCCGGCTGGATGATCTGGTGCTGGTAGAGCAGTGGATCGAAGGGCCGGAGTTTACCGTCAGCCTGCTACAGGACAAAGCGTTACCGGCGATTGGCCTGAGCACCGATCACGCCTTTTACGACTATGACGCCAAGTACCTGGCGGACGATACCCGGTACCGTATTCCCTGTGGTCTGGCGCCGGATGACGAATTGAGATTGCAGCATCTGGCCCTGGATGCCTTCCGGGTGCTGGGCTGTCGCACCTGGGGACGGGTCGACATCATGCAGGACCGGACCGGTGAGTTCTGGTTGCTTGAGGTGAACACGGTTCCCGGTATGACGGACCACAGCCTGGTGCCGATGGCTGCAAAGGCGGCCGGCATCAGTTTTGAAGAACTGGTGGTGCGAATTCTCAGGGATACGCTGGCGGAGGGCATCGATGCTTGAGACGTTGCTGATCCGGAGCCGGGCGGTACCGCCCGAACCGCCACGCCGCCGGGGGGCAACCTCTGTCGGGCCTGAGCGGGACCGGTTTGGTGTGTTGAAAGCTGTGCTGTCGGCCGTACCCTGGTTGCAGGTCGGCCTGGGCGCAACGGTGGTACTTCTGGCCGCCATGGTGCCCTGGGCAACGGACCGGATGCTGACCGCCATGGATCAGCAGATCCTGGCGGTGGATGTGCGGGGCGAATTTGTTGGCGACAGCCAGACGGCTATTGAGCGAGCGGCCGGCGCCTGGATTGGCAAAAGCTATTTCGCCACCGATCTGGCTGACATCAAGGCTGAACTGGAACGGCGCCCCTGGGTGGCGTCGGCAGCGATAAAGCGAGTCTGGCCAGGCCGTCTTGAAATCGATATTCGGGAAAAGAAGCCATTGGCCTACTGGACCGATGGCCGTCTGGTGAGCCGTTCCGGCGAACTGTTCTCGCCGCCGAATCCGGAGGTGGCCGGAAAGCTGCCCCGTCTGGCAGGGCCGGATGAGCGAGTCAGGGACGTGATCGGTATGGCCCGAACCATGAGCGAGCAGTTGGTTGGTTACGGCCTGGGCTTTGCCGGACTGGCGCTGGAGCAACGTGGCGCCTGGACCCTGACCCTCAGTAATGGCATCGAAGTGGTGCTGGGGCGGGATCAGGTAGAACAACGGTTTGAGCGCTTTATCACCGTTTATGAGAACCGTCTGGCCTCGCGTGTTGATGAGGTCAGCCGGATAGATGTCCGCTACTCGAACGGGGTGGCGGTGCAGTGGAAGGCGGACGTGGCTCAGGCCGCTCCGAAATCCTGATAACGATTACTACGAACCTGGGGTTTGGTGAAACACATGTCATCGGTTGAAACGGAAAACATGATTGTCGGCCTGGATATTGGAACCTCCAAGGTGGTGGCGATAGTCGGCAAGCGCAAGATGGATGGAACCATCGAAGTGGTCGGTATCGGCTCACACCCGTCCCGGGGGCTCAAGCGCGGCGTTGTGGTGAACATTGAAACCACGGTACAGGCCATCCAGCGCGCGGTCGAAGAGGCCGAGCTGATGGCAGGTTGTCGCATCCATTCGGTGTACGCCGGTATTGCCGGCAGCCACATCAAGAGCCTGAATTCCCACGGCATCGTGGCGATCCGGGACCGGGAAGTCACCCAGGCGGATATTGACCGGGTGATTGACGCGGCCCAGGCGGTGGCAATTCCGGCGGACCAGAAGATCCTGCACATCCTGCCTCAGGAGTTCGTCATCGATAACCAGGAGGGCATCAAGGAACCGATGGGGATGTCCGGTGTGCGGCTCGAGGCCAAGGTGCACCTGGTGACCTGTGCCGTGAATGCGGCCCAGAACATCGAGAAGTGTGTTAAACGCTGCGGGCTGGAAGTGGACGACATCATTCTGGAACAACTGGCTTCCAGCCACGCCATCCTGACCGAGGATGAAAAGGAATTGGGCGTCTGTGTGGTGGATGTCGGTGGTGGTACAACCGACATTGCCGTGTTCACGGGCGGGGCAATTCGCCATACCGCAGTCATCCCGATCGCCGGTGACCAGGTGACCAACGACATTGCCATGGCGTTGCGCACGCCCACCCAGAATGCCGAGGAAATCAAGATCAAATACGCCTGCGCTCTGACCCAACTGGCGGGGGCGGAAGAAACCATCAAGGTTCCCAGTGTGGGAGACCGGGCTCCGCGGGATCTTTCTCGCCAGGCTCTGGCGGAGGTCGTTGAGCCACGCTATGAGGAGCTCTTCACGCTGGTGCAGTCTGAGTTACGCCGGTCCGGGTTCGAAGATCTGATCCCGGCAGGCATCGTGATTACAGGCGGCTCGTCCACCATGGAAGGGGTGGTGGAGCTGGCTGAAGAAATCTTCCACATGCCGGTAAGACTGGCCTGTCCGCAGGCGGTTTCCGGTATGACGGAAGTGGTCAACAACCCGATATACGCCACTGGCGTCGGATTGTTGATCCATGGCTTCCGGCAAATGGATCTTGGCCGGGCGCCGGTGCTCAAGGGGGAGGAGGCTCCCTCGCTGGTTGAGCGCATGAAAGCCTGGTTCACCGGTCATTTCTGACGGTGTTCCGGTTGCAGTACACGAAGGTCTCTCGAAAAAAACACAACGATTGAAGCAACCGGCCTGGAAAGGCCGGACACAGCACGAAGGAGTAGGGGAAATGTTTGAACTCGTTGATAATGTTCAGCAGAACGCAGTTATCAAGGTCGTCGGTGTTGGCGGTGGCGGTGGCAACGCCGTTCGTCACATGCTCAACAGCGACGTGGAAGGCGTTGAATTTATTTGCGCCAACACAGATGCCCAGGCCCTGAAGGACCTGGACGCACGCCAGATCATTCAGCTGGGTGGCAACATCACCAAGGGCCTGGGTGCGGGTGCCAATCCGGAAGTCGGCCGCCAGTCTGCACTGGAAGACCGTGACCGTATTGCCGAAGCTCTGAGCGGCTCCGATATGGTGTTCATCACCGCCGGCATGGGTGGCGGTACCGGCACCGGAGCAGCCCCCGTGGTTGCTGAAGTTGCCCGTGAGCTGGGTATCCTTACGGTTGCGGTGGTTACCAAGCCATTCCAGTTTGAAGGCGGCAAGCGCATGAGCGTGGCTGAAGCCGGTCTGAAGGAACTGGAAGAGAGCGTTGACTCCCTGATTACCATTCCCAATGAAAAGCTGTTGGCAGTCATGGGCAAGAAAACCAGCCTGCTGGATGCCTTTGCCTCCGCCAATGATGTGTTGCTGGGTGCGGTTCAGGGCATTGCTGACCTGATTACCCGCAACGGTATGATCAACGTCGACTTTGCCGACGTGAAAACGGTTATGTCCGAGATGGGCATGGCGATGATGGGTACCGGTCGCGCCACCGGCGAGAATCGTGCCCGTGAAGCCGCAGAAGCCGCGGTTCGCAGCCCGCTGCTCGAAGATATCAACCTGCAGGGTGCCAAGGGTATTCTGGTCAATATCACCGCTGGTATGGACCTGAATCTGGGCGAGTTCTCCGAAGTGGGCGACATTGTGCGCGAATTCGCGTCCGATTCAGCCACTGTGGTGGTCGGCACTGTGATCGATCCGGAAATGACCGACGAGCTCAAGGTTACTGTTGTGGCGACTGGCCTGGGTGGCGAGCGCGAGAAGCCGACCAAGGTGGTGGACAACACCCGTACCCTCGATGGCAAGACCGATTACAACCAGCTGGATCGCCCGGCCGTGTTGCGTCGTCGTGCGGTTGCCCAGGGTAATGTGGCGCTGGATCAGAGCAAAGAAAGCGAAGAACAGGGCGTGGACTATCTCGATATTCCCGCATTCCTTCGCCGGCAGGCTGATTGATAATCTGTTTCAATCGTGGCAGGGCTGGCTTTACTGTGAATCAGAAAGCATAAGCTTTCGCCTAAGTTGAGCTGATAAACCATAGCTCATGGCTATTGCAAGATTTAAGTAAAGTCATGTTGGTTAAATGGTGCTCAGTCTTGAATTCTGATATTCTCCGGGCAGTTTTTTGCTCAGAATATCGACTTTTTGTGACGGAATAATGAACCGATGATCAGACAACGGACACTCAAAAACACCATCCGCGCGACCGGTGTTGGCCTCCATTCCGGGGAAAAGGTTTACCTGACCCTGAAGCCAGCACCCGTCGATACGGGGATCATCTTCCGCCGCACGGACCTTGACCCGATGGTCGAAATCCGTGCCTGTGCGGAGAATGTGGGTGAGACCATGCTGTCCACGACGCTGGTAAAAGACGGTGTCCGTGTGGCGACGGTAGAGCATCTGCTCTCCGCCATGGCTGGTCTCGGCATCGACAACTGTTTTGTCGAACTCAGCGCTGCAGAAGTGCCGATCATGGATGGCTCCGCCGGGCCGTTTGTGTTCCTGCTTCAGTCTGCCGGTATCTCCGAGCAGGAAGCGGCAAAACGCTTTATCCGCATCAAGCGCGAAGTCACCGTGGAAGAGGGCGACAAGAAAGCCACCTTCCTGCCTTTCGAAGGCTTCAAGGTGAGCTTCGGGATTGATTTCGACCACCCGGTCTTCAAGGGCCGTGCCCAGACAGCGACTGTGGACTTTTCCAGCACCTCCTTCGTGAAGGAAGTGTCCCGCGCCAGAACCTTCGGGTTCATGCGTGATATCGAAAAGCTGCGGGCGATGAACCTGGCACTGGGTGGCAGTGTGGATAACGCGATTGTGGTGGACGACTACAAGATCCTCAATGAGGACGGTCTTCGCTACGATGACGAGTTCGTCAAGCACAAGGTACTGGATGCCATCGGCGATCTTTACCTGTTGGGCAACAGCCTGATTGGTGAATTCCGTGGTATCAAATCAGGTCACGACCTGAACAACAAGCTGCTGCGCAAGCTCAGGGCAGAAGAAGATGCATGGGAAGTAGTGACCTTCGATGACGAAGCCACTGCCCCTATCTCTTACATGAAACCTGTGCTGGCGGTGGGTTAAGGCCGGACGCCTTAGTCCCGGACGTGGCTGGCGAGTTTTTCGAGAACCTCGCGTAGAGCTTTATCCTTCGTGTGCCCGGCTTCCTCCTGGAGGAGCCGGGCATTTTCTTTGCTGAGCGGCTCTTTTACCGGTTTGCGTTGGCTGGCGAATCTGGGTGGGCTGACCTTGATTTTGACCTTCCAGACGTAGCGGAACAGTTCATTCTCCCTCAGTGCCGACATGATCTCGTGCTGGCGGAAGCGCAGTCGCGTGGCTTTGCTCGCATTATTAGTGGACAGCACCAGTTCCCCCTCCCGACAGCTGACGAATCGGGTAGCCTCGGACAGTTCTGCGGGAATGGCCGCGAGTACCAGTTGTTCGGCCTGTAGGTGCAGTTCGGCTTTGGACATCAGCTCTTTGAGCGTATTGTTGCCAGCCGATCCTTTGCCGAAGATCATTTTTTGATCATTTTTTTCCGTCATGGTCGCTTTTTTCTCGACGAGCCTGTTTACGATTGGTTACACTTCGGCACGCTTTGTGCGTAGCGCCATTGTTACTCTCGTTTTACATTGTCACGAGTGAGAGAGTCTACCGGGCGCTGCGATTATTCAGTACGTAGTTGTTGCCAAGGATAGCAGACCCGCTCGGAATATTTCCGGGTCGCAGCACTACAGGGATACGGTTGCGGCTCAACAATGAAACCGAAAGACGATATGAACGTAATTTTCGTAGGCAAACGTCACGGTCAGTCCAGGGCAATACCGCTGAATGGGCCGCTGTTGTGTGGCCTGGTCTTTCTGGTGTTGGCCACGCTGGCGGCAGCCGGATGGGCTGGCTATCAGGTGGCGATCAGTCAGTTTGAAGCTCGGCAACCCACCGAGTCTGAGCTTGTGGCCGGCTGGAAAGAAAGGCTGCAAGATCAGAAGGACGAAGTCGCCCGGGTTCGTGAGAACGTGCAGCAGCAGATTGATGCACTGACCCTTCGGCTGGGCCAGATTCAGGGTCGTCTGCTGCGCCTGGATGCGCTCGGCCAGCGATTCGTGGAAACGGGCATGGTCGCCAGCGATGAATTCAATTTTGACAAGCCGGCAGCGGTTGGTGGCCCCGAAGAAGATGTGCTACCCGGGGATTCCTACACGGCTCCCGAGCTGACGGACATGATCAATCAGTTGGAACAGCAGATCAACGATCGCGAAAAGCAACTGCGCCTGCTCGATAAAGTCGCTTCCCGCAAAAAGCTGGAAGATGAGCTCTATGTGCAGGGGCGGCCGATCACCTGGGGCTGGCTCTCGTCCAAATACGGATACCGCTCGGATCCTTTTACCGGAAAACGTACCTGGCATGCCGGTGTTGATCTGGCAGGCAAGGAAGGCAGCGACATTATTGCCGTGGCGGCTGGTGTTGTAACCTGGGCCGACGAGCGCTATGGCTACGGAAATCTGGTTGAAATCGACCATGGCGACGGCCTGGTTACCCGGTATGCCCACGCCAAGGCCATCAAGGTTAAGGTTGGGGATGTGGTGCAGAAAAGCCAGGTTGTTGCACTGATGGGCAGCACCGGCCGGTCCACCGGCCCCCATGTGCATTTTGAAGTTATCCGTAATGGTAAATCCGAAAATCCCGTGAAATACATCCAGCGCGCAAGCCGCTGATTCCATTCCCGTGAACCCCGCCTTTTGTCCTGTCGCCAAATAAGGTTAGAATGCCGGCTTCCTCCGTTTAACTGAAGAAGCAGTGGTCTATGTTCACAAAGCTTGCAACCAAGATGTTCGGCAGTAAGAACGCCAGAGAAATCAAGAGGATGCGCAAAGTTGTCACGCGCATCAATGAACTTGAAGAACAGTTTGGCGCGTTGTCTGACACCGAGTTGCAAGGCAAGACTGCTGAGTTCCGGCGCAGGCTTGATGAAGGCGAAGCGCTGGACAGCCTGCTGCCGGAAGTCTTTGCCACGGTGCGCGAGGCCAGCCGCCGGGTGATGGGCATGCGTCACTACGATGTCCAGCTCATCGGGGGCATGACCCTGCACGAAGGTCGAATTGCCGAAATGAAGACCGGTGAAGGTAAAACGCTGGTGGCAACCGCCGCGGTCTACCTGAATGCGCTTCCCGGTAAAGGCGTGCACGTAGTGACCGTGAACGATTACCTGGCCCGGCGTGATGCCGAGTGGATGGGCAAACTGTACCGCTTCCTGGGCATGCAGGTGGGGGTCGTGGCGTCTGGTCAGCCACAGGAAGAAAAACGTGCCGCCTATCAGGCCGATATCACCTATGGCACCAATAACGAGTTCGGTTTCGACTACCTGCGCGACAACATGGCCTTCAGCATTGAGGACAAGGTTCAGCGCGGTCTAAACTTCGCCATTGTCGACGAAGTGGATTCCATCCTGATCGACGAGGCCCGTACACCGCTCATTATTTCCGGTGCCGCTGAGGATTCATCCAAACTGTATCAGGCCGTCAATGCCCTGGTGCCGAGTCTTGAGAAGGGCGAGGTCAGCGAGGAAGGTGAATCCTCCGGTGACTTCACCATTGACGAAAAATCCCGCCAGGTTGAACTGACGGAATCCGGCCATGAGAAGGTCGAAGATCTGCTGCTTGGCCAGGGCCTGCTGAAAGAGGGCGAAAGCCTGTATTCGGCTGCCAACCTGAGCCTGCTGCACCATGTACACTCGGCGCTCCGTGCCCATCACCTGTTCCAGAAAGACGTGGATTACATTGTCCAGGGCGGTCAGGTGGTGATCGTAGACGAACACACTGGCCGGACCATGCCCGGTCGCCGGTGGAGCGAAGGTCTGCATCAGGCGATTGAAGCAAAGGAAGGGCTCAAGATTCAGGCCGAAAGCCAGACGCTGGCCTCGACGACCTTCCAGAACTATTTCCGTCTCTATGACAAGCTGGCCGGTATGACCGGTACCGCCGATACCGAAGCCTTCGAATTCCGCCAGATCTACGGCCTGGACGTAGTGGTGATTCCGCCGAACAAGCCGATCCAGCGGATTGATTACAACGACCTGGTGTACCTGACCCAGGAAGAGAAATTCCACGCCATCATTGATGAAATCAAGGATGTGACTGCAGAGGGTCGGCCCATTCTGGTGGGCACCGCGTCCATCGAGGCCTCCGAGCTTCTGTCCATGCTGTTGAAGAATGCGCGCATTGACCATAAGATCCTGAACGCCAAACAGCACGAATCCGAAGCCCTGATTATTGCCCAGGCCGGGCGGCCGGGTGCGGTTACCATTGCCACCAACATGGCGGGTCGGGGTACCGATATTGTCCTCGGTGGTAACTGGGAATATGAAGTCGCAGCCCTGGATAATCCCTCGGAAGAGGAAGTGGCTCGCATGAAGGCGGAGTGGACTGAGCGCCACAACCAGGTACTGGACGCCGGCGGCCTGCACATCATCGGTACCGAGCGCCACGAATCCCGCCGGATTGATAACCAGCTCCGCGGTCGTGCCGGTCGCCAGGGCGATCCGGGTTCCTCCCGATTCTTCCTGTCGCTGGAAGACAACCTGATGCGGATCTTTGCGCCGGAGCGCGTGAAGAATCTGATGCAGGCCATGGGCATGAAGAAAGGTGAAGCCATCGAGCACCGGATGGTCACCAATGCTATTGAAAAGTCGCAGCGCAAGGTCGAAGGCCGTAACTTCGATATGCGTAAAACGCTGCTTGAATACGACGATGTGGCCAACGATCAGCGTACGGTCATCTACGAGCAGCGTAACGAGGTGATGGCGTCCAACGACATTTCCGAGATGATCGATACCATCCGTGAAGACGTGGTGGATTCGGTGGTCAGTGAGTTTATTCCGCCGCAAAGCATGCCCGAGCAGTGGGATGTGCAGGGGCTGGAGGCTCAGCTGCAGTCCGAGATGGCGATTGAGCTGCCCATCCAGCAATGGCTGAAGGACGACAACAAACTGTATGAAGACAATCTTCGCCAGAAGATTCTCGACGCCATCGTGGCTGAGTACAAGGCCAAGGAAGAAGTGGCCGGTGCCGAGGCCATGCGCAAGTTTGAGAAGCAGGTGTTCCTGCAGGTGCTCGATACCCTGTGGAAGGAGCACTTGTCCAACATGGATCACCTGCGCCGGGGTATCCATCTGCGTGGCTACGCCCAGAAGAACCCGAAGCAGGAATACAAGCGCGAGGCGTTTAACCTGTTCGAAACCATGCTCGATACCATGAAGCGTGACGTTACCCGGGTACTCTGCCACGTGCGGGTTCAGAGTCAGGAAGAAATGGCGGAAATTGAACGTCGACGCAAGGAAGAGCTGGAGCGGGAAATGGCTCGCGCCAAACTCCGCCACGAGCAGGCCAGTGCCGCCCAGGCAGAAGGGGAGGGTGACGGTGGCCAGCAGGGCCAGCAGACCACCCCGGAGACCTTTGTCCGCCAGGAGCGCAAGGTCGGCCGAAACGAGCCCTGCCCCTGCGGGTCTGGCAAAAAGTACAAGCAGTGCTGCGGAAAGGTGAGCTGACCAGCCACCGAGTAGCCGGAAACCAGAACCCGCAATTCGCCAGTACGCTGGCGCTTGCGGGTTCTGTCGTTTGAAGATCAGGAAAAATCAAGGAGACAGGCATGGCGGTAGGTCCCGGAACCTTACCCGATTTCTTCCCGGTGGCGGGAATCAAGCTGGGCATTGCCAGTGCGGGGATCAAGAAGCCCGGCAGAAAAGACATCGTGGTGTTTGAACTGGCGCCGGAAACCCGCGTAGCGGGTATTTTTACCCGCAACCAGTTCTGTGCGGCCCCAGTGGTGCTCAGCCGCCGTCACCTGTCCCAGGAGGTTCCGCGCTATCTGCTGATCAATACCGGCAATGCCAACGCCGGTACCGGCGAACGGGGCCTGGCGGACGCCGCGGCCTGCTGTGAGGCGCTGGCGAAAGAGGCGGGCATTTCTGCCAGCCAGGTATTGCCGTTCTCTACCGGGGTGATTGGAGAGCCATTGCCGGTTGCCAAGATCGTCAGTGCGCTGCCTGCGGCTCTGGCCGACACCCGGGAAGACCGCTGGGCAGAGGCGGCATCCGGCATCATGACCACCGATACCCGCCCTAAAGGCGCTTCGCGGCAGCTGGATCTGGATGGCCACCGGGTAACCATTTCCGGAATCAGCAAGGGCGCGGGTATGATTCGCCCCAACATGGCCACCATGCTCGGCTTTATCGCCACCGATGCCCGTCTGGCGCCGGAGGTTTTGCAAACGCTGGCTTCTGAGCTTGGCGAGAAGTCTTTTAACCGCATTACCATTGATGGCGACACCTCCACCAATGATGCCTGCATGCTGATGGCCAGCGGCCAGTATGGCGGGCCTGAAATTACCGCCGATAGCCCGCTGCTGCCGGTATTGCGGGCGGCCCTGCAGGAGGTGTACCTGGAACTGGCCCACGCCATTGTCCGGGATGGAGAGGGCGCCACCAAATTTGTGACCATCGATGTCAGTGGCGCAGCCAACCAGCAAGAAGCGCTGGATGTGGCCTACACCGTGGCGCACTCCCCGCTGGTAAAAACAGCCCTGTTCGCCTCAGACCCGAACTGGGGGCGTATCCTGGCAGCCGTTGGCCGTGCCGGCGTGGAGAATCTGGATTTGAACGCCCTGGAAATCTACCTGGGCGATGTCTGCCTAGTGCGCAATGGTGGTCGCGCCGACGATTACTCCGAGGCTCGGGGCCAGGCGGTGATGGATCAGGAAGAGATCACCATTGCCATTGACCTGAAGCGGGGCACTGTTCGGGAAACGGTCTGGACCTGTGATTTTTCCCATGATTACGTGACTATCAATGCTGAATACCGTACCTGAGACTGCCGACGGCCGCCCCGCTGCCCGCAAGACCGTTCATGTGGCGGTGGGCGTGATCGTTCGCGATGGTCGTGTCCTGATTGCACGGCGCCCGGACACCGCCCATCAGGGGGGCTTGCTGGAGTTTCCGGGCGGCAAGGTGGAGCCCGGAGAAACTGTCCAGCAGGCCCTGTGTCGGGAAATCGCCGAAGAGACCGGGCTGGTGCTGACTGAGGACAGCATGGAGCCACTGATTGGCATACGTCACGACTACGGCGACAAGTGTGTGTTTCTTGATGTCTGGTCAAGCCACTCGGCTCAGGGCGAGCCGGAGGGCAGAGAAGGTCAGCCGGTCAGCTGGCTGGCTCCGGAGGCGCTCAAGGACGAAGAGTTTCCCGCCGCCAACCGGCCTATCATCAGGGCGCTGCGATTGCCCCACCGGCTTGCGATTACCGGAACGATTGAGAATGCGCCGGCAGGCCTGGCCAGACTCGGCGCCGCTCTCGACCGGGGGCAGCCGGATTCACTGGTGGTGTTACGTGCTCCGACACTCCCCGGGGCAGCGTACCTGGAGCTGGCAGCAGCGGCTCGGGGCGTGTGCCGGGAAAGGGGCGTCGGGTTGATTCTGCATGGGGCGGCAGACCTGTGTCGGGCAGTGCCAGAAGCCCAAGGCGTTCATCTGCCCTGGCGCGAGGCGCAGCGGCATTCAGAGCGCCCTGTCAGCGACGATTGCTGGCTGGGTGTATCTTGTCATAGTGCCGAGCAATTGCGCCACGCAGAGCGCCTGGGGGCGGATTACGTGGTCCTGGGTAATGTACTGGAGACGCCCAGCCATCCGGGGCAACCCGGAATCGGGTGGGCTGCTTTTCAGGCGTTGGCCGCAACGGCAAATGTGCCGGTTTACGGTATCGGAGGTCTTGGACCTGAGCACCAGTCCCGGGCCCGCGCGCTTGGTGGCCAGGGCGTGGCTGGTATCGGTTTCTGGTGGTAGCCATCTGTGGCCCGGGGCGATTACGGATTCCAACCAGGCCCGGGCCATGCCAAAGTAACCTCTTCAACAGATCAATCGGAGTTTTCTGTGACAAAACTGACCCATCTGGATGACAAGGGCGAAGCCCGAATGGTGGATGTCACCGACAAAGCGGTGACGGAACGCGAGGCCAGAGCCGAGGCCTGTGTCCGGATGGCTCCGGAAACCCTGAGAATGATCCTGGAAGGTGAGCACCCCAAGGGGGATGTGCTGGCGACGGCCAGGATAGCAGGCATCATGGCTGCGAAACGAACCCACGACCTGATTCCCCTGTGCCATGCGCTTAACCTGACCTCCGTGAAAGTCGAACTGAGGGCTGGCGATGATGGCGCCTCCGTGGCGATCGAGACCCGGTGCAAACTGGCCGGTCAGACCGGTGTTGAAATGGAAGCGCTGACGGCCGCGAGTGTGGCCGCCCTGACCATTTACGATATGTGTAAGGCGGTCGACAAAGGTATGGTGATCGATAATCTGCGTCTGCTGGAAAAGAAAGGCGGCCGCTCCGGCCACTGGCAGGCCAAAGGCCAATGATCTGAAGCCCGGCAACGACCGTAACCTTTCGGGTACCGCATAAACCGGAGGGGAACCGTGTCGACACTACGCCAGGCAAGCAGCCGCATGATAGAATGCCCACCCAATTTGTCCGAACCACGAGGAAACACAGTGGCTGTTCGTTACATTGAAACCTGCCGTTTGCCCACCCCCTTTGGTGTGTTTGATATGCACGGCTTTGAGGAGCCGGACACCGGGAAGGAGCATGTGGCGCTGACGTTGGGGGACATTGATAGCGCAGAACCACTGCTGGCACGAACCCACTCCGAATGTTTAACTGGCGACGCCCTGTACAGCATGCGTTGTGACTGTGGTTACCAGCTGGAAGAAGCGTTGCGCAGTATCGCCCGGGAGGGTCGGGGTATTCTGATGTACCTGCGTCAGGAAGGCCGTGGTATCGGGTTGCTGAACAAGATCAGGGCTTATCGTCTGCAGGATCAGGGCGCCGACACCGTGGAAGCCAATGAGCGCCTGGGCTTTGGTGCAGATCTCCGGGATTACAGCATGTGCAAGGACATGCTTGAACACCTGGGCATCAAAAGCCTGCGCTTGATGACCAACAACCCGCGAAAGGTGAAGGCGCTGGAATCTTACGGCATCAACATTGCCGAGCGCGTGCCTTTGCATGTGGGCCGCAACCCGCACAACGAGCACTACCTGAACACCAAGCAGAGCAAGCTGGGGCACTGGCTGGAAACCCACCAGGACGACGACCCGGTCTGATGGATCTCTGGCGGATCAGTGCTGATCCGCCTTCCTTCCCGAGTTATTTAGCAGCCACCACTGTCGGGTATCCGAGCTGCTCCATTCGACGGGCAATGCTGCGACGAATACCGTCTGCATCCAGCCCACAGTCCCGCAGTAATTCCTTGTGCTGACCGTGCTCAACGAACGCATCCGGTAGCCCCAGTTGTAACACCGGCATGGAGACCTGGCGGGCATTCAGGAATTCCGTCACCGCGCTGCCGGCGCCACCGGCAACAACGTTTTCTTCCAGTGTGACCAGCAAGTCGTGGGTTTCCGCCAGTTCCAGTACCAGAGCCTCATCCAGAGGCTTGACGAAGCGCATGTCGGCGACCGTGGCGCCCAGGGCTTCCGCAGCCTCCAGCCCCGGCGCCAGCAGGGTGCCGAAGTTGAGGATGGCGATACGGCTACCGTCGCGCACGCGCCGGCCCTTGCCGATGGGCAGCGGGGTGAGTTGCTGCTGGATTTCGGCACCGGGCCCGGTACCCCGGGGGTAGCGAACGGCGGCCGGGCCGCAGTATTCAAGGCCGGTGTGAAGCAGCTGCCGGGTCTCGTTTTCGTCCGACGGAGTCATCACCAGCATGTTGGGAATGCAGCGCAGATAGCTGATGTCGAAGGCGCCGGCATGGGTGGGGCCATCTTCGCCGACCAGACCCGCACGATCAATGGCAAACAGGACATCCAGATTCTGGATGGCGACATCATGCACCAGCTGGTCATAGGCCCGCTGCAGGAAGGTTGAGTAAATGGCCACGACCGGCTTGGCGCCATCGCAGGCCAGGCCAGCCGCCAGGGTGACCGCGTGCTGCTCGGCAATGGCGACATCAAAATAGCGGTCCGGGAAGCGCTCTGAAAATGCCAGCAGATCCGAGCCTTCACACATGGCGGGGGTAATGCCGGCTACCCGGCTGTCCTGCTCGGCGGCATCGCAAAGCCACTGCCCGAAGATGTTGGCGTATTTCGGGCTGGCTGGTTTCGGCTTCACCGGTTCCGGCTTGCTGGCGGGCACCGGTTCGATCTTGTTGATGGCATGGTAGCCAATCGGGTCCGCTTCGGCAGGCGCAAAGCCTTTGCCTTTGGTGGTGACCACGTGCAGGAACTGCGGGCCTTCCAGTTCCCGGATGTTCTCCAGGGTTTCCACCAGCAGGGGCAGGTCGTGACCGTCGATGGGGCCAATATAGTTGAATCCCAGCTCCTCAAACAGTGTGCCGGGCGCAATCATGCCCTTGAAATGTTCTTCGGTTTTCTTTGCCAGGGCCATCAGGTGAGGTGTGCCTTTAAGCACCTTCTTGCTGCTGTCGCGAACCTGATTGTAGGTACGGCTGGAGAGCAGTTTGGCGAAATAGTTGGAAAGCCCGCCGACGTTGCGTGAAATCGACATGTCGTTGTCGTTCAGTACCACCAGCATGTCGGCATGAAGGTGGCCGGCATGGTTCAGGGCTTCAAAAGCCATGCCCGCGGTCATGGCGCCATCCCCGATAACGGCAATGCTCTTGCGGCCGGTGTTCTGCATCCGGGCGGCGATCGCCATACCCAATGCCGCGCTGATGGATGTGCTGGAATGGCCTACGCCAAAGGTGTCGTACTCGCTCTCTGCCCGCTTCGGGAAGCCGGCCAGGCCACCTTTGCGGCGAATGCTGCCCATTTGTTCCTTGCGACCGGTCAGGATCTTGTGGGGGTAGGCCTGGTGGCCGACGTCCCATACCAGCCGATCTTCGGGGGTATTGAACACGTAGTGCAGGGCCACCGTCAGCTCAAGCACACCAAGACCTGCGCCGAAATGACCACCGGTCTGGCCAACTGACCACAGCAAGAACGCTCGCAATTCCCTGGCCAGCCGGGGCAAGTCCTCCGCTGGCAGCTCACGCAGCTGGGATGGCACGTCTATCCGGTCGAGCAACGGCGTATTGGGCCGCTGCGACGGGATTTCCCTGAAAATGTATGTGTCCTGCATCAGCTCGGGTCTTTATCGGAATGTGAGTTCTATGGCTGGCATTATAAGGGAACAGGCGACCCGGTTTCATACATCCCGGGCCAGTTGTTACAAAATGGTGATGCTTTGGCCTTGTAAATGGTTCAGTGGCTGCGCGCCACCACGTAGTCAGCCATGGCCCTGAGGGTGTCGGCTTCCGGGCCGAAGCTCTCCAGTGCGACCAGGGCTTCATCAAGAAGCCGGGCCAGGTGCTGGCGTGCCCCGTCGATACCTAGTAATGCCGGATACGTGGGTTTCGCCTTGGCCACATCGGAGCCCTGGCGCTTGCCGATAATCTCGGTGTCGCCCTCGATGTCCAGAAGATCATCCTGCACCTGAAACGCAAGCCCCAGCGCGCTGGCGTAATCGGTCAGGTTGGTCAGCTGGCGTTCGGTCACGGTCTCGGAGGTGAGTGCGCCCAGACGAACACTGGCTTCGATCAGGGCGCCGGTTTTGTGCCGGTGCATGGCTTCCAGTTGTTCTACGCTCAGTTGCCGCCCCACCGATTCCAGATCAATGGCCTGACCACCAACCATACCCTGATGACCACTGGCCCGGGCCAGCTCTGAAATCATGGCCACGCGCTGTCGGTCTGACAACGCCGGCGCTTCTGACAGTAACGCGAACGCCAGTGTTTGCAGCGCATCCCCGGCCAGAATGGCAGAAGCTTCATCAAAGGCGATGTGGGCGGTCGGTCGGCCCCGGCGAAGATCATCATCGTCCATGGCCGGCAGGTCATCGTGGACCAGGGAATAGGCGTGAATCAGTTCCAGGGCGCAGGCTGGCGCCAGGGCCGTGCTTTCGTCGCTGCCCATGGCTCGGGCGGCAGCCATGCACAGGGCCGGGCGCACTCGTTTGCCGCCGCCCAGAACGCTGTAACGCATGGTTTCCTGGAGCCGTTCTGAGGTGGTGTTGCGGGCAAGGCAGCGGTCCAGCTCCCGATCAACCTGTTGGCGGCACTGGTCCAGATAGGCCTCCGCCTGGCGGATGCGATGGTCCATCACTGCTCGTCGTCTGCTGAGAAAGGCCGGGTTTCCAGTGTGCCGTCACTGTTCTGCACCAGCTGCTCGACCCGCTGTTCGGCGGATTTCAGGGCACTCTGGCACTCCCGTGTCAGCTTGACGCCGCGCTCGAAAGCCGCCAGTGATTGTTCCAGGGACAGTTCGCCCTGTTCCAGGTCACGAACCAGTTGTTCCAGTTCGTTCAGGGATTTCTCAAAGTCGGCTATGGAAGCGCTGCTGGTGTTCTCGCCGGCCATGGGGCGACCTCCGGTCGGGTGTTTCGGAAATTGCGCGGATTATAACAGAGTCGGTTTGCTATCGCTGCCAGCTGAACTGCCGTTTTTCCAGGGCCTGGGCATTGGGTCCCCAGGATTGTTCTGTCACCCTGACTTCGCCCTGTGCGTCCAGTGTGACGATGGTAGTGGCCCGTGTGCCGTAGTCACTGCCGACAATGAACGGTGACGATAGAAATCGTTCGGTCTCAATGCCTACGCCAGTATCGGGAAGCATGGCGTCGGGCGCCGGGCTGGTGTCCTGAAGCAAAGGCAGGAGTTGGTTGTGCAAGTCCTCGGTACGGTGGCTCGCAGCTTCAACCACGGTGGCAAAGGCCTTTCTCAGGCGCAGCAGTTTCGGCCAGGGTGTCTGTAAAAGATGATTGCTAAGACCAAAGCTGCCTCGGAAGAGTTGGCGCCCCGGGTGCGCGTCGCGGTTGCTGTAATACCAGCCGCCGCGTTCTGTCAGAGACACCAGGTTAAATCCGGCGTACCGATCGGGTTCGCTGTTCAGAGCAGCGCCCAATACGCTGGCGGGTTCAGCCAGGGCACGAACGGGCAGCTCGCCGCGGCTGGAGCGACCGGTTTCCGGGCTACCCTCCCGCACATTGGTGACAGCGGCAACCTGACCGTTCGCGCTGATGGCCAGCCAGGTGCCGCCAGAAGCCAGGTCTCTCCCGGCCAGCAGATGCTGACCGCTGTCGGCCTGCCACCAGTCCATGGCGGCCGTGGGACGGCGGAAGAATTCATCCCGGTTGGCAGCAACCACCAGGGGAAAGCGGGGGTTCTGGCCGATGGCAAAAGCAATTAGGCACATGGGTGAACGGAATTCCTTGGATGCGTGGGCTGAAGTTGCTGGCATTCCTGCGTATCATACCAGCCTGATCTGAGCCGGGGTGGTCTGTAACCATGAGCATGATAGGCATCATCGTACTGTATCTTTTATTGGGCGCACTGGCGGGCACCATGGCCGGTCTGTTTGGCATTGGTGGCGGGCTGGTGATTGTGCCGGTGCTGATCTTCAGTTTCGGGCTACAGGGCATCAGCCCGGAGATTGCTGCCCACCTTGCCGTCGGTACGTCGTTGGCCACCATTGTGTTCACCTCCATCAGTTCCATCCGCACACACCACCAGCATGGCGCGGTGCGCTGGGATCTGTTTCGCCCCATGACCGTTGGTATTGTGGTCGGTGCCGTGCTTGGTGCCTGGACCGCGGCGATGCTGAGCGGCCCGGTGCTGGAAACCATTATCGGGGTGTTTGTCATTCTGGTGGCACTGAAGATGATCCTCGAGGTCAATCCGAAGCCGGGGCGGGACGTTCCGGGCACCACCGGGCTGGGTGCTGCCGGCGGCATCATTGGCTGGGCGTCGGCTATCTTCGGTATTGGTGGCGGCACCCTGACCGTGCCCTATTTAAGCTGGTGCAACGTCAAAATGCAGCAGGCGGTGGCGACTTCGGCGGCCTGCGGCTTCCCGATTGCAATTGCGGGCGCCCTGGCCAATATCTGGACCGGCTGGCAGGATCCCCATCTGCCCGAGCTGAGTCTTGGTTTTATCTACCTGCCGGCGTTGGTGGGTGTGGTCGCCACCAGTGTGTTCTTTGCACGCATCGGCGCCGGGCTGGCCCATCGTCTGGATGGGCGCCTGCTCAAACGCATCTTTGCCATTATGCTGGTTCTGGTTGGTTTACGGTTTCTTCTGAGCTGAGAGAGCATTCATGCTGCAACATCCACAGTTTGACCCGGTGGCGATCGCCCTTGGGCCGTTGAAAATTCACTGGTATGGCCTGACCTATCTGGTCGGGTTTGCCGCCGGCTGGTGGCTGGGCCGTCTTCGGTCCCGCAAGCCCTGGTCGCCACTGCAGGAAGAGCAGGTGGGTGATCTGCTGTTCTATATGGCCCTGGGTGTGATCCTCGGTGGCCGCTTTGGCTATGTAGTGTTTTACAACTTCGATGCCTTTATAGCGGACCCGCTCTGGTTGCTCCGGGTCTGGGAAGGCGGTATGTCTTTCCATGGCGGGTTGCTGGGGGTAATGCTGGCCATGTGGTGGTATGGCCGAAAAACCGGAGCCGGGTTCTGGAAAATTGCCGATTTTGTCGCGCCCTTGGTCCCGGTTGGGCTGGGTGCCGGGCGAATCGGAAATTTCATAAACGGCGAACTCTGGGGCAAACCGACAGACGTAGCCTGGGGCATGGTCTTTCCGCAGGCGCCAGACAGCCTTGCCAGGCACCCGTCGCAGTTATATCAGTTTGCGCTGGAAGGGGTGGCCCTGTTCGTGATTCTCTGGTGGTTCTCCTCGAGGCCCCGTCCGAAAATGGCGGTGTCCGGCCTGTTTCTGGTCTGCTACGGCATCTTCCGGTTCCTGGTGGAGTTCGTTCGTCAGCCAGATCCCCAGTTGGGTTACCTGGCCTTTGACTGGCTTACGATGGGGCAGGTGCTCTCTACACCCATGATCGCCGCCGGCGCCGCCCTGATGTTCCTTGCTTACCGGAGAAACGCCCAATGAAAGCCTACCTCGACCTGATGCAGGATGTTGTCGACAACGGATTCGACAAAGGTGATCGCACCGGCGTGGGCACCCGCTCGGTGTTCGGTCGCCAGATGCGTTTCAATCTGCAGGACGGATTCCCGCTGGTGACGACCAAGAAGGTTCACCTGCGCAGCATCATTTATGAGCTGCTGTGGTTCCTCAAGGGCTCCACCGACAACACTTGGCTGGCGGAACGCAAAGTCAGCATCTGGAATGAGTGGGCGCTGGAAAACGGCGATCTGGGGCCGATCTACGGCAAGCAGTGGCGCAGCTGGCAATGCCACGACGGCCGCGTGATTGACCAGATCAGCGAGGTGATCGAGCAGATTCGCACCAAGCCCAACTCCCGACGCCTGATTGTCTCCGCCTGGAATCCGGCTGAGCTGCCGGACGAGTCCATCAGCCCGCAGGATAACGTGCGGGAGGGGCGCATGGCCCTGGCGCCTTGCCACTGTCTGTTTCAGTTCTATGTCGCCGACGGCAAGTTGTCTTGCCAGCTCTATCAGCGCAGCGCCGATCTTTTCCTGGGTGTGCCCTTCAATATTGCGTCCTATGCCTTGTTGACCCATATGATTGCGCAGCAGTGTGATCTGGGGGTGGGCGAGTTCGTGCACACGTTTGGTGATTGCCACTTGTACCGGAATCACCTGACGGACGACATCGTATTCGAACAGCTCAGGCGTGAGCCCCGCGCGTTGCCGAAGCTGGTCATCAAGCGTAAACCGGAATCCATCTTCGACTACGAGCTGGAAGATTTCGAGTTCGAAGGTTACGACCCGTACCCCGTGATCAAAGCCCCTATAGCGATTTGACCAAGGAACCCGTTATGCGCAAGGCCCTCATCGTAGCTATGGCCCGAAACCGGGTGATCGGCCGGAATAACAAGCTGCCCTGGTATCTGCCCGGTGATCTGCGCTACTTCAAGCAGGCCACCATGGGCAAGCCCATTATCATGGGCAGAAAGACCTGGGACTCCATCGGCCGGCCCTTACCCGGGCGGATGAACGTGGTGATTTCCAGAAATCCGGAATGGCAGGCGCCAGCCGGAACCGTTGCCGCAGCGTCGCTGAACGAAGCGTTGGTGAAAGCGGAGGCCCAGGCGGAGCTTGAAGGTGGTGATGAGGTGATGATTATTGGCGGAGGCCAGATCTATGCTGAAGCGCTGCCAATGGTTGACCGGATATACATCACTCAGGTGCACGCAGAGGTGGACGGAGATGCCTTCTTTCCGGAAGTGAACTGGGACGAGTGGGAAGAGATCGGGCGCGAAGATTTTTCTGCGTCTGACAACAATCCTTACGACTACAGCTTTGTCGTATACCAGCGTAGCCGGTCAGAATGACCGGCTAGCCAATCAGGCCTCAGCGCGGCGCGCGCTTGGGGCCTTTTCCTGCAGGTTTGCCGCCCTTGCCGGCGGGCTTGCCACCTTTCGGCCCGCTCTTGCGGAAGCCGGGTTTGCCATCCTTGCTGAACTTCTTGCCAGGGCCGCCTTTGCGGAAGCCGCCTTTGCCCGGAGGCGGGCCTTTGCGATCCCGGCGAGGCGCGGCGGAAATCTCGGGCAGTGCTTCCGGCTGTTCCAGTGGCAGAGAATCCGGCTGGGAGGCTTCCAGCAGGCAGGCCATGGCGCCAGCGATGGCGGCCATGTCCATGTCGTTACGTTCGGCGATCTCGTCCAACAGGGCGATGGCCTTGGCGGCGCGAGGATCGTCGGTGAAGCCCAGCAGCTGCGCCTCAAACTGTTCTACCCGCATTTTCTGCAGGGCGGCAGGTGACGGCAGCTGGTACGGTTCCATCGGGGAGTTGGTGGCCCGCTCCAGAGTGCGCAGCCAGCTGCGCTCACGCGGAGTCACCAGCAGGATAGCCTTGCCGGTGCGACCGGCACGGCCGGTACGGCCAACCCGGTGGATGTAGGCCTCGGTGTCGTAGGGCACATCGTAGTTGATAACGTGAGTAATCCGGGGCACGTCCAGACCACGGGCGGCGACATCGGTGGCAATGATGATATCTTTTTTGCCACGCTTGAGATCTTCAACGGTCTGTTCGCGCTGACGCTGGTTCAGGTCGCCGCTCAGGGGCGCCACAGCGTGGCCGCGTGCGGACAGCTTCTCTGCCAGCATGGTGGTTTCGGCCTTGGTGCGCACGAAAATGATCGAGGCGTCAAATGGCTCAACTTCCAGAATGCGGGTCAGCGCATCCAGCTTGCGCTCGGCGTAGACCGGCAGCACAAACTGAGCTATGCGTTCCACCGTGCGGGTTTCGCTCTCGATTCTTACTTCGGTAGCGTTTTTCAGGTAAGTCTGCGCAACCTTCTTGATCTGTGGCGGCATGGTGGCCGAGAAGAGCGCGCGCTGGCAGGTGTCCGGCGTCTTCGCCAGGATGGCTTCCACGTCATCAATGAAGCCCATGCGCAGCATTTCGTCGGCTTCGTCCAGTACCAGTGCCTTCAGGCCGTCCAGCTTCAGGGTGCCCTTGCGCAGATGGTCGAGCATGCGGCCAGGTGTGCCCACAATAACCTGGGCGCCACGCTTCAGGCCGCGAATCTGTGGTGAGAAATCCTGGCCACCGTAAATTGGCAGAACATGAAAATTGCGGAACTTGCTGGCGTAGGTGGTAAACGCTTCCGCGACCTGAATCGCCAGCTCCCGGGTAGGGGCCAGTACCAGAATCTGTGGCTCGGCCACGTTCGCATCAATCCGGCTCAGCAATGGCAGGGCAAAGGCTGCGGTCTTGCCGGTACCTGTCTGGGCAACGCCCAACAGATGGTTGCCGGCCAGCAGAGCAGGGATGGATTGCGCCTGGATGGGCGACGGGGTTTCATAGCCAACGGCGGAGACGGCTTCCAGTACTGCTGGATCCAGCCCCAGTTCGGCAAAAGACAATTCTGACATGAATGTACTCGGTATTCGGAGGGTATCGCACTGCACAGGCAATGCATGATTTTGGCGCATTATAGTCTGTTTGGGGTGGTTTTTATACGACTATTGCCAGGCAATCGATAGGTAGTTGCCGGGGCCGGCCTATTGTCAGGCTTCGGTAAGTGGTGCAGTCTTACCGGTTTGCAGGCTAATGAACAGGATCTAAAACAAATGACGTTCGATGACCTTCTCGGTGATGTCCGGAATAACGGCGAAGTGGTGATACCGTCAGACTGGGGCCAGGGACGTGCAACGTTCGGCGGCCTGGTAGCGGCCCTGGTGTTTGAGGTGATGGCATCAAAGGTGGCGGATGATCGCGCCATGCGGGCCCTTCAGGTGTCTTTTGTCGGCCCCGTAGAGGCGGATGTGCCGGCCCGTGTTGAGGCCGAAGTTCTGCGTGAAGGAAAGGCAGTATCCCAGGTCCAGGGACGGATCGTTCAGAATGGCGAGCCACGCCTTGTCTGTCTTGCCAGTTTCGGGGGCGACCGTGAGTCTGCTGTCCGGGTGGCACCGACGTCGGCACCGGAAGCGGTTGCGGCAGAGCAATGTCAGTCACTTCCGTATATCCCGAAAGTGACGCCGGAGTTTACCCGGCATATCGAAATGCGCTGGGCGTTTGGCCATATGCCATTCTCCGGTAAGGGCGGGCGCGAAATGGGGGGCTGGATGAAGTTCCGGGAAGCCCCAGAGACTATGACCGACGCCCACATTGTTGCTCTGGTTGATGCCTGGCCACCGGCGCTGTTGCCGCATCTCAAGGGGCCGGCCCCAGCCAGTTCCCTGAGCTGGGCACTGGAGATTGCCCATCCCCGGCCTGCCATGAAGCCGGATGACTGGCTGTTGTACCGGGCAACCATCGACCAGGCTGGCGCCGGATATGGTCACACTCACGCTGGTATCTGGACTCCGGCCGGTGAACTGGTAGCCCTGAGCCGGCAGACGGTTACAGTCTTCGGTTGAGTCGGGCGGGTCTGGTTATCAGGCCGCTATCTCGGCTTTGAGCGCGTCCAGAATGACCCGGGCAAACTGTTGGGGAGAATCTTCCTGCAGGAAGTGTCCGCCGTTGAGGGTGATATGGGGCTGGCCGAAGGCTCCGGGGATTCGCCGCTGCATGTAACGGTCGCCACCCCGGGTAATCGGGTCGCCGTTGCTGAAGCAGGTGATAAAGGGTTTGCGCCATTTTTCCAGCACGCGCCAGGCTTCCCGGTTGGCGGCACTGGCCGGGTCGCTGGGCGACGTTGGCACCAGTGCCGGGAAAGCCCGGGCTCCGGCTTTGTAACCCGGTGTCGGAAAGGGCGCCTCGTAGGCGGCTATTTCGGCCGGGCTGAGTGATCGCTCGGTACCAAGCTGGACGATCCGCCCTATTGGAAACCATGGGCTATGGCTGGCAAACGCCTTCCAGAGTCTGAAGACGGCCGGCACCCGGGTGTCCCCCGTTGGCAGCATGCCGTTGCCGACAATGATCCGGCTGAACCGGCGGTGATGCTCTGCCGCCAGCCTTAATCCCAGCAGTGAGCCCCAGTTCTGACACACCAGCGTGACGTTGGTCAGGTCCAGTGTTTCAAGCCAGTGGGTCAGCCAGCGCATGTGGCTGTCATAACTGTAGTCGCTGACATCGGCGGGTTTGTCGGACTTGCCAAAACCAATCAGATCGGGCGCCAGAACCCGGTGGCCCGCTTCGGCGACAAGCGGAATCATGTGCCGGTAGAGATAGGACCAGGATGGCTCCCCGTGAAGCATCACCACTGGGTCTGCGTGGGCTGGCCCTTCGTCCACATAGTGCATCCGAAGACCTGGCTCAACATCCAGATAGTGTGCTGAAAAGGGGTAATCCGGGAGGCCTGCGAAGCGGGCTTCGTCGGTTCTCAGAATACGCATGCCATCGACTGTCCTGACTGAGTGGTTGCGTGATTATCGGTACGACAATCGTCGAAGGTCAGGATAAATCAGATGGGAATTTTGTGTGTTTGAGTTGCGTAACAGAGCGTTGCCAGTTTGAATCAGGATGCGATGTCAAACAGGCGTTCGGGGTTTTCCACCTGGGCCAGAGCCTCGTCGCAGCAGTTCACCGCGCCGCAATCGTCCGCGGAGCACAGGCCGATGGTGTTGCACTCTATGGCTTGGTGGGCGTCGCCCTGGTTACGGAAAATTCTGGCGCGGGAGAGAATGGAATGGCAATGCCCGCATAACAGGGTGGGCACGGCGCTCCCCTGGGCCAGGATGGCAGTGTAATGGTTATTGTCTGTCATAGTTATCCTCCTGATCAGATCACAGTAAGGGCGAAGTGTGACATTTCAAAGTCAGTCCGGGCCTGGGCCCCGCACTTCGACTTCCGCAGTTATACGTATCAGGCGTCAGGATCGACCAACGGCCGGCGGTTGGAGCGCTTGTCCTCCCAGTCGAGTTGCTTGGGGTCGTACCAGCCAAGTCCGTCCAGAACCCGTTGGCGAGTGTATTCAGACAGCGTGGGCCAGAGCTCCTGGAAATCCTCCAGGCCACGATCTCGCAACCGTTGCTGCTTGCCACGCAGGCGGCTGATGGTTCTGGGCAGGTGCAGGGCCTCGCCCAACTGGCCGGGCACGAGTACCTCCTGGCCCATCACCTTGCGACGATGGGTTCGGGCTGCCAGCACTTTCTGCAGTTCCAGTGCCGCCTCCAGCGCGCTCTCCACGGTAAAGTTGTCTGCTTCCAACCACATAACCTGTATTGTTGGCTGATCGATAACCGACCACTATAACGCGAACCCCGCTACACTGGCCACGCTATCGTGGTAGTCTGCTTTCCCTATCGGCCCGGTGGGCATGTTCTGGACAGGAATTGTTTAACTATGTACGCAAAACTTGAAACACGGACTTTTCTGGCGATGCTGCTCGGTGTGTCGCTTGCGTTCATTCTGTTGATGAAGCCGTTCTTTGGCCCGATCTTCTGGGCGGTGGCCATTGCTCTTATTTTCCATCCGGTGCAGCAGTTGCTGGTACGGAGACTGGGCGACCGGCCGACACTAAACGCCCTGATTACACTGTTCGTGTGTATGGTGATCGTGGTGATTCCGGTGCTGGTACTGGGCGCGGCGCTGATCGCGGAAGGTATGGGGATCTACCAGAAGATCCAGGCCGGAGAGATACGGCCGGGGGAATACATTGATCAGGTTAACCAGTCGTTTCCTGCCATCCAGGCCTTTCTGGCCCAGTTTGACATCAACTTTGCGGATCTGAGGGACCGCGCCGTTAATGCCTTTCTGGGGGGGAGTCAGTTTCTGGCCAAGCAGGCCCTGGGCATAGGGCAGAACACCTTTCAGTTCTTTCTGGGGCTGGCTCTGATGGTTTACCTGGCCTTTTTCCTGATCCGTGATGGCCAGAAACTGATAGAGCTGATGATTCGCGCCTTGCCGTTGGGTGATGAGCGTGAGCGCCTGTTGTTTGCCAAATTCGCGGAAGTCACCCGTGCCACGGTCAAGGGTAACCTGCTGATCGCCATCATTCAGGGTGCGCTTGGTGGCATAATCTTCTGGATACTTGGCATTACCGGAGCCTTGCTGTGGGGGGTGGTCATGGCCATCGTCTCATTGCTGCCAGCCGTCGGGGCTGCGATTGTCTGGGTGCCGGCGGCCATCTATCTGGCTGCCGTGGGGGACATTGTGCCGGCCATCATTCTGACCGCCTATGGGGTGGTGGTGATTGGTCTGGCGGATAACCTGCTCCGGCCTGTGCTGGTAGGGCGGGACACCAAAATGCCGGACTATCTCGTGCTTTTGTCCACCCTGGGCGGCATTGTTATGTTCGGCATCAATGGTTTTGTCATGGGTCCGCTGGTGGCGGCGCTTTTCATGGCGTTCTGGGGCATTTTTATCCGTGAATTTGGCCAGTATCACTATGCCGATCCTGCAAATCCCGAGAATGGTCCGGCCCGCGAAGATTAAATTATGTTATGGTCTAGGAAGCGCTGATACGTAGAGGAAGGCGCCACACTATAAAAACAGAACAGCAGATGTCACAGAGATATCCAGGAGTAGATCAGGTGAGAACCATGAAAACAGTCACCCGTCACATCGGCAGGACGGCGCTGGCGGTCGGAACGGTCGCCCTGCTGGGTCTGGCACCCGTTGCCCAGGCCAATGAAGTGGTCGCGCTCAAGCACGCGCTTTATGGCGCCGGTTACGACATCACCAATGTCAGCCCGAGCATGGATGACAAGACCAGGGCGGAACTGACCCGCTTCCAGAAAGACAACGGCCTTGAGGCAACCGGTATTCTGAACGAGGAAACCGAGCGTGCTCTGGGGCTGATCACCGTGCAGCAGGCGGCCGCTGATGCGGGCCAGTCTGCGCCGGCGGCAACTGCGCAGGCGGCACCGGCAGAACCGGCTCCAGCTGAGACCGAGTCTTCTGCCGAAGACACCATCGAAGAAGACGAAGATGGTGGCTGGTCGCTCTGGTAAACGCCAGTCCCCGGATAAAAAAAAGCCCGCAAGGCAAACACTTTGCGGGCTTTTTTGTGGTCCAGATTCAGTCCAGCTTGCTCAAATCCCGAACCGCACCTTTATCGGCACTGGTGGCCAGCAGTGCGTAGGCTTTGAGGGCGGCGGATACCTTCCGGTCCCTCGGTAACTCCGGTTTCCAGCCCCTGGCGTCGCGTGCTTCCCGTCGCTGTGCCAGTTCTTCCTTACTGACCTGAACATTGATAGATCTGTTGGGGATGTCGATCAGAATGGTATCGCCATCCTCAATCAGACCAATCGCGCCACCGGCAGCAGCTTCCGGCGAAGCATGGCCGATGGAGAGTCCTGAAGTGCCGCCGGAGAACCGGCCATCGGTCAGCAGTGCACAGTCCTTGCCCAGCCCCTTGGATTTCAGGTAGCTGGTCGGGTAGAGCATTTCCTGCATTCCTGGACCGCCTTTGGGCCCTTCGTACCGAATGATCACCACATCACCGGCCTTGACCTCGTCACCCAGAATGCCGGCCACGGCGGAATCCTGGCTTTCGAAGACCCGGGCCTTGCCCTCGAAGACGTAGATGCTTTCATCAACGCCCGCGGTTTTCACCACGCAGCCATCCTGGGCGATATTGCCATACAGTACCGCCAGACCGCCTTCTGAAGAATAAGCGTGTTCCACGGAGCGGATGCAGCCGTCTTCACGGTCGCCATCGAGGCTTGGCCAGCGGGTGCTCTGGCTGAAGGCTGTCTGAGTCGGAATACCGGCGGGGCCGGCTTTGTAGAATTCGATCACTTCGGGTGTTGGCGAGCGCATGATGTCCCAGGTTTCCAGGGCTTCACGCATGGTTTTGCTGTGAGCCGTGGGCAGGTCGACGTTGATCAGACCGCCGCGCTCCAGTTCACCCAGAATGCCCATGATGCCGCCGGCGCGGTGCACGTCTTCCATGTGGTACTTGGGGGAGTTGGGAGCAACCTTACACAGCTGCGGAACCTTGCGGGACAAGCGATCGATATCGGCCATGGAGAATTCAATACCGCCCTCCTGGGCCGCAGCCAACAGGTGCAGGATGGTGTTGGTGGAGCCGCCCATGGCAATGTCCATGGTCATGGCGTTCTCGAATGCTTCCACGGAGGCGATGCTGCGCGGCAGAACGCTGGCATCGTTCTGCTCGTAATAGCGTTTGGCATTCTCCACAATCTGGCGACCGGCTTTCAGGAACAGCTGTTCCCGGTCGGCATGGGTGGCCAGCATGGAGCCATTACCGGGCAGGGCCAGGCCGATGGCTTCGGTCAGACAGTTCATGGAATTGGCGGTGAACATGCCGGAGCAGGAACCGCACGTAGGGCAGGCGCTGCGTTCGTATTCCTCGACCATCTCATCGGTCGCCGTTGGATCGGCGGCGATGACCATGGCATCCACCAGGTCGAGCTTGTGTTCAGAAAGCTTGGTTTTTCCGGCTTCCATCGGGCCGCCGGAAACAAAAATGGTGGGAACGTTCAGGCGCATGGCGGCCATTAGCATGCCCGGGGTAATCTTGTCGCAATTGGAGATGCACACCAGCGCATCGGCGCAGTGGGCGTTGGCCATGTATTCCACCGAGTCGGCGATGATTTCCCGCGACGGCAGGGAGTAAAGCATGCCATCGTGTCCCATGGCGATACCATCATCCACAGCAATGGTGTTGAACTCTTTGGCAACACCGCCGGCCGCTTCGATCTCGCGGCAAACCAGCTGGCCCAGGTCTTTCAGGTGAACGTGCCCGGGCACAAACTGGGTGAAGGAGTTGGCAACGGCGATGATGGGTTTGCCGAAGTCCTCGTTCTTCATGCCGGTGGCACGCCAGAGGGCGCGGGCACCGGCCATATTGCGGCCGGCAGTAGAGGTGTGGGAACGATACTGGGGCATGGTAGGCGGTTCTCTCCCTAGGTTATCGGATAAAGTTAAAGACCAGAGGATAACAGATTCGACGCCGCTCGCATGGCTGTTTTCCCGAGTGGTGATTACAATACGTAACATGTAATGCCCGTTTTTTATCCAGCAGTTCAGGGGAGTCTGCCTATGGGCGGCCAGGAAAGCCTGCCGTTACGTCGTCTTAAAAGTTTTCAGCCTTTGGGCCGTCTGACTGACGATCAGCTTGTGCTGTTGGCCAGCCGGGCTGAGCGCAGAACCCATGGACCAGGGCAGAGGGTCATGGAACGGGGCGTTCGGGATGGGCTGGATTATTTTCTGATTTCCGGCGCCGTGGAGCTGCAATCGGTTGATGGTCGTAAGTCGACCATTGAGGCTGAGACCGACAAAGCCCTCAATCCAGTAGCCCGCCTGCAGCCCCGGATGTATGACGTTACTGCGGTCAAACCCTGCGAGTTTCTGGTGATCGAGCAGGAAGTGCTGAACCAGATGCTGCGGGCGGCGCCCATTTCCCAGGTGGAAATGGACTCGTCGGATCACGACGAAGACCAGAGCGAAGAGCACCATCTGTTGATGGAGTTCTACTCTGAGCTGCGGTCCAATCAAGTCCAGTTGCCGAGTGTGCCGGATGTGGCCTGGAAAGTCCGGCGGGTGGTGGACCGGGAGGACTCGTCGGCCACCGAGGTCGCTTCCGCGGTGTCGGCAGACCCGGCCATGGCGGCCAAGCTGGTACGTTCCTGCAACAGTCCGCTCTATCGCGGTTTCAGCGATGTCCGCAATGTGCGTGAGGCTGTGGTTCGGCTGGGCATGCGTACCACCCGGCAATTAGTGACGGTGTTCGCCATGCGCGAGGTGTTCAAGACCCGTCGGGCGGCATTGCAGAAAGAAATGGAGCAGCTATGGCGCCATTCCCGGGAGGTGGCAGCGCTGTGCTGGGTGCTGGCGGACCACGCCACACGCATTGATCCTGAGGAAGCCTTACTGGCGGGGTTACTGCATGATATCGGTGTGGTTCCTGTGCTGGTGCAGGCCGAGCACCACGTCAATCTGTTCGCCGATGACAGAAACCTGCACCATGCCATCGACGAACTCCGCGCCGATGTCGGGTGCGCGGTACTTGAGAACTGGGCGTTCCCGAAAGCCTTCGTGGAGGCGGTGCGCCATGCGGAAGACTGGCATCATGAGTGCCGGGAAACTGCGCCCCAACTGGTTGATGTGGTGATTGTTGCCCAACTGCATTCGATGATTGGCTCCAGCCAGAATGAGGGGCTTCCAGCCTTTGATCAGGTGCCGGCATGGCGCCGGCTGGGCGAGCTGGAACTGAATGCTTCCAGAAGTCTGCAACTGCTGAGTGAGGCCCGGGAACGGGTGGATGAAGTGCAGAAGCTTCTTTCGATTCGATAGACCAAGCCGCAGCAGGAGCCTGGCCGGTAGTGACTGAAAAACTTATGAACGTACCGCTGTTTCCATTGAATTCAATCATCCTGCCCGGGGGGCGAATCCCCCTGCAGCTGTTTGAACCCCGTTATATCGACATGCTCACCCGCTGCCTGAAGGAGGATCGCGGCTTTGTGGTGGTTTTGTTGCGGGAAGGGGCCGAGACCGAAGCCCGGGCCTCGTTCTACGACATCGGCACCTACGTCCGGATCATTGACTTCCAGCAACTGGATAACGGTTTGCTGGGTATCACCGTTGAGGGCGATTACAAGGTTTCCGTCATCCGTAGCTGGCAGCAGGAGGATGGTCTCAATGTCGGCGATGTGGAGTGCCTGATTGCCGAGGCCGAGAGTGACGTGCCGGAACGCTACCATGAGTTGCCCTCGGTTTTGCGGGCACTGTTCCGGCATCCGGTGGTCAAGGATCTGGAAATGGATGTGGATTATGACGATGCCCGCCATATTGGCTGGAGGCTGACCGAATTGCTGCCGCTGGATAAGCAGGAAAAACAGCGGCTGGCGGAATTACAGGATCCGCTTGAACGGCTTGACCGACTGCAACAGCTGCTGGAAGCGCTGGAACAGGGCGGCTGACGGTTATAGCTGGGGTGCGTAACTCACCACGGCAGTTTCCCAGTTACCCATCATGTACATGGCCACGAAAGCCAGCCAGCCGATTCCGGCGGCCCAGGTCAAGCTGTCCGGGCTCAGCGCCACCCTGTCATATCGGCTGTAACTGGCCCGTGTCGCACCGGTGATCGCGAGCCCCAGAAACAGGCCTCCAAGCACATCCGTGAACCAGTGCACGCCGAGATACAGTCGGCTCAGGGCTACCGGCAGCAAGGGTAGTGACAGAAACAGGTAATGTTGCCAGCGCTGGTGTTTGCGGTTTTCGCCCGCGACGAAGCTGGCTGCCAGGGTAACCAGCACGGTCATACCGGCCGTATGCCCACTGGGGTAAGCGCCGGAGCTTGGTGCCGAGAGCACCTGATCTGGCCGGCTGATGCCGATACCTGCTTTCAGCAGCCAAACGCTGATCCCGGTGATGGCTGCTGCAGTGGCAATATGAATGGCGGCTGCGTAGTAGCCCCGGAACGCCAGCAACAGAACGGCAAACACGGCGGCAGCGAACAGGACCGGGGGATCTCCCAGCAAGGTGAACGCTACCATCGGAAGATCCAGCAGGGGTTGGCGCAGAGCGCCGAACCATTGCAGCACTTGCTGGTTCATAAAGGCCAGCTCATCACTGACTCCGACCAACTGTGCCAGCCCAAGAAACAATGCGAGCGAGGTGGCCGTCATTAGCAGTGAGGGCAGAGGAAATTCCCCCTGCTGAGCCGGCCGCTCGCTGCTGTACAGACGCCAGAACCGGTGTGTTGCGTCGTATTGACTCATCCGGGATTCCAGCCATTGATAGAGCAAGCTCCCTTCACCAACGCCGAGCCGAATCCGCAAAACAATCAGATAGACAACCACCAGCGCCGCACCACTGATCGCAAGTACCAGATAGAAATGGGGTGGGGGTTTGATCTCGCTGCCCATAGCCGAGCCTACGAAAAATCCCGGCAGGATATACACCAGGGCCCAGCCCGTGGCTGATAGCAGATTGAAGGTGAGAAAGCGCTGCCAGGACATGGTCAGCGCACCGGCAATCAGTGGAATGACCGGGCGTATCGGCCCAACGAAACGGCCGATGACCACGCTTTTTCCTCCGTGGGCGCGAAAAAAGCTCTCTCCGCGGGCAATGAGCCCCGGGTATCGACTGAATGGCCAGACGGTATTCAGGCGCCCCTTGAACAGGCGGCCGATGGCGAAGCTGATCGCATCCCCCGCCACGGCGCCAAGGCCGGCCCACAGCAGGGCGTCGGACAGGGGCAGGCCGCTCTTGCCGGCGAGCGCGGCAAATGCGAACAGTAAAGCCACTCCGGGCACGATGATGCCGGCCACCGCCAGCGATTCTATCAGCGCGGTCAGGAACAGGGCGGCAATCAGCCAGCCCGGATTGGCGGCGACCCAGGAAGTAACGTCGGTGAGCCAGGTCGCGGTCATGCCTTGACGGGCTCTCCCGGGCTGAACCAGGCAGAATCCGCACCCCGCTTCCGGGCTTCGAGCATGGCGGTGACGGCGCGGTCACGCAATGAATGAGTGCTGGTGTCGCCGTTGCCCCGGGTGGTGCAGCCGAGGCTGACCGAGATCTTGCCAACCTGGGCCCAGTCATGTTCGCTGAGGGTTCTGCGAATGCGCTCTGCGATGACCCGGACCCCTTCCTCCGGCGTAAACGGCAGGATCAGGAAAAACTCCGAGCCGTTGATGCTGTAGAGCGAATCCCCGGCCCGGATGATTTCAAACAGGGTACCTGTAACGTCGCGTAGCAGCGTTTGCAGGCCGGCCTTGCCGTGCAGGTCGTGAATTTCGTCGGCATGGTCGATGTTCAGGCTGACGACCGACAATGGGTGGCCGGTGGCAATGGCACGACTGATTTCCTTCTGCAGTGTCTCATCCAGTAAACGGGCGTTATGGGCTCCGGTGGCGGGGTCGGTAATGGCAAGATCCTGGGCCGATTGCGCCATATGGTCGTAGTGCCAGATATACAGGGCTGTAACTGCCAGCAGTGCCATAAGGCCGGCTGTCGTCATCAGGGCAGTGTCTATGGATGTCGACAGCCAGGTGACAGCCAGCACCGGCACCAGCAGCATCGCTGAGAGCATTAGTCCATGCCGCAGGGGCAAAATCAGCAGGTTCAGCGAAAGCAAAGGCATGGCCCAGTGGCTGATGCCCGGGGCATCCATTGTCAGTACCGCTGCAACCAGACCACTGTTAAGGCCGGCGAGAATGACCAGGTGGCCGGGCGCGGAGAGCTGCTGGCGACGGCATAGCCAGGTATAGACCAGGCCGGCAACCAGTAAGGCGGTCATGGCCAGGGCCAGATAGAACAGCTGGTAAAAGCCGTAACGCAGGTTCTGCAGTGCCAGCGCGGCGGTGAACAGCGCCGCCAGGCCGTAGCCAAAGGCGTGGGTCCAGGTTCGGAGTCGGGTCTCGGTCATTGCGTTGCCTCCCTGCCGGAAGGTTCAGTCAGTCCGCTGGCCTCTGGGGGTACCGGGTTGCTGTAGGTCTGGGTCCGGTTACCGCCCTGCTGTTGGGCGCGCCGCAGGGCGTTGGCAACGCTCTGTTGCAGGCTGTCGGCATCGTCGCCGATATTGAGCCCGGCCACGCCGGTACTGACCGTAAGCTTAAGGCCGTGCGAATCCATCAGCGTGCACAGGCCGCGGCGAACCTGTTCTGCAGTGCGGGCTGCCTCGGCAGTATTGGCGCCGGGGAGAATCACAAGAAACTGAAGGTCGGCCACCCGGTAATAGGTATCGAAATCCCGAAGCTGAGAGTGCAGGTAGCGGCCGATGCGTGGCAGAATCGCGCGAATGTCTTCGTCCGGATCGACGTCGCTCAGGTGAGTATCCAGCCCGATCATCATCACCGACATGTTGGTGCCTTCCCGCTCGCTGCGCTGTATTTCCTTGTGCAGGTCGGCTGACAGGTATTCCCGGCTGGCTGCCTGGGTAAGCTCATCGGTACGGCGCAGGGGCGCAAGCTGCCGGGATTTGTACTCGCGCATGAACACCAGAATGGCCCCGAGGAGCGTGGTCAGTACCAGTGCTGTCATCATCTGGTGCCGGTCCGGGAGGGCTATCGCCCACTGGGTTCCGGCCAGCACCAGGAAAATGAAGATGACAGTAACAATGGCTGCCAGGTAGACCGGCGCCATGGCGAACAGTACCAGCGGCAGGGCATAGAGCCAGTGGCTGAGTGGCCAGGGACCCAGCCAGATGGCCGATGCCAGAGCCAGAACGAGGGCTGTCAGAAAGAATGCCCGTAATTGTGGCCAGGGGGCGTTTTGATGTGCTTTGCCCTGATGGGTGCCCGCCAGGCAAAGACCAGCTGCAGCTGCCGCTGCCACTGCCGCCAGCAGTTCCCCCATGAACAGACAGAACCCGGTGGTCAGGCCAAAGGCAATAAACCCGCTGCGGGAAAACTTGCCGGGAAGAAATTTTTCGGCGGTTTGGGGCATTGAGTCTGTCCTTTGCTGGCGCATCCATTTGAACCTGTGCAGCGCTATAATAGTCGTTTGGGGTGCGGACTTGAAACGGGAAAGGTAAAGTAACCCTCCCGTTTTGGAATCAGCTTGCAGAATTAAGGGTAAATCAATGGATGTAGCAGCCTACATGACGGAGCTCGGCCAGCAGGCCAGGACCGCTTCCCGGGAAGTCGCCCGGTCCTCCACTGCCGTGCGGAATCAGGCACTTCTGGCCACCGCCGCCGCCCTGGACGCCGCCAGATCCGAGCTTGCCACGGCTAACAGCAAGGATCTGGAGCGTGGCCGGGAAAACGGACTCGACAGTGCCATGCTGGATCGCCTGGAGCTTACCTCTCAGCGCATCGATGCCATGATTGAGGGTTTGCGCCAGGTGGCTGCGCTCCCGGACCCGGTGGGTGTGATTACCGATATGACCTATCGCCCGTCGGGTATTCAGGTAGGCAAGATGCGGGTGCCGCTGGGGGTAATCGGTATCATTTACGAGTCGCGGCCCAATGTCACGGTCGAGGCTGCCAGTCTGTGCCTGAAATCCGGCAACGCGACCATTCTGCGCGGCGGCTCCGAGGCGATCCACTCCAACCAGGCCATTGCCCGTTGTCTCAAACAGGGTCTGAGCGAGGCGGGGTTGCCGGAAACTGCAGTCCAGGTGGTCAGCACTACCGACAGGGCCGCTGTGGGTGAGCTGATTACCATGCCTCAGTTCGTGGATGTGATTGTTCCTCGCGGCGGTAAGGGCCTGATCGAGCGTATCAGTCGGGACGCCCGCGTGCCGGTAATCAAGCATCTGGATGGTGTGTGTCATGTTTACATCGACAGCCATGCCGACCCGGAGAAGGCGCTGAAGGTAGCGGTTAATGCCAAAACCCAGCGTTACGGGACCTGCAATACCATGGAAACCCTGCTGGTTGATGACGAGGTGGCGGAGGACTTGTTGCCGCTGCTGGCGGAACAGTTCCGAAGCAAAACCGTGGAGTTGCGGGGGTGCCGGCGCACCTGTGCCATTCTAGGAGATATTGTCGAAGCCACTGAGGAAGACTGGCACGCGGAATACCTTGCCCCCATTCTGGCGGTGAAGGTGGTTGACGGACTGGATGGTGCCATTGAGCATATCAATCGCTACAGCTCCCAGCACACCGACAGCATTATCACCGAAAACTACACCCGTGCCCGTCGGTTCCTGACGGAGGTGGATTCCAGTTCTGTCATGGTCAATGCCTCAACCCGATTTGCCGATGGCTTCGAGTATGGCCTGGGCGCTGAGATTGGTATTTCCACCGATAAGATCCATGCCCGTGGGCCGGTCGGTCTGGAAGGGCTTACCTCACAGAAGTACGTGGTGTTCGGTGACGGCCATATCCGGACCTGACACCATGCATGTGATCTACGGCGGCACCTTTGACCCGATTCACCACGGTCACCTCCGGCTGGCACTGGAAGTATCCGAGGCGCTGGAGGTGAGCCAGGTGCATCTGGTGCCCAGCCATATCCCGCCGCATCGGGGTAGCACCGGAGCCAGTTCAGCGCAGCGTCTGGAGATGATCCGGCAGGCCATCGCTGGCGAGCCCGCGCTGGCGCTGGACGAACAAGAGGTGCACCGGGGCGGAGCCTCATACACTGCCGATACACTGCGCCAGCTTCGGGCCGAGCTGGGGCCGGATTGCCCTCTGGTGATGGTGGTCGGTACCGATGCCTTCTCATCGTTTGACCGCTGGCGCGAGTGGCAGGAGATCCCCGGGCTTGCCCATATCGTGGTAGTGCGCCGCCCCGGCTCGGAACTGCCGGTGGGCAGCGAGGCAGCGCAGCTGGTGGCAGAGCGCTGTGTGGGTTCAGCGTCGGAGCTGCATTCGCGGCCGGCGGGCCTGGTACTGGAGCTGGCGCCGCCGTTGCTGGACATTTCCGCCACGGGTATTCGACGGCGTATCGCAGCGGGTCGGTCGCCACGCTACCTCACCCCGGATGACGTCTGCCGGAGTATCCGCGCCTGGGGGCTCTACGGTGCCCGGCCCGTTGAAGGCCAATAGGAGTTATTCACAGGCGTCTTTGATGCTACAATCGCGTCTGAATATCATTGATCGGGTGGCCATACCGGCCAGTACCCGTACTACAGGGTAATTATGCAGGCTGAACAACTGAAAGATCTGGTCGTTAACGCACTGGAAAATATCAAGGCTCAGGACATCAGTGTGATTGATGTTCGCGACCGCACCAGCGTGACCGATTTTATGGTTCTGGCATCCGGTACCTCCAACCGACATGTGAAATCCCTCGCGGATTCGGTGGTGATCGAGGCCAAAGAGCAGGGTGTACGTGCATCCAACGTTGAAGGTGAAGGCGGCAGTGACTGGATCCTGGTTGATCTGGGTGACGTGGTTGTTCACGTGATGATGCCTGCTACCCGGGAGTTCTACGATCTGGAGCGCTTCTGGCGTGATGCTCCGGATCTCGGTGCTGCGGGCAGCGAGTAGTCATGCGCCTGCGTCTGATCTGTGTGGGGCAGAAAATGCCCGACTGGGTCACTGCGGGTTACAACGACTACGCTCGCCGGATGCCGCCCGAGTTGCCCCTTGAACTGACTGAAATCCCCATGGCCCACCGGGGCAAAAATCCCGACATCTCCCGGCTGATGCAGCGGGAAAGCGACGCGATCCTGTCTGCAGCAGGCACCCGTGACCGCGTGGTGGCTCTGGAGGTGGGTGGGCGCCCCTGGTCAACGGAAAAACTCGCCTCACAGCTGGAAAACTGGCAACAGGAGGGCCGGGATGTCGCTTTTCTGGTCGGCGGCCCCGACGGCCTGGCGGATGCCTGTCGACAGCGGGCGGATCAGCAATGGTCACTGTCGCCTCTTACCTTGCCCCACCCTCTGGTGAGAATCCTCTTGGCTGAGCAACTCTACCGGGCCTGGACCATCACCCGTAACCACCCTTACCACCGGGCCTAGGAACAGACATGGTCTGGGGCGAACTGAAAAATACCGCAGCGGAGCGCCGGCTGTTCCAGCGCCGGGCCATGGTGATGCTGGTATTCGTCCTGGTGCTGATGACCGGGTTGCTGGCGCGGATGTACCAGTTACAGATCGTTGAGCACGAGATCTATACCACACTGTCTGACAAAAACCGGGTTCAGGTACAGTCGGTACCGCCACCCCGAGGTCTGGTGTACGACCGGAATAACGTTCTGCTGGCGGAGAATCGCCCGGTATTCAGCCTGACGGTGGTGCCGGAGCGCGTTGGCGATATGGACGCAACCCTGGAGCGCCTGAGCGACATTCTGAGTATTGCCGATGAAGATCTGGAACGGTTCGAGCGCCGACTGCGGGAGCCGCGGCGTCCGTTCCAGGCGATCCCCTTGAGTTACGATCTCGACGAAGCCGAAATTGCCCGCATGGCAGTGCACCGACATCAGTTTCCGGGGGTGGAAGTTGAGGCCGAACTGGTTCGCTACTATCCCCATAGCGAGCTGACCGCCCATGCCCTGGGGTTTGTCGGCCGTATCAATCGCGACGAACTCCAGCGTATCGATCCGGTCAATTACGCGGGGACCAACTACATCGGCAAATCCGGGATTGAACGTTTCTACGAGGAGGCGCTTCACGGTCAGGTGGGCTACCAGCATGTAGAAACCAACGCCCGCGGCCGGATCTTGCGGGTGCTTGAGCGAGTAAATCCTGTTCCGGGCGAAGATCTCCAGCTCCATCTTGATTTGCGGCTCCAGCGCCGGGCGCATGAGCTGATGGAGGGCAGGCGAGGTGCGATCATTGCTATCGAGCCCAAGACCGGCGGGATTCTGGCGCTTGCCAGTGTGCCCGGTTTTGATGCCAATAAGTTTGTGACCGGTATCAGCGTCAATGATTATCGCGAATTGAGTCAGAGTATTGATAAGCCATTGTTTAACAGGGCGCTCCGGGGCCAGTACCCCCCTGCGTCGACCATCAAGCCCATGATGGCTGTTGCAGCGCTGGACAGCGGAGCAACGGATAAAGACCGTAGAATCTGGGACCCGGGATACTTCCAGCTACGTGAGGGCGGGAGGCGCTTTCGGAACTGGAATCGCTCTGGCGATGGCTGGGTGGATCTGAAGTACTCCATGGCGAGATCCAATGATGTTTACTTTTACGCAGTGGGCGTTGATATGGGGGTGGATGTCATGTCTTCCTATCTGGCCCGGTTCGGCTTTGGTGAGGATGCCACCCTGGATGTGTCCGGTGCTTTGACCGGGTTGTTGCCGACCGCAGACTGGAAAAGGGCCGTGAGAAATGAACCCTGGTATCCCGGAGACTCAGTCAACATGAGCATTGGACAGGGTTTTTTGCTGGCAACGCCCATGCAACTGGCAACGGCTACAGCATTGATTGCCAATCGCGGAGCCTGGGTTGAACCCAGGTTGCTTAAGGATGTTCATGGCGACAGTCCAGTGGAGGAATTCCTCCCGGAGCAGACGCATGAGCAGCTTGAACTGAAGGATCCTGACGATTGGGAATATGTCGTCGATACCATGGAAGAAGTGATGCACGGTGCCAGGGGGACGGGGCGAAGCGCTGGTCGAGGCGCAAGCTACCGAATGGCTGGAAAAACGGGCACGGCCCAGGTATTCAGTCTTGGTCAGGATGAGGAGTACGACGAAGAGCAGATAAGGGAACGACTTCGGGACCACGCGCTGTTTGTCGGGTTTGCGCCAGCGGATGACCCCAAGATCGCAGTGGCGGTTATCGTTGAAAATGGTGGCAGTGGCAGCGGCGCCGCGGCTCCGGTTGCCCGGGCCTTGTTTGATGCCTGGCTGGAGGAGTTTCCGGCGGAGCAGGCGGAACCTGTAATCAGCGATTCCAGAGCGGCCGGGGGAGATAACTGATGGCCGGTAGCAAATTGTGGAGCACTCAGACTAGCAGCGATCTGGGGCGCAATCGCAGTATCTGGTCAGCGTTGCATCTGGACCCGATTCTCCTGGGGCTTCTGTTGTTGCTCGTCGGTGGCGGCCTTTTTGTGCTTTACAGTGGTGCTGACCGGAATATTGATGTGGTCAAGGCACAGGGTATTCGCCTGGGCGTTGCCTTTGTGGTGATGTTCGTATTCGCTCAGTTGGATCCGGCGGTCTTTCGCCGATGGGCGCCCTGGCTCTACGGCTTGGGGCTGATCGGGCTGGTCGCCGTGTTGTTGGTGGGTGTCGGTGCCAAAGGGGCGCAACGCTGGCTGGCGTTGCCTGGCCTGCCCCGGTTTCAGCCTTCCGAGTTCATGAAGCTGGTGGTGCCGATGATGGCAGCCTGGTATCTGTCTCGCTATTACCTGCCACCGACCTTCCCGAGGGTGATGACGGGGCTGGTGATCGTTCTGCTGCCGATGTTCCTGATCATCCAGCAACCGGATCTCGGTACCTCCCTGCTGGTCGGCATGGCCGGCATTTTCGTGGTGTTTTTTGCCGGTATCAGCTGGAAGTTGATTGCCGCGTTCCTCGCCATGGTCTCGGTTTCTGCCCCGCTGATGTGGTTCTTCGTCATGCGGGAATATCAAAAGCAGCGGGTATTGACGCTGTTGGACCCTCAGAGTGATCCGCTCGGAGCCGGCTGGAACATTATCCAGTCGAAAACCGCGATCGGTTCCGGCGGTATGGAGGGCAAGGGCTGGTTGCAGGGTACCCAGTCACACCTGGAGTTTTTGCCGGAAAGCCACACCGACTTTATTGTCGCGGTGCTGGCAGAGGAGTTCGGTTTTATCGGTATGTTGCTGCTGTTGACGGTGTACTTCCTGATTATCCTGCGTTGTCTCTATATCTCGGTTACCGCCCAGGACTCCTTCAGCCGGTTGGTGGCCGGAGCGCTGACGATGACGTTCTTTATCTATATCTTCGTCAACATCGGAATGGTGAGCGGCCTGTTGCCAGTGGTCGGTGTGCCTTTGCCGTTGATCAGCTATGGCGGCACCTCAAGTGTCACTTTGATGGCGGCGTTCGGCGTGCTGATGTCGATTCACACCCATCGCCGGATGATCACCGCCTGAACCAGTAATGATGGCTGCCCGGTAATGGTGTATACACAAGGGAACCCGTTACAATGTTGCTGGTCAGTAATGGCGGTATCAATACATAGGTTTTGGGGTAGTGAACAGACATGGTCAAGGTCTCTGACAAACGGATTCCCGCACTGGCTTTAGCTGCCTTGCTGGCCGGCTGTGCCAGCAGTCCTGAAGTTGACCACTCGTCACGCTACACCATTAAGCAGGATCGGGCTCCTTCGGGCAGTTTTGACGCCAGTGGCCTGGCCGATGCCACACCCCGATATGAGCAGCCACGGTCGGCTGGCAACAAGTCGCCCTATACGGTCTGGGGCAAGCGCTATCATGTGATGGACAGTAACGACGGCTACGTGCAGCGCGGCACCGCGAGCTGGTATGGCGAGAAATTTCACGGCCACAAGACCTCCAACGGTGAGGTGTTCGACATGTATGCCATGTCGGCGGCACACAAATCCCTTCGGATTCCGGGTTACGCGCGAGTGACCAATCTCGATAACGGCCGTTCGGTGATTGTCCGTGTGAACGATCGCGGCCCCTTCCACGGGGATCGGCTGATCGATCTGTCCTATGCCGCTGCCAAGAAGCTCGGCTATCAATCCCGTGGTACCGCCAGGGTTGAAGTGGCTGCTATTACGGTGCGTCCGGACGGCGCCATGTTTCTGGCTGGCAAGCCGTTTGATGCCGCTGGCCAGGCTCCGGTGGTTGCCTCGCCGGCTTCCGGAACAACAGAGCTGGCCGCCGGTGAGGGGCTGTTTGTCCAGCTCGGCGCATTCAGTCAGCGGGATCCGGCTGAGGCCATGCGTGAGCGTCTGCTGGGAGTGCTGGATAATCCTGTGAGAGTCCGGGAGATCACCACTGATAATGGCCGGTTCCATCGGGTTCAGGTGGGGCCATTCAAGAGCGAGGGCGACGCGCGCTACGCTCAGAACCTTCTGGAATCCAGAGGGTTCCGGCAGTCCATTGTACTGACCGATTCGCACTGAACCGACTGAGTTCAGAACCAACATAAGACAAGCATCTGACGACGAATGAAACTATCCATGGCTTTCAAGACTGTAACTCGAACCCTGTTTCTGGTTTTTTCCCTGTTGCTGATGAGCGGGCAGGCCTCGGCGCAGGCGGTACTGATTCCGTCTCCGCCGCAGATTGCCGGTAGCTCCTGGGTATTGATGGATCCGCTCAGTGGTCGTGTGATCATGGAGCACAATAGCAATGAGCGTTTGCCACCGGCGAGTCTGACCAAAATGATGACGGCCTATATTGTCGAGCGCGAGCTGGATGAAGGCCGTATCTCCATGTCGGATATGGTACCTATCAGTGTCAAGGCCTGGCGCACAGAGGGGTCCCGAACCTTCGTGCAGGAAGGCACCTCGGTGTCCGTTGAGGATCTGCTCAAGGGTGTGATTATCCAGTCTGGCAACGATGCGTCTGTGGCGTTGGCCGAGTTTGTGGCCGGCAGTGAAGGGGCTTTCGTGGACATCATGAACCAGCAGGCGCAACTGCTGGGCATGAAAGATACCCACTTCGAAAACGCCACTGGCCTGCCCTCCGCAGACCATTTCTCAACCGCCTACGATCTTGCGGTCCTGGCACGGCATATTATCCAGGATTATCCGGAAAACTACCCGCTGTATGCGCAGAAGCACTTCACCTACAACAATATTCGTCAGCCCAACCGAAACAGCCTGCTGTGGCGGGATGACAGCGTTGATGGTTTGAAAACCGGGCACACGGAAGAGGCCGGCTATTGCCTGGTGGCGTCGGCCAAGCGGGGTGAGACCCGGCTGATTGCTACGGTTATGGGTACCAGCAGCTCTGAGGCCCGGGCCCAGGAAGTGCAGAAAATGCTCAACTACGGCTTCCGCTACTTTGAAACCGAGCGGCTGTTCCGTGCCGGTCAGGAGCTGATGGCGTCCAGAGTGTGGGGCGGTCAGGCGGATGAGGTGTCGGTAGGCATGCCGGAGGATATCTATGTCACCATTCCCCGTGGCTCCCGCGAGAAACTGGAATCGGTGGTCGACCTTGATTCCGTGATAAAAGCGCCCATTAAGGTGGGAGATGAGCTGGGCCGTGTTCGTGTGGTTCTGGATGGTGAAACCCTGGTGGATGAGCCGGTGCTGGCACTTACCGAAGTGCCTGAAGGCGGTTTGTTCAAGCGCATCTGGGATGCCATCAAGCTGTTTTTTGTTCAACTGTTTAACTGAGGTTGAGGCGCTGTTTGCCTTAGCCGGGAGTAATGTGCGGCATGACTGAGCCGAAAGCACCAAAAATCGAGTTTCCCTGTGACTACGTCATCAAGGTGATTGGCCATGCTGCGCCCGATTTCACCGAATTTGTGGTGGAGGTCGTTGAGCAGCATGCCCCGGGACTGTCTGAAGCGGACATCTCGGTGACCGACAGCAGTAAAGGCCGGTTTTCTTCGGTTCAGCTGAAAATTGTGGCGACCGGTGAAGATCAGCTCAAAGCACTGTTTGAAGAACTGAAGGCCAGTGGCCGCGTTCACATGGTGCTGTAACCGTGGCTGACCTCATCGTGCGGTCACTGGGGCAACAGCCCTACATGGAAACCTGGGAAGCGATGAAATCGTTCACCGCCAACCGGGACGAGGCCACCGTGGATGAGCTCTGGTGCCTGGAGCATCCCAGGGTGTTTACCCAGGGGCAGGCGGGCAAAGCCGAGCATATCCTTCTGCCAGGAGACATTCCGGTAATTCAGGTGGATCGTGGTGGTCAGGTGACCTACCACGGCCCCGGGCAGTTGGTGATCTACCTGCTGATTGATCTGACCCGGCGTAAACTCGGGGTGCGTAACCTGGTCAGTGCCATTGAGCAGGCGATTGTCCGTACCCTGGCCCAAGGCGGCATCGAAGCAGCACCGCGGTCAGATGCGCCGGGTGTCTATGTGAATGGCGCCAAGATTGCGTCCTTGGGTTTGAGGGTCCGCCGGGGCTGCTCCTTCCATGGCCTGGCTTTGAATGTGAACATGGACATGGAACCCTTCTCCCGAATCAACCCTTGTGGCTACGCGGGTATGTCCATGTGCCAAGTCAGTGATTTTGAGGCCGGAGCCTCGGTCTATGACCTGGAACGCCGGCTGGTGAGCGAGCTGGTCGAAGGCCTGGGCCATTGTCAGGTGGAGCAACGTCAGGGCTGGTGAAGCGCCTCAGTAGCCTGACACACGCGATTTCTCCCCAGCGTCTTGGCCTGATACAGCGCCTCATCGGCCCGTTGCAGCAGGCGATCGATCGACTCCGACCCCTGTATACAGGCCACGCCGATGCTGATGGTGGCGGTCACTCGCTTGCCCGCGCAGTCAATGGCCTGGCTCGCCACAGCTGAACGGATTCGCTCTGCCGTAGCGGCGGCTTCAGCCAGGGCGGTTTCCGGTAGCAGTACCAGAAATTCTTCTCCGCCCCAGCGGGCGATCGTGTCCACTTTGCGGCTCTGGCCGGTCACGGTGCGGGCAACCACCACAATCATGTCGTCGCCCGCCTGGTGGCCGTAGGTATCGTTCACATTCTTGAACAGGTCGATATCCATCAGCAGAACCGAGAAGGCGCGTCCGTTGCGCAGATAGCGCTGATATTCTGTTTCCAGTTGTTCCAGCGCTTCGCGGCGATTGGCCAGGCTGGTGAGAGCGTCGTGCTTGGCGGCGTACTCGAATTCCGCTGCCAGCCGGATCAAACCGAGCTTGCTCCGCCGCCGGCTCTGGTCGAGGATGTAGCAAGTGGCCATTTCGAAAGCCAGCACGATGATCATGGAAAGCCGGAAGCTGGTGCTGTAGGGCGAGTCAAAGACCACATCGCCCAATGGGCTGAACAGGAACAACACGGCCAGCCATCCGCCCAGGCACGCCAGTATGCCCACCCGGGCTTCACTAATATAGAAAATGATCGGGGGGTAGGCGAACAGCCAGATGATGGCCGAGCCGTCTTCAACCGCCTGGATGGCCAGGTAGGTAAACAGAGCGATAATCAGGGTAATGAATGCCCGACGCTGGAGGGTTTTGTGGCCCAGGCTCAGAAAGACGATCGCATTGATTGCCAGAAGGGCGGCAAAGGCCAGCAGCAGTCGAGAGGTCAGCGGGTCACCGTGGCCGGATGAGCGCCAGGCAAAAAACACCAGCAACGGCACTGCCGCACAGGTGAGGCCGTTGATCAGGGCCGGAACCGGTATCTCGCCTTTGACGCGAAACTGCGACAGTTCGGCGTCTGGCGTTTCTGAAGCGGGCTGATTCATGCGTGAGTGATGTTGTTGTAGTTGATAAATATCACAGAAACCCTGCTTGCCAATACTAGACCGCTTTGTGAACTGTGACTGTGTCAAAACGTAACCGATGTCACGGACTCTTTTAAATTGGTCGAAGTTTGTACACATTGGCTGCAGGGGCAGCGCCGGCGCGACGACTGGGTTAGGTAGTCGCGCGCGCAGATCCGTATAATGGTTAGATGTATTGCAGGCATTCACATTTCCTGACAGAAACAGGTCTTTCATGTCTTCCAGCCGACCCGGAAAATCCGTCTCCCGTATCAAGACCGGCAGTTTTGAGCGCAGGTTGTCGCTGACCAGAGCCGGACTGTTCGCAGGCACGCGCATGGCGTCCCATATGGCGACTAACTGGTTCAGCAACAAGGAAACCCGGGAGCAGCGGCATCGGGCAATGCTCTCCAGTCAGGCCCGGTTTCTGGTGGACGAACTTGGCCGGCTCAAGGGCAGTGTGGTCAAGATCGGCCAGGTCATGGCGCTATACGGCGAGCATTTTCTCCCCGAAGAAGTCACTGAGGCGCTGCACACTCTGGAAGACCAGACCACCTCTCTGGAGTGGCCGGCCATCGAGCGGGTGCTCAAAGCCGAACTGGGGGAGAGCCGGCTTTCTGAACTCGATATTGACCCGGAGCCTATAGGAGCTGCGTCACTGGGCCAGGTACATCGTGCGGTGCGCCGTAGCGACGGGTTGGAGCTTGTGCTCAAAGTACAATACCCCGGTGTTGCCGATGCCGTCGACAGTGATCTGAACGCTGTGGCTCATCTGCTCAAAGTGGCGCGGCTGGTCAGCTTCGGCCCTGAATTCAACGACTGGCTGGAAGAAGTCCGGGAAATGATGCACCGGGAGGTGGATTACCGGCTGGAGGCCCGTACCACCGAAAAGTTCCGCCAGATGCTAAGCCATGATCCACGCTTTGTGGTGCCAAGAGTGCTGGCAGAATTTTCAACGGATCATATTATTGCCTCGACCTATGAGCACGGCCATTCGGTCAGTTCAGTGGCGGTTCGTGAATTGCCACTGGAGCGACGCAGTGCCCTGGGCCAGGCAGCCCTGGAATTATTTTTCCGGGAACTATTTGAATGGGGTGAGATCCAGACCGACCCGAATTTCGGCAACTACCGGATTCGTATTGCGGGCGAACAGGGTGGTGATTCGGAAACTGACCGGATTGTCCTGCTGGATTTTGGCGCCGTGCAGAGTTACTCGTCTGACTTTCTGAAGCCGGTCATCCAGATGATCAGGGCTTCCTATGAGGAAGATCTGGAGCAGGTTGTTGAGGGCGGAATCAAGCTCAGATTCATGAGCCGGGACTGGCCGGCGGAGGTGCTGGACAAGTTTGGCAAGGTCTGTATGTCAGTACTGGAACCCCTGGCGAAGGATCGCAGTCAGTGGCCGGATTATGCCGTCAACAGCCATGGCCAGTACCGCTGGAAACAGAGCGATTTGCCCTCGAGAGTGGCCAAGCAGGCCGCCAGGTCTGCCATCAGCCGCTATTTTCGTGTACCCCCCAAGGAATTCGTGTTCCTCAATCGAAAACTGATCGGGGTTTACACGTTCATTGCGGTGTTGCACTCCGAGTTCAACGGCGAGGACTTGTTGAGAAAATACCTCTATGGGAGCGGTGCTGCCTAGCCAGACGCGGTCAGCACCACCCAGATGACGAAGGCATAGCGCAGTCCCTTACCAATCCCCACCAGAACAATAAAATTCAGCCAGGGGACCCGCATAATGCCGCCCACCAGAGTCAGCGCATCGCCGCCGATGGGTAGCCAGCCCAGCAGCAGCGACCACTGCCCATAGCGATTGAACCGGTTTCGCGCCTTGTGTAATTGCAGTTCACTGACGGGAAACCAGCGTTTGTGCTTAAAGCGATCCACTTGCCGGCCGATAAGCCCGTTAACCACTGACCCCAGGGTATTGCCCATGGTTGCCCATAGCCACAACCAGAACAGCGGGTAATTCTGACTGACCAGAGTGCCAAGCAGTATTTCCGAATACGCAGGCAGCAGCGTTGCCGCGGCAAAAGATGTCAGGAACAGGGTCAGGTAGGCCAAAAACGCCTCCATGCTCTAGGATGTTGGTTAAGCCTCACAGAAAAAGGTTTCGATGTACATGAAACAACTCTCTCTGCGCGTAAAACTCTACGCCCTGGTGATTGCACTGCTGCTGACCATGGGGGTGAGTATTGTCATCACCGCCCAGCTTTCCCTCAGTTCCATGGAGGAACGGCTGACCCGGGAAACCCGGGGCACGGTACAAAGTATCGTCATGGATCAGCTTAGCGCTACCGCAGGGAAATACGGTGAGCTGGTGACCGGGGTATTCGAAACCGCCTACCAGACCCCGGAGGTGGTTCGCAGCCTGATTACCCGAAATATCGAAGCGGACAGCTCCGGAAGGATCAGCCGGCGCGACCTTCAGGAAAACATTGGGGCTGTGCTCGAGGAACAGAAGCACCTGAGTTCGATTTATGCCCAGTTTGAGCCGGATGGTTATGACGGTCAGGACATCTACTTTACCGGCGGCGTGGAAGAACACAGCAGTGATGAGGGTACCCTGGAGATCTACTACTATCGGGACCCGGCTGGCGACGTGGTATTCAGCAGGACCGAAGACCCTGCCACCAAATACCTGGAAAACCGCAATGAGTTCGGAATCCGTGAGGCCGAATGGTACCTGTGTTCCCGTGATTCCCTGAAGCCCTGTCTGATGGAGCCCTATGAGTACGAGGTTGAAGAGGGCTACTCCGAGCTGATGACCAGCCTGGTGGTGCCGGTGATTAACAACGGCGAGTTTGCCGGGGTGGTGGGTGCCGATATCAATCTGTCGACACTGCAGTCGACCATTGCCGGTGTCAGCGAGGAACTCTTTGACGGCCAGTCACGGGTGACATTGTTGAGCGAGAAAGGCCTGATTGCGGCTTCCAGTCATTATCAGGAGCAACTGGGGCGGCCGCTGAGGGAAGCTCTGCCGGATTTGGCCGGCGAGTTTACATCGCTGCACCGCAACGGGGGCAGTTTCGACAATGGTGAGATTCTTGCCGTGTCCTATCCCATCAAGGTGGCGTTGCCGGGCGCCGAGTGGTCGCTGTTGATCGAACTGCCCCGTGATACGGCTCTGGCCAGTGTGAATGAAATAACGGCGTTGCTGTCAGACGAAGTAACCAGCACTGCCACCCGCCAGACCGTGGTGGGCATTGTGGTGGTCGTACTTGCGATTGCTGTGTTGGTGTTGCTGGTGCGCTCGGTTACCCGGCCCCTGGACGAGATCCGGAAGCGCATGCGCAATCTGGCCAGTGCCGAGGGCGATCTTACCCGTGAACTGGATATTGACACCCATGCCGAGTTGATTGACCTGGCGGGCGGCTTCAATGCCTTCCTGGCCCGTCTGAGGGAAATGATCAACGACCTGAAAGACGTGAATGCCCAGGTTCGGGGGCAGGCCTCGGATGTTGGCGTCATTGCACGGGATACCGATGAGCAGACCGCCCGCCAGCACCAGGATATCGACAGCGTCGTGACCGCCATGAATGAAATGTCCGCGGCGGCCGGGGAAGTGGCCGGCTTTGCTGGCGAGGCAGCAGATAATGCCCGGGCGGCCCGGGACGGCATCAAGTTTACCCAGGACACACTGGGTACGGCGTTGCGGGGTGTGGATGCACTGGCCGGCGATATGGATCAGGCCAGCTCGGCCATTGGCCATGTTGCCCAGCGCAGTGAGGAAATTAATCGGATTCTGGAAGTGATCCGTGGCATTGCCGAGCAGACCAATCTGCTGGCACTGAATGCGGCTATCGAGGCTGCCCGGGCCGGAGAACAGGGGCGTGGCTTTGCGGTGGTGGCCGATGAAGTTCGCACGCTGGCGTCCCGAACCCGTGAATCTACGGATGAGATCAGTGGAATGATCGAGCGCCTGAAAGGCGACGTGGACGGTGCGGTAACGGTCATTGGAACCGGTGTCGAGCGGGCCACCAGCGCGGTAGAGGGTACCCGGGAAGCCAGCCACTCGCTGGCGACGGTGGTTGAACGTATCGCCACTATTGTTGAGCACGTGACCCAGGTGGCCACCGCCGCTGAGGAGCAGAGCTCGGTGAGCGAGGAAATTAACCGGAACCTGACCCACATTGGTGATGCGGCCAACGACCTGCGGGAATTGGCGCAACGGGTCCGGCAGAGTGGCGATGCACTCGATGGCCAGGTCCAGGTGCTCGACCGTGAACTGGGTCGCCTGAAAACCTGAGGCTGCCCCTTCTCAAGGCGATATCGGTATCGTCAGCTACTATCATGATCATGGCGAGGATCAATTTTCAATTGGTGCTCGCCATGCCATCATTGCGACACTATAGATGCGAAGAGTGCCAGCCACTCACTACCCTTTGAGTCAGGAGGTTTGTATGGAGCAGGTCACGATTTATGGCCGTTCAAGCTGTGGTTTTTGCGTTCGGGCAAGGGACCTGTGTGAATCCAGAAACATCCCCTACGTGTGGGTGGACATGATCGAGAAAGGCATGAGCAAACAGGATATTGCCGACCGTATCGGTCATCCGGTCTACACGGTGCCCCAGATTCTGGTGGGTTCCGAGTATGTGGGTGGCTTCGACGATTTCTCGGCGTATGTCCGTCGCCATGAGGCACAAACGGCCAGTTAGGTCGCAGCCGTTTGTAGCGTTAAAAAAAGCCCGGCAATTTTGGCCGGGCTTTTTTGTAGGGCTGCAGGGCAGGATCAGAGTTCGAACTCGGTCCGCAGTTTCTTCTCCACCAGCTGGTTCTTCAGCTTGGCAACCCTGGGCAGGCCGTCGTCAAACGGCGGGAAACTTTCACCGGCAATCAGCGGCTGCAGGTAATCCCGGCAATCCTGGGTGATACCAAAGCCGTTGTCCGTGATGTAGTGGATCGGCATTTTCTTTTCCTGGTTGGCCACCTCGCAGAGATTGGCCTCGCCGATTGACCAGCGATAAGGCTTGGCCTGATCCCGCACGATGGTGGGCATCAGCGCCTGTTTGCCCGCCAGGGCCATTTCCACAGCAGCCTTGCCAACCGCATAGGCCTGCTCCACATCGGTGGCGGAGGCAATGTGTCTGGCTGCACGCTGCAGATAGTCTGCCACCGCCCAGTGGTATTTGTGGCCAAGGGCCTGTTTCACCATATTTGCCAGCGCCGGTGCAACGCCACCGAGCTGGGTGTGGCCGAAGGCGTCCTTGGCACCGGCATCGGCAACGAAGCGACCGTCTTCGTACTGGGCACCTTCAGACGCCACCACCACACAGTAGCCATAGTCCTTCACGCACTGATCCACCCGCTCCAGGAATTTCTCCCGGTTGAACGGAATTTCCGGGAACAGGATGATGTGGGGCGGTTCGCCCTCGCCCTGTCCGGCCAGCCCACCGGAGGCTGCAATCCAGCCGGCGTGGCGTCCCATCACTTCCAGAATGAAGACCTTGGTGGACGTTTCACACATGGACTTGATATCCAGGCTGGCTTCCAGGGTGGACGTGGCAATGTACTTGGCCACGGAGCCAAAGCCGGGGCAGCAGTCGGTGAAGGGCAGGTCGTTATCGACGGTCTTGGGCACGCCGATGCAGGTGATCGGGTAACCCATGCGGTCGGCCAGCTGGGAGACCTTGTAGGCGGTATCCTGGGAATCACCGCCGCCGTTGTAGAAAAAGTAGCCTATGTCGTGGGCCCGGAACACTTCAATCAGGCGCTCGTATTCGCGCTGGTTCTCGGAAATATTCTTGAGCTTGTATCGGCAGGAGCCGAAAGCCCCGCCCGGCGTGTGGATCAGGGCCTGGATGGCGTCGTCAGATTCCAGGCTGGTGTCAATCAGCTCTTCTTTCAACGCGCCGATGATGCCATTACGGCCGGCATAGACCTTGCCGATCTGGTCCGGATGTTTGCGTGCGGTCTGGATAACACCGCAAGCACTGGCATTGATAACGGCGGTGACCCCGCCAGACTGGGCATAAAATGCGTTCTTGATAGCCATCTCGGGCTGAAGCCTCCTGCTGGTTCAACGATGGCGCAGATGATACGCCAAACACCGCGGTTTTTCATGAGCATATGCCGGCTCTTGACCGCGCAGAAAGTATGGTAGAGGCTTGGCAGGTTTCAAACCGGAGGCACAACCTTAATGCATATACATATTCTGGGCATTTGCGGCACGTTCATGGGCAGTCTGGCGGTGATCGCCCGGGAGCTGGGGCATAAGGTGACCGGTTCGGACCAGGGCGTTTACCCTCCCATGAGTACTCAGCTGGAGGCCCAGGGCATTGCGTTGACAGAAGGTTACCGGCCCGAGAACCTGGAGCCGAAACCGGATCTGGTGCTGATCGGAAATGCCATGTCCCGGGGTAACCCGGAAGTGGAAGCAGTGCTCAACCGGCGCATTGATTATATGTCTGGCCCTGAATGGCTTGCCCGGGAGGTCCTGCGCCACCGTTGGGTGATGGCCGTAGCCGGTACCCATGGCAAAACCACCACAACGGCCATGTTGCTGTGGATTCTCGACCAGGCCGGCTTTGATGCCGGTTACCTGATAGGCGGTGTGCCCCAGGACTTTCCGGTGTCTGCCCGGCTGGGCAGCAGTGATTTCTTTGTGATCGAGGCGGATGAGTACGACAGCGCGTTCTTTGACAAGCGCTCCAAGTTCATCCACTACCGCCCGAATACCCTGATTCTGAACAATCTGGAATTCGACCACGCCGACATTTTCGAAAACGTGGAAGCCATCGAGCGTCAGTTCCACCACCTTGTGCGTACCGTACCGTCTCAGGGCCTGATCATTCGACCTGCCCTGGACAGCCACCTGGATAATGCCCTGGAGATGGGGTGCTGGAGCCCGGTGCAGGATACGGCTATCGGCAGCGAGATCAGCCGCACGGCGGACTGGCGGGCTGAGCTTCTGGCTGAGGATGGCAGCCGCTTCATGGTTATCCACCATGAGCAGCCGGTTGCGACCCTGAAATGGGGGCTGACCGGTTTGCACAATGTGCGTAATGCCCTGTCGGCGATTGCCGCTGCCCGTCATGTGGGCGTTACGCCTGACCATGCGGTGGCGGCGTTGTGCCGGTTCTCTGGAGTGAAGCGCAGAATGGAGCTGGTGGGCGAAATCGGCGGTGTGCGCGTATACGACGACTTTGCCCATCATCCAACCGCGATTGCGTCTACCCTGGAGGGATTGCGCAATCGGGTGGGAGATGAGCCCATCCTGGCCATTATCGAACCCCGCTCCAATACCATGAAGCAGGGTGTGCACAAGCAGACGCTGATCCCGAGTGCCGCACTGGCGGATCGGGTGCTTTGGGGTAATCTCAGTGATATGGACTGGTTGCCGGAACTGGTGGGGAGCTGGCAGGCGGAACATGGTGAGCTGGATCATCACAGGGTGGAGGCGTCGGTGGAGGAACTGATTGAGAAGGCGCTGGAGGGACTGCCAGAGACCTGTCATATCGTGATCATGAGTAATGGCGGTTTTGGCGGCATTCATCGGAAACTGGTGGCGGAACTGGAGAAGCGTCGTGGCTGAACAATCACCGGTTGTTAATCTGGCGTTTACCGGCGCGTCCGGAGCCCAGTACGGGCTTCGTCTGTTGCAGTGCCTGGTAGCCAACGGTTGCCGTGTGAACATGATGATCAGTAAGGCGGCCCAGGTGGTGATCGCGACTGAAACCGATTTTCGGCTGCCGGGTTCCACGCCTGCCATGGCAGAGGCCTTGTCGGACTTCGCCGGTGCGCAGCCCGGTCAGGTACAGGTCTTTGGCCGGGAGGAGTGGTTTTCTCCACCGGCTTCCGGTTCCGGCGAGAAGGCGCCGCTGGTGATATGCCCCTGCAGCACTGGCACGCTCTCGGCTCTGGCGACCGGGGCCAGCAATAACCTGATCGAGCGCGCCGGCGATGTGGCCCTGAAGGAGCGCCGCAAGCTGATTCTGGTGTTACGGGAGACGCCGTATTCCGAAGTGCACCTGGAAAACATGCTCAAGCTCACCCGCATGGGCGCGGTGATGATGCCGGCGAGCCCCGGGTTCTATCACAACCCGCAGTCGGTAGATGATCTGGTCGATTTTATGGTGGCCCGGATTCTCGACCATCTGGATCTTCCGCAAACCCTGGTACCCCGCTGGGGCGAAAAGAAAGCCAACTGATCCGTTCCGGGGCGATGGTTTTGGCCAAAGCGATTGATGGTTTTCACCATTGAGCGAAACCCCGCCCCGCCACAGACTTGCTGAACACAACGATAAACCAACCCGTTTACCGAGGTTCAGCAATGATTCCACGTACTCTTTTCGACGCCGATCTTGAAGGCTTCCGGGACTCCGTTCGCAAGTTTCTGGAGCAGGAAGCGGCTCCGTATCATGACCAATGGGAAAAAGATGGTCAGGTCAGCCGCGAGCTCTGGCAGAAAGCAGGTGAGCTGGGCTTCCTGTGTCCGATGCTTCCGGAAGAGTACGGTGGTGTTGGTGCCGATTTCCGTTACTCCGCCGTGATTATGGAAGAAATCTCCCGGGCGGGATTGTCCGGCATTGGCTGGGGGCTGCACTCCGACATCGTGGCGCCCTACATCCTGAACTACGGCTCGGAAGAGCAGAAGCAGAAGTATCTGCCGAAAATGGCTTCAGGTGAAATGATCACCGCCATCGCCATGACTGAACCGGGCGCGGGTTCCGACTTGCAGGGCGTAAAAACCACCGCGATTCGCCAGGGCGACCACTACATTCTGAATGGCTCCAAGACCTTTATCACCAACGGCCAACTGGCGGATCTGGTGATTGTCGTTGCCAAGACCGACCCCAAAGAAGGCGCCAAGGGTACCAGCTTGTTGCTGGTCGAAACCGCCTGGGAGGGCTTTGAAAAAGGTCAGAACCTGAACAAGGTGGGCATGAAGGCTCAGGATACCTCCGAGCTGTTCTTCCAGGATGTGAAAGTACCGGCAGACAACCTGTTGGGCAGCATGGAAGGGCAGGGCTTCTTCCAGCTGATGCAGGAGTTGCCGGCGGAGCGCTTGCAGGTGGCCCTGACCGCCGTCGCTGCCGCCGAGGCCGCCTGGCAGTGGACCCTGGATTACGTGAAAGAACGCAAAGCCTTCGGTAAACCGGTCATCGCGTTCCAGAACACCCGTTTCAAACTGGCCGAGCTGAAAGCCGAAATCACGGCAGCCCGTGTCTTTACAGACCGCTGCCTGGAGCTGCACCTGGACAAGAAGCTGGATATCCCGACGGCGGCCATGCTCAAGCAGCACACCACCGACCTGCAGTGCAAGGTGATGGACGAATGCGTTCAGCTGCACGGTGGCTATGGCTACATGTGGGAGTACCCGATTGCCCGGGCGTGGGCCGATTCGCGCGTGCAGCGGATCTACGCCGGCACCAACGAAATCATGAAAGAAATCGTGGCGCGGTCGTTCTGACGAATTGTCCCGATTTGCAGGCCCCGGCACATTCCGGGGCCTGCTCGTTACCAAACTTTACAATTTGCCAAGCCTGTCAAGGTCTCCCGGCGGCACATCTCCTAAAGTAGCGGCACAACCTCTAACAAGGATAAATGGTTGCCGCGATGAAACGTCTGATCAGTGTTACCGTTCCTCTGCTGTCACTTGCGATCGCCGGCTGTGGCGATGAATCCGATGACCTGCCGGTTGATGGCCGGGAGTTCGATGGTGTTACCTACAGCGAGCGGGCGCCCTACCAGGGGCGTGTGATCGACGGATACCTCAACAATGCCCGGGTCTGGCTGGATCTTGACGACAATGGCCAGTACACCGCAGGGCCGGTGGAGATTGAGCTGGACAGCGGTAATACCCACGTTCTGGAGAATGGCGAGCCAACCGTGATGAGCGGTCCCGGCGGGCGGTTTTCCATGGACGTTTCCGCACTGGATGTTCCGCCATCGATCGGCGCAAACCTGGACCCCAGGGATTATCCGCTTTATGCCCTCGCCATTCCCGGGCAGACCCTGGAGGAGCGAAGCTACGGCGATGAGGCGGTCAGCCGGGCGTTTTTGATGTCAGCCAGCCCCGGCGTAACCAATATTACCCCCCTGACTACGCTGGCCCGTTTCCGGAGCCTGGCCGGCCAGTGGAATGCTGAAAATCCGATTCCGGATAACCGGTTCGCTGATCTGGACGGTATCAACCTGTGGAAGGACTATATTCTTGCCAATGATGACCGGGCTCACGCCTATGCCCGGGCGTTGGCGCGGTTCATGGCCAGCCAGATTCCTGATGGCTACAACGATTACCTGGCAGGGAATGGCAGTGACGGCAGCGAAGCCAGCCTGTTACCGCGTGACGGGGTGTACCTGCTTGGTTATTCGGTGGTGCAGAACGTTGATGAGGTTATTGCCATTGTCGATGCCGCTGCGTCCGGTGGCAACTACGGCAATGTGGATACCGATACGCTGGTACTGCCGGATGTTGATGTGGAAGTAAGCAATCCCAGGCTTCTGGTGAGTCAGCGGATTTCGGCACGGCCAACCCGATCAGACGTACTGCCTACCAATACCTCTGACCTCGGTGCCTCGGCTGAGCTGTCTTTTGAATACAGTGAAGGTGGCAGGCTGCTGGCTGTATCCAGTCGGGGCTGCCTGGGTATTTCATTGCCAGAGATGGCCCGTTTGTTTCAGGCCGATGGCTATATGACCAATTTGAAGACCCAGTGGCTGCCATCTTCCTCCCTTTCGCCCCAAAGTGCCGTCTGGTACGACGAGGAGGGCGTGCACGAGCGTCTGGAGTTTGCCTGGGAGAATGGCACGGCCAGTCTTGATACCGTCACTACGTGCCATGAGCAGACGCTCGGGGTAACGCCAGGGGGAACCGAGCTGGATGGTATCGGTGACATCAGCTGGGTTTGGGATGGGCAGGCCGGGACTCTGGTGGAGTCCGTGCCCGGTAGGGCTGATGATCGCGTGCTGACGTTAGAGGTAGCCAATTCGCCAGCGGACATTCTGGATGGCGAGCAGTCGCCACGGGATCTGGTCAGTGGGTATCGGCTGACCGCGGGCGGTGGCCTGGAAGCAGCCGTTCAGTTTGCAGGTGGTGGAGCCTCCTGCGCGCCCCAGGGTGTTGCGCCTAACGATACCGAGCGCAACGGCCAGTATGCGACCCGGCTGTTTCCCTTCTCATTTACCAGTGACGTTGCCGCTTCCGATCTTTTCGGGGCCGGCGCCTATGAATACGATATTGATGATCGCAATGGCGTCTCTTTTGCCCGCTTGCTCCGGTTCCCGTTCCTGGATCGGGCGACCGCAAATAGGCCAGAAGTGGATTCTGCGAACGGGGCGTTCCAGTGGCAGCTGTTTTACGACGCACTGAACAGCGAAGAGCTGGATATGCAGCGTCCGAACCTGCTCAAGACGGCGTATCTGGTCGATTTCGTCGCCACATCCGATTGCGGTGACGGTCCTCTCGACCGGCCGGGCCGGGCGTATTCCACAGTGGAGTACGAGTACCAGAGCCTCTCGGACTATCTGTTGGACAGGCTGTCGGAGTAAGGCGGTTTGCGGAAAGGGCGATGGATGTTCTGTCTGTCGTCCTTCCAGACAGCACAAAATGCTCGGCGTAAATACGGCGAGTTCGACGTCAGATGCTGCTGATTTTTTCGGGATTTTTAATTTCTTAGGCCATTTTCTGGGGAAGAAAATGGTGCCGAGGAGAGGACTTGAACCTCCACGGGGTTGCCCCCACTAGCACCTGAAGCTAGCGTGTCTACCAATTTCACCACCTCGGCAGGTGATTTGCAGATTCGCGTATAGTTTATTGAAAACCTAGCGTTTCTGCCAGTGGTGAGGAGTTGCCCCTCAACCAATGGCGCGTACTTTAATGATTCGTTCAGGTGCTGTCAAACATTTTTTTCAAAAAAGTTTCGGCGGCAGAGTCTGACGATTTCAGGGTATTTGTGCCTATATTGGCGCCCTTGTTAGGCAGCATTCCCATCCCAACGTTATACTGCATCAAACATGAATGATGCCGCACGGTTTGCGGTGAGACAGAAAGGATCCGAATGGTTTCCAGGAAGAACAAACAAAGTGACCCTCATGCCCAGCGTGAGGCCCAGAAATATGACAACCCCATCCAGAGTCGGGAGTACATTCTCCAACATCTGAAAGAGCGGGGCGCGCCGGCCACGCACGAGACCCTGTGTCAGGAGCTCGGGCAGACGTCTGCGGAAGGAATTGAAGCGTTGCGCCGTCGTCTGATTGCGATGTGCCGTGATGGACAGTTGATCTGTAACCGCCGTGATGCGTTCCTGCCGATCGAGGAAGCGGATCTGGTCACCGGGCGTGTGGTTGGACATCGTGATGGTTTCGGGTTTCTGATCCCCGATGACGGTGGCTCCGACCTGTTTCTGACTGCCCGGCAGATGCGCCAGGTATTCCACGGTGACCGGGTAGCCGCCCGGGTGGATCAGGTGGATGATCGCGGGCGCCGGGAAGGCAAGATTGTAGAAGTGCTGGAGCATCGCACCTCCCAGATCGTCGGTCGCTTTTTTAAAGAAAGCGGCATCGCCTTCGTAGTGCCAGAGAACGCCAGAATCAATCACGAGATACTGGTTCCGGATGAGCAGGCGGGTAAGGCGGTTCACGGCCAGTATGTTGTGGTGGAAATCATTCGTCAGCCGACGATTCGAACCCAGCCCACCGGCCAGGTTATCGAGATTCTGGGCGAGCACATGGCGCCGGGAATGGAAATCGATGTGGCCATTCGTTCCTACGAAATCCCGCATAGCTGGCCGCCCGCGGTCGGTGAACAGGCCGCCTCGATTCCCGCGGAAGTGGCAGAGAAAGACAAGGCAAACCGGGTGGATATCCGCAACATGCGCCTGGTGACCATCGACGACGAGAGCGCTCGTGACTTCGATGATGCCATTTACTGCGAGCCTCGTCCCCGTGGTGGCTATCGGTTGGTGGTGGCCATCGCTGATGTCTCCCATTATGTCCGCCCGGGGTCGCCACTGGATGAAGAGGCCATTCAGCGCGGTAACTCGGTGTATTTTCCGGACCACGTGGTGCCCATGCTGCCGGAGAAGCTCTCCAATGGCCTGTGTTCCCTGAACCCGGATGTCGACCGTCTGTGCATGGTGGCCGACATGACCATCAGTGCCGCCGGTAACATCAGCGGCTACACCTTCTATCAGGCCGTAATGCGCAGCCATGCCCGGCTGACCTACAACAAGGTCAGTGCCATGCTGGAGCATCCGGATACGGAGCAGGGCTACAAACTCAGCGCCCACTATGCGGATCTGCTGCCGCATCTGCACAACCTGTATGACCTCTACAAGTTGTTGCGAAAGGCTCGCACCGAGCGTGGGGCCATTGATTTCGAGACCACGGAAACCAAGATTGTTTTCGATGCCCAGCGCAAGATTGAGGAAATTGTTCCGGTGCACCGGAACGATGCCCACAAGATTGTCGAAGAGTGCATGCTGTGCGCCAATGTGGCGACGGCCCGCTTCCTCAAGAAGCACAAGATTCCGGCGCTTTACCGGGTGCACGACGGGCCTTCGGAAGAGCGTCTGAGCAATCTGCGCCTGTTCCTGGGTGAGCTGGGATTGCAGCTGGGCGGCGGCGACAAGCCGTCATCGGCAGATTACCAGGCCTTGCTGGGTCAGGTGGCCGACCGCCCGGATGCCAATGTCATCCAGATGGTGATGCTGCGCTCTCTGAGCCAGGCGGTGTACAGTCCTGAGGAAGCCGGGCATTTTGGTCTTGGCTTCGCCAGTTATACCCACTTCACGTCGCCAATTCGACGTTACCCGGACCTGATTGTGCATCGGGCCATCAAGTCCCGGATCCATAATCCCGAGGCAACCAAAGATCTGGTGTCCCCGAAGGTGCACGATCCCGAATTGGCTGAGTATCCCTACGATTATGCCCGTATGGAGCAGTTGGGTGAGCATTGCTCCATGACCGAACGCCGGGCCGACGATGCCACACGGGACGTCATGGCCTGGCTCAAGTGCGAGTTCCTGCGCGATCACGTGGGCGAGGAGTACGATGGCATTATCGGCGCGGTGGTGCCGTTTGGCTTCTTTGTTGAGCTGTCCGATATCTACATCGAAGGTCTGGTACACGTCTCCACGCTCAGTGGTGACTACTTCCATCACGATGCCGTCAAGCATCGTCTGATTGGTGAGCGCACGGCGGTCAGCTTCCGTCTGGGTGACGAAGTGCGTGTCCGCGTGGTGCGTGTCGATCTGGAAGACCGAAAAATCGATCTTGAGCTGGTAAGCACCCCCAGGCGCCGGAAGGCAGACCGCGATGCGCTGGAAGTGTCCAAGCGCGAGCCGCGGGGCAAGGGCAAGGGTGGTCGCTCCGGTAAAGGGCAAAAATCCGGTAAGCCGGCCAGCGCCAAGGAAAAGCTGGCCGCAGAGGCTGCCCGGGAGGCCCGGTCCAAATCGGCCAAAGGTAAACCGTCAGGCTCGGGCCGTAAGCGCAAGAGTCGTAAATAACACGTTACGCAGGAATTGATTGTCAGTGTCTCAGGAATATGTATTCGGCTGGCATGCCGTGGATGCCGTGCTGAAAAGAGAGCCGGAGCGGTTGCAGCGGGTCTGGATTCAGACCGGTCGTCAGGACAAGCGGGTGAAGTCGGTTACCGATGCCCTTGACGGTCTGGGGGTGCCCTGGAAAGTGGTGCACCGGAAAGAGTTGGATGAGCGGGTGTCCGGTGTCCACCAGGGTGTTGTTGCTGCCGTTGCGGAAAGCCGGGAGTGGACCGAGGATGATCTTCTTGCCCAGTTGGCCGCCAGCGACAAGCCGCCATTCCTGCTGGTGCTGGATGGCGTGACGGATCCCCATAATCTGGGTGCATGCATGCGCACTGCCGATGCCGCGGGCGTGCAGGCGGTGATTGTGCCCAAGGATAAATCGGCCTCGTTGACGCCGGTTGCCCGAAAGGTCGCCTGTGGGGCGGCAGAAACGGTACCGTTTGTCCGGGTGACCAATCTCGCCCGTTTCCTTCGGGAGTTGAAGGACCAGGGCGTGTGGTTGATTGGTACGGCAGGTGAGGCGGATGCCACCTTGTATCAGGCTGATTTCAAGGGGCCGGTTGCTCTGGTCATGGGTGCCGAAGGTAAAGGCATGCGCCGTCTGACCCGTGAACATTGTGACCAGTTGATCAACATTCCGATGCTCGGCCACGTCGACAGTCTGAATGTGTCGGTGGCGACCGGTGTCTGTCTGTATGAGGCGTTGCGCCAGCGCCTCGGTTAAACCTTGCACAAACAGGCCTGCGGGCCTAGAATACGTCACCCCTTTTTTCAAGGGGTGGCTTTTTATTGTCTGTTGTATGGCAATGGTTAGCTTCGCTTTTGATCAAGCCTTTCTTGTAAAGCCTTATTGATAAAGCAAAAAAGAAACCGGCAGCACTTGCTGTCACCTCCTTGCTTTCACGCTCCGGCCACAACCACTGGTATGGCCACCGGGAGAAGGAAGCTGTTTAAACCGTAGGGAGAACTCATGCGTCACTACGAAATCGTTTTCATGGTACATCCGGATCAGAGCGAGCAGGTGCCCGCGATGATCGAGCGTTATACCAGCGTCATCACTGAAGATGGCGGCAAGGTACATCGCCTGGAAGATTGGGGCCGTCGTCACCTGGCTTACCCGATCAACAAGATCCACAAGGCTCACTACGTGCTGATGAACATCGAGTGTTCACAGGCAGCGATGGACGAGCTGACTCACAACTTCCGGTTCAACGACGCCATCATCCGCGACCTGATTCTGCGTCGCGACGAGGCCGTTACCGACCTGTCTCCGATGAAAGCCGCTGAGTCCCGTGAGGACCGTCGTTCCGGCGGAGACGATCGTCCACGTCGTTCAGCTGACGCTGAAGAGCGTCAGAGCGCATCCCAGGACGAAGAAGAGTAATTAACCGGAGTTAGGAGTTACGTTATGGCTCGTTTTTTCAGACGTCGTAAGTTCTGCCGCTTCACGGCAGAAGGTGTTAAAGAGATCGATTACAAGGATCTGGACACCCTGAAAGGCTACATCACTGAAACCGGCAAAATCGTGCCCAGCCGTATCACCGGCACCAAAGCACGTTATCAGCGTCAGCTGGCTACCGCTATCAAGCGTGCCCGCTACCTGGCACTGCTGCCGTATACGGACGGTCACGACCACTAAGTTTTAACGGACAGGACCCGGGACCATGCGTGCACTGGCACAGTATGTAATGCGCGGTCCCCTGCAGGCTGGCGGGGTTGCAGCGGTTACCACCGCAGTACCCTTACTGTTCTGGATTGGCGCAGCGGTAACTGGCCTGGTCGTTCTTCGACTGGGCATTCGCCAGGGGCTCAATATTGGCCTCTGGGCTTTGATTCCGGCGATCGGGTGGGCTGTTTACGGCCAGGATCCCACGGCGCTGGTGGTGCTGCTGCAGGTGATGCTGATGGCATCCATTATCCGGACGACACTGTCCTGGGAAAGAGCACTGTTGTCCGGTGCCTTTCTGGCGATACTGACCGGGCTGATGTTGCCTGTGATGTATCCGGCGCTGCTGAACGACCTGGTTCAGGCTGGTGTCGAGGTTTACGAGCAGTACAACACTGAAATGGCCCGTGCGCTGGGTGGTGATCTGGAACAGGTTATCCGGGACACCATGAATGCCAGCATGGCCGGTACCTACTTTGCCACCGCCATCGGTATGACGATGCTGGCAAGGGCGTGGCAGGCGGGGTTGTATAACCCCGGGGGATTCCGCAAGGAATTCCATGGCCTCAGGTTATCGCCGGCGGTAGCCGTAGTGTGCGCCATCACCATGGTGGTTGGCCCGATTCTTGGGTTGAATGCCATCCTGCTGGCCTGGGCTGCGGGCACCCCGCTGGTTCTGGCCGGGTTGGCTCTGGTGCACGGTGTGTTCGCTCGAAAGCAGTGGAGCGGTAACTGGTTGGCAATGTTTTACGTTGCTCTGGTTTTGCTGGGTCCCAATCTGTTGATGCTGTTAGTGGTTCTGGCTTTTGTGGATAGCTGGCTGGATATCCGGGGGCGTATACCCGCCGGTCCGGCTGAATAAAGCACGAAGAGGTTAACGAGATGGAAGTTATTCTGCTCGAGAAAGTCGCAAACCTTGGCTCCCTGGGTGACAAGGTAAAGGTTAAGGCCGGTTACGGTCGTAATTTCCTGCTGCCGTACGGCAAGGCCGTTCCTGCTACGGAAGCAAACGTAAAGGCGTTTGAAGAGCGTCGCGCTGAGCTGGAAAAAGCTGCTGCTGAGAAGCTGGCTGCTGCCCAGACCCGTGCCGAAGCTCTGGAAGGCGCTTCCTTCACCATCACCTCCAAGGCTGGTGAAGAAGGCAAGCTGTTCGGTTCTATCGGTGTTCGTGACATTGCCGACGCAGTGTCTACCGGTGGTACTGAAGTCGAGAAGAGCGAAGTTCGTCTGCCGGAAGGCCCGATCCGGGTGACTGGCGAGTACGACATCGAGCTGCAGCTGCACACAGACGTTGAAGTGACCATCAAGCTGGCGGTTGTTGCCGAGTAATCGGTAGCCCAGTGACAGGTCGATTCAACCAGCACTGAAGCCACAGGTTTCCGTGCTGAAAAACGGGCCCGAGCCGGAGACGGTTTCGGGCCCGTTGCTTTCTGGTATTCTTGTAACCTCGTTTGTTCATTTCCCTGATGTCGGTGTCTATGGCCAATCCCACTCTGAAACCTGCTTCTATTGATCCGGAAACCAGTCGCATCAAGGTCCCGCCGCATTCGGTCGAGGCTGAACAGGCGGTGCTCGGCGGCCTGATGCTGGACAACCGTCGGTTTGACGAGATCGCCGAAATTATTTCAGCGGCTGATTTTTACCGGCAGGACCATCGCCTGATTTTCGGCGCCGTGGAGCGCCTCGCCAGCGAGAGCGAGCCGCTGGATGTGGTTACCCTGGCCGAGTTTCTGGAACGGGCCGGCGATATCGAGGATGCCGGTGGTCTGTCTTATCTGGCGGAACTGGCCGAGAAAACACCCGGTGCCGCCAATATCAGGGCCTACGCTGACATTGTTCGCGAACGCTCCATTTTGCGGCAGCTGGTGGAGGTGTCCGGCAAGATCTCCGATTCAGCCTTCAACCCGCAGGGGCGAAAAAGTAACGATATCCTGGACGAAGCAGAACGCAGTGTGTTCCAGATCGCCGAGGCACGTACTAAAGAAGGTTCCGGTCCCAAGGCCATCAACCCCATCCTGGCTACCACACTCAGCCGGATTGAAGAGCTGTTTGAATCCGGCGAGCAGACGACCGGTTTGACTACTGGTTTCCGGGACCTGGACGACCAGACCTCCGGTATGCAGCCAGCCGACTTGATCATTGTGGCGGGGCGGCCCTCTATGGGTAAGACCACTTTTGCCATGAACATTGTTGAGAACGCCCTGATCAGCACCGGCACCCCGATACTGGTGTTCAGTATGGAGATGCCCGCAGATGCGCTGGCCATGCGTATGCTGTCGTCGCTTGGTCGCATTGATCAGACCAAAGTGCGGGGCGGCAAGCTGGAAGAGGATGACTGGCCCCGGCTTACCTCTGCCGTCAGTCTGTTGAAGGATAAGCCGCTTTATATCGATGACACTCCGGGGCTGAGCCCGACAGAAATGCGCTCCAGGGCCCGTCGGGTGGCCCGCGAGAACGGCGGCAAGATTGGCCTGATCATGGTCGACTACCTGCAGTTGATGCGGGTGCCGGGTAACACCGAAGGCCGGACTGCGGAGATTTCCGAAATCTCACGCTCACTCAAGGGTATTGCCAAAGAACTGGGCTGCCCGGTTGTGGCGCTGTCCCAGTTGAACCGGAGTCTTGAGCAGCGACCCAACAAACGCCCGGTCAACTCGGACCTGCGGGAATCCGGTGCGATCGAGCAGGATGCCGACGTGATCATGTTCGTATACCGGGACGAGGTCTACAACGAGGATACGCCGGATAAGGGCATTGCCGAGATCATTATTGGTAAGCAGAGGAATGGCCCGATCGGTACCATCCGTCTCGCGTTCATTGGTAAATACACCAAATTCGAAGACCTGGCGCACGGCGATTACAGCGATTACGGTGGGGATTATTAATGCCACGCCCCACCGTTGCCCGCATAGATCTTGACGCCCTGAAACACAATTTTCGACGGGCCCGGGAACTGGCTGGAACCGCCTACGCCATGGCGGTGGTCAAAGCCGATGGCTATGGCCATGGCATTGGCTCGGTTGCTGATGCTCTGGCTCCGGAGACCAGCCGGTTTGCGGTGGCCTGTATCGAGGAAGCCATAGCCATTCGCGGTGCCGGCCATCGGCACAGCGTGGTGCTGCTGCAGGGCACCCATCAAAAGGATGACCTGGCCGAATGTGAGCAGTCGGGTTTTGAACCCGTGCTCCACTGTCAGCAACAGTTATCGTGGCTCGGTGCGGGGCGTTCTCCCAGATTCTGGATCAAGGTCAATACTGGCATGAACCGTCTGGGCTTCCGGCCCGAAGAGCTGCCGGAGGTGATGGCCGGGCTTGAGGAAGCGGGCCTGAAGCATCTTGCGATTGGTTTTGTCACTCATTTTGCTTGTGCCGATGATCCGGACAGCGAAATGACCGGGCTCCAGACCCGGGTTTTTGAGAGAGCGGTAGCGCCCTGGCCGGATTTGATGCGTAGCGTTGGCAATTCTGCGGCTCACTTTCGCCCGAATCAGCCGCTGTACGAGTGGAGCCGCCCGGGGATCATGCTCTACGGGGCGTCACCCGTGGAGGGCAAAACCGGTGCGGAGCTGGGGCTTTGCCCCGCAATGACCTTGCAGGCGCCTCTGATTACCACACGCGTGGTCCGTGCCGGGGAGTCGGTAGGGTATGGTGCTTCCTGGACGGCCAGTCAGGATACCCGGATGGGCATGGTGGCCATTGGTTATGCCGATGGCTACCCGCGTCACGCGGGTACCGGAACGCCAGCCGCTGTGCGCGGCCAGCGAATCCGTTTGCTGGGGCGGGTATCCATGGACATGCTGGCAGTAGACCTGAGTGCCGTCCCTGAGGCCCGTGAGGGCGACCTGGTGGAGCTCTGGGGCAAAACCGTGAGTGTCGACGAGGTGGCCGGTTACGCCGGTACCATTGGCTATGAGTTGCTCACCGGCGTTACGTCGCGGGTGCCTCGGGTTCATGAATGATTTCTTCGATGAAATCGAGAATCGCCGCCAGGCTGCGGTCGTCCAGTTTCTTGAGGACTTTGTGAATCACCATTTTGCTGCCCTTGAGCATGCTACTGATGCCCATTTTGGCCATTCCCATCATCATGCTGCCGGCATTCAGGCGGCGTAGTGGCTCAAGGAAAAAGAAATCCAGCCCGGATTCGGTCAGTTCAACGATGAGCTCATACAGCTGGTCGATGGCCTGCTTGTCGGCTTTGCCGCGGCCTTTGAGCTCACTGACGGTATAAAGAGCCCGGGTTCTTAGTTCATCGGGGATAGGGGCCACTATATGGCTCTGTTGTTTCAGCATTGGGATTCCCGTTGTTGTATGCTTGTCGATCCGGGAGCGTTCACCGGCTCCCCGTAAGGCTGACGTTTCAGGCTGCATGATACTGCAGTAAAGTAGTGTTCCGAGCCATTGGCCCGAGTGTTTCCTGACATCCGTCACATCAGTGATATTCCGGAGGCGTTGTTTCCACGTGCATGTACTTGTTGTTCACGACTATGGCCCGCTTGGCAAGGTGCTGTTGGAGCGCCTGCGGGAAACGCATCTGCGGATCAGTCCTTTGCTGGTCAGTGATCCTGCCAATGTCGACCTGCATGCCCTGGATAACTGGATTCCTGAAGACACCGCGCTGATTATCAATGCGTTGTGGCTCGCGGATCCGGAAAAGGCGGAGAAAAACCGGGAGGCGACTCACGAAGCGGCGTTTTCATTGCCGTTGGCGCTGGCCGAGCATGCCCGTGAGCGCAAAATGGCTTTACTGCAGCTTTCTTCATGTTATGTGTTTGATGGCCGTAAACAGGGTGCCTACATAGCGTCGAATCCAGGGCAGCCTGTTAACGAGCTGGGTCGCTGGCAATGGGAATGTGAGCAGGCCCTGAGAACGCAGCTCCCGCGGCATATTATTCTGCGTACCGGCTGGAGCCTGGCCCGATTTATCGGCAAGGTTCAGCAAAGTACGGCGCAAGGTGGCCTGTCTTTGCCCGGCCGCTGTCAGGGGCAGCCGGTGGCGGTGAAGGATCTGGCGAGGGTGATCGTGGCAGTGGCGCTCCAGATCGATTGTGGTGCTGAAGTCTGGGGTACCTACCAGTATGCCGGGGCAGAAGAGATCAATCTGTATGAACTTGGGTTGGCGATAGCCGGCATGCCCGGCATTCCTGAGGGAATCAAGGTGGTGGACGAGGTGCCCGACTGGGGTCACATCGAACCGGTAAACACCACTATGGTCTGTACCAAGATCCGCAATACCTTCGGCATAAAACAGATGCCGTGGCGCACCTGGTTGTCTGAAGAGGTGGCGATGTTGAAGGAATCGAACAGCGCTGAGCGGGTTCCGGCAAATTCCTGAACCCGCTCAGGGTGTGTGACTGGTTGGTGCTTACTGGCCCTGACGGGCGAAATCCCGCGTTACCATTTGCAGCGCTTCCACATCCAGCAGTTCCACTTCCCGCCCGCGAGCGCGGATGATGCCCTGATTCTGGAAGCGGGTGAAAACCCGGCTCACGGTTTCAACTGCCAGGCCCAGGAAGTTGGCAATGTCGTTCCTGGCCATGGGCAGGCTGAAATTGGTAGCCGACATACGACGACGGCGGAAGCGGCTGGACAGCGAGAGCAAAAGCGCCGCAATGCGCTCTTCGGCGGTATTCTTGCTGAGCAGCATCGCCAGCTGATGGCTGTTCTGAATTTCCTGGCTCATCAGGTGATACATGTGGTGCTGCAGTTCCGGCAGCTTGCCGGTGAGTTCCTCAAGCCTGTCGACCGGGAATTCACATACGCTGGTACGTTCCAGCGCTTTGGCCGTGCAGGCATAGTTCTCGCTGCTCATGCTGTCCAGCCCCACCAGTTCACCAGGCATGAAGAAACCGGTTACCTGTTCTTCACCGCCTTCGGTAATAATGGATGTTTTGATGGAGCCGCTCTTGACCGCAAAGCAGGAGCGAACCGGGGTACTCTGATCGAAAATATGCTCGCCGCGGTTATAGATTTTCCCCTGCTGGACAATGTCCTCAAGGCGATCAAGATCGTTCTCTTCAATGGCCAGAGGTAGACACAGGTTGCTCAGGCTGCACTGGTGACAGGAGGCCTTGAGAGGGGATACTTGGTGAAGTCGAATTGCCTGGGCCATAGTTGACGAACCATCCGGGTTGATCCATTCAAAACCGCACCGAAGCGTGTGCGGTGCGTCCTCAGCCCCAACAGGTAAGGCTTTTGCCTGCGTTCGGGGCGGACACCCTGGGCGATCCGGATACCTGGGCATGCGGCGGATTCCCATGGGTGCCAATGCTGAAACATCTGGTTTCAGTCACCTTGATTTAAATCAAGTATAGCAAAAAAGGCTAGTCTTATGCCCAAACTTTAGTCTTTACGGGTTTGGCCTTTACGCCGAGTCCGGCTAGCGTTTCTTCTTCTTGCGCTGCTCATCCTTTCTGGCTCTCTCTTCCGCCTCGGCCTGTTCCCGGGCCCGGGCTTCCACCAGTTCCTGTTCCACCATGTCCGGCGTTTCCAGCGAGATCCGGCCGAGCGTCCCGGCTCGGAGTTCGTTCAGCAGCACTTCGGAAACCTTGTGCAGATCCGGTACCCCGCCGCGGCCCAGGAAACGGCGTTTTACGGCGATGGCATCCATCAGTGCCAGCCCATCCACGGGTGTTTCGTCCAGCCCGTAGCGGTTGACGACGAGCTCCGGGTAGTGGGCAATCAGATAATCCGCCTCGAACAGCGCAACATCCTCGAAATCCAGTACAGCACTGCGGATTGCGCCGGTTACTGCCAGGCGATAGCCGCATTGCACCGGCGACAGCTTGGGCCAGAGGAAGCCAGGGGTATCGTAGAGCAGAACGTTATCCGGCAGTTTGATGGCCTGTTGCGCCCGGGTAACCGCCGGCTCGTTGCCAGTCTTGGCGGCGGGCCGGCCGGCCAGGGTATTGATCAGCGTGGATTTGCCGACGTTGGGGATGCCCAGAATCATCACTCGCAAGGCACTTTTCTGTCGATCATGCCCGGGCGTCATCTCTTCCGCCAGCTTGAGTATACCCAGGGCTTCCTGGCGCTGATTGTGCGTGAGCGTGACCGCACGCACGCCCCGTTCCCGCTCCAGCCACGCCAGCCACTGGTCGGTGATGGCCGGGTCGGCCAGGTCGCGCTTGTTAAGCACCTTGATCAGCGGGGTATCGCCACGCAGCGAGGGAACCAGTGGATTCTCACTGCTGAAGGGAATCCGGGCGTCCACCACCTCGATGATGAGGTCCATCTGGGGCATGACTTTCTTGATCTCCTTTCGGGCCTTGTGCATATGCCCGGGAAACCAGTTAATGGCCATGGTGTTTACTCCGCTGATTGATTGAGGGCGCCATTATGCAGGGGAATGACCAAATTTTCACATTCATCAAATCCCGCCAGTGCCGCGCCCTCAGAGCGAATCAAACTGAGAACCTGTACAAATTGAAGGGACATCGGGGTGAAATGAAGCATGAGAATGCTTTAGGGTGTCACTTCAAACGATTAAAGCCAATCCGTGGTGGTACCCGAGTGGCCGCCTTATTGATGGAGAACAGTATGAAGCTTGCAAAATTCATCGGTTCCGCACTTGTTGCCCTGAGTCTTTCAGCGCCGGCTCTCGCACAGCAGGCGCCGGGTGGTCAGCCGGATCAGGTTGCCCAGCTGGCCCAGATGGTGGGGCTGTCTGAAGAACAGCAAACCGAGATTCGCGGCATCATCGACGACATGCAGGGCGAGATCGGCGAACTGCGCCAGGATGCCCGCTCGCTGCAGGAAGACCTGCAAGAGCAGATCAAGCCGGATTACGACGAGTCTGCCATTCGTGACAATGCCGCCAAACTCGGTGATGTGACCGGTGAAATTGCAGCGCTTTCTGCCCTGATGCAGGCGAAGGTGGATGCGGTGTTCACCCAGGAGCAGCGTGATGAGCTGGATCGCCGCATGAAACAGATGCAGCAGCAGATGCAACAACAGCGTCAGATGATGCAGCCTCAGGGCCAGCAGTAATTCGCTGAGTCGGTGTATTTGAGAGAAACCCCGCCGGAGCCTGGCCCCGGCGGGGTTTTTTGTTATGGGGTATTAAACGGTCGAACCAGAATGATCAGCCTGGGCAGCAAGGTGAGCGCACCCAGCAAGGCCATGAACATGGCAAAACCGGTGAACAGGCCAAAATAAATGGTGGGAATGAAGTTCGACAGCACCAGTATGGAGAAACCGGCAATGATGGTCAGCGAGGTGTAGAACATGGCCTGGCCGATACTGCGGTGACAGCGATGCATGGCGGCCAGGTAGTCGCCGTCTTTGGCGAACTCGGTTTTGAAGCGATGGATGTAGTGGATGGTGTCATCTACCGCAATCCCGACGGTGATGGCCGCCACGGTAATGGTCATCATATCCAGTGGAATGCCCAGCCAGCCCATCAGCCCCAGTACTGAGCCTGCGGCAATCAGGTTGGGTGCCATACCCACCAGCGCCAGCTTCACGGAACGGAACAGGATCAGAAACATGACCAGTATAGCGCCAAACACCACGCCGATGGTTTTGATCTGGGAATCGAACAGGCTCTGAAGCATGTTGTTGTACATCACTGTCATGCCTGAGAGCAGTATGCGATCCCGGTCGTAACCGAGTTCGGTGCTCAGGTGGTGGCGAATGTCATCCAGCAGCTCCTGTCGACGCAGGTCCGGCATGGTTTCGAGTATGCGGATACTGAATCGCGCCTTGTCCTGCTCCTCAGAAATATAAGGGGTCAGCAGAATATCCTGTAGATCGTCCGGTACGGCGGCGGGCACAAAGGCCAGCTCCAGGGCGTCCAGGGGCTCACCGCCGTTAACCTGGGCCAGCAGGTCGAGTGTGGTCTGTATGGACAGGACTTTGCCGGTCTCCGGCAGGCTATGCAGGTAATCATGCACCTCACCGAGTTGGCGCATTTTCTGATAGGTGTACCAGGTGTCCCGGTATTCCTCGTCACCGCAGTCTTCTACAAACGGGTCGCAGTCACTGGCGAATGGATCCGCGTTGGCGTTATCCGGGGCGGGTTGATCGGTAATGACCACATCCAGCGGCGTGGTGCCCCCCAGTCGGTCGTCTATGGTGACCATGCCTTGATGGATTTCGGTGGAGGACTTGAAGTAATCAATGAAGCTGTTCTCTACCGTCAGTCGGTTCAGGCCAATCACGCAGAGCACGGCAATGACCCCGGAACTGACCAGGACCGTCCCGCTGAACCGCTCGGTGAAGCGGGCGAAGGCATCGGTGAAGGGCACCTTGTCTGAGCTCACGCGCTGGTCGATCGGGGGTGGCAGCAGGCTCAACAGGGCCGGGAAGATCAAGAAAGTAATGAGAAAAGCCACGGTCAGCCCCAGGGTCATCATCCAGCCAAAATCGATGACCGGCCGGATGCCGCTGAAGGTGAGGGAGCCGAAGGCAACAATGGTGGTGATCGCCATATAGAAGCACGGTCGGATCATGGTCATCAGGGTGTTGCGCAGGATGTTGTTTGGCGCAGCCTCGGGCTCGTCATGCTGGAATTCCCGGTAGCGCACAATCAGGTGGATGGTGAGCGACAGGGTCATGATCAGTAGCAGCGAGATAAAGTTGGACGAAATCACTGTCACCGGCCATTGGGCCCAGCCCAGAAATCCGACCATCAGCCAGACGGTAAAACCGCAACACAACAGTGGTACCACGACCCAACGCCATTGCCGGAAAATAATCGCCAGGGTGAGCAGCAGGAAAGCCAATACCCCGAAGCCGAAAGTGGAGAGATCGTTTTCAATAAACCGGATCATGTCGGCGACAATCATGGGCACGCCGCCCAGGTGGATGCTGGCGTGGTCGCGGTATTGCTCCAGTATGGCGCGAACCTGATTGATGGTGGCATCACGCTCTTCACCCAGTTGCTCGGTGTAGCGGATAAATTCGTCGCTTGTCTGCTCAAGTTGCGTCCGCTCGGCCTCGCTGGCCTCGCCCCGATTCACCTTTTCCCGGAGTTCGTTACGCTGGTTGAGTAAGTCAAAATAGCGGCCCGGGGTTGGCAGGTTGACCTGGATGGCCGTGGTCTTGCCGTCCTCGCTGATGAGCAGGTTTGGGTACATGGGGTTGTCCAGCAACGCCTGTCGGCCGGTCGCCGGAGCCACATCGTGTTCATCCAGCGTTTTGATCTCGCTGTCGACGGTGTCCAGGGTAAGGTCCGGACTGTGCAGCAGCGGTACATTCAGAATGCTGTTGGTGGAACCGACGGCCTCAAGAGCCTGCAAGTCGTCGCGAAGAGCCCTTAACCGCGACAGGCCTTCGGTGGTGAACAGGGGCTCGTTGGGGGTGTAGGTGACCACCAGGAAATCGTCAGAGGTGGTGAAGGTCTGGTTTACCTGTCGGTACTGCTCCAGCGAACGATCGTTTTCCAGCACCAGGGATTCTGCCGAGGCATCCAGCCGGAACTGATCAAAACGCAGCGCGGTCAGTGCCAGTAGCAGGGCAAACAGGGCCAGAACAATCCAGGGGTGGGGCAGGATAAAACGGTCGTAGAAGGCGCCAAGGCGATTCATGAGTTACAACTCTGCAGTCAAAAACGAGTGCAGAGTGTGCCACAAACCTCAGCGAACTGTGACCTTTGCCGAGGCTTCTTCCAGTGAACGGATCAGTTGCTCCAGACGTTGCGTCATATCCGCGCTTTCCGAGAGCTGGACAACCATGTTCCGGGTGGTTTCCCGGATGTCCTGAACATTGGCCAGTACCTGATCGGTATCGGCGGTCTGCTCAGCAGACATATCCGCGATTTCCTGATTGGTCCGGTCGATACGACCGACCACCTCGTTAATGGCTTCCAGGGCCTGGCGCCCATTCTCGGATTCTTCCACGCATCGTTCGGCGTCGTCTGAACTGCCTGTCATCTGTTCGACAGCGGTATTCATGGAGGCCAGCAAGCGATCCAGAGTGGTCTGGATCTGGTCGGTAGAGTCCTGAACCCGGCGCGCCAGGTTTCGGACTTCTTCGGCAACCACCGCAAAGCCCCGGCCCTGTTCGCCCGCGCGGGCGGCTTCTATGGCGGCATTGAGGGCCAGCAGGTTGGTTTGCTCGGCAATGCCCTTGATTTCGGTAATGGTCTGGCCAATCTCATGGCTGTTTTCGGCCAGTGACTGTACGCTGCCAGCAGACTGGCGAACCACACTCGCCAGCCTGCGAATGCTGTCGGCGCTCTGGCTGACCCGTTGGCTGCCATTTACCGCAGTCTCCCGGGCTTCTGTTGACAGGGTTTTGGCAATGCCTGCCTGTTCGGCAATGCCCACAAAGCTCTGTAGCATGGCCTCAACGGATTCGGCCGAGCGATTGGCGCCGTCCTGTTGCCGGGTGAGGCTGTCCCTGCGTGCGGCGGCCCGCTGAGTGAGGGATTCGACCTCCTGATGCAGGTGCTCGGTGGCCGTTTTCATGCTACGAACGACATTGGATGTTCGATCCTGCATGGCATTGAAGGCAGCGGCCATTTCGCCAATTTCATCCCGGGAGTCGACGTCGGCCCGGCGGCTCAGGTCGCCACTGGTCTGCACGGCCACCATGGTGTCCTTGAGCCGGTTAACATGGCGCTCAATAAAGGAAATAAGCAGCTGGGAGCCGGCCATCTCCAGTGCCATAAGCACTGCCACGATCAGGGCAAAGCCCGGCGCGGTCTTTGCCAATACCTGGCTGAAGCTGGATTCTGTCTGGCCTGCGATCACCTGCATGGCATAAAGCACCAGCAGGCAGAGCACCGCAAACACGAGAATATTCAGCAACCAGAATTTGTACTTCAGCCGGATATTTCGCAACAGGGTCAGCATTGGCAGCTCTCAGTCAACGGCCTTGACCGGAATCTGCATCGCCTTGTCGGGCACGGGAACCTCCGGCACGCTCAGGCCCAGATTGTTCTTGTCGAATACCCGGTCGGCCCGGTAGCTGGAGCGAACCATGGGGCCGGACGGCACTTCCATGAAACCTTTTTCCAGACCAATGTCGCGGTAACGGTTGAATTCTTCCGGGGTGACGTAACGCTCCACGGGCAGGTGGTTCGGCGTGGGGCGCAGGTACTGGCCCAGGGTGAGAATATCCACACCAATGGCGCGCAGATCGTCCATGGTTTCAAGGATTTCCTCTTCGGTTTCACCCAGACCCAGCATCAGGCTGGTCTTGGTGAGCACATCTGGCCGATGTTTCTTGGCGTGGGCCAGTACGCTCAGGGTTTTTTCGTAACCGGCACGGGGGTCTCGCACACGACTGGTCAGGCGCTTGACGGTTTCCACGTTCTGGGCGAAAACGTCCAGTCCGGAATCCACCACTTTTTCCACGTCGCTCATTACTGCATCAAAGTCCGGGGTCAGGGCTTCTACCGCCACCTCCGGGGTACGCTGTTTGATGGCCGAGACACAGGCCGCGTAGTGTGCGGCGCCGCCGTCGGGTAAGTCGTCACGGTCTACCGACGTCAGCACGATGTAGCGCAGGCCCATCAGTTCCACAGACTTGGAGGTGTTTTCCGGCTCTTCCGGGTCAAGCCAGCCTTTAGGGTTGCCGGTGTCGACCGCGCAGAATTTGCAGGCCCGTGTGCATACGGAGCCCATCACCATGATGGTGGCGGTGCCGTTGGTCCAGCATTCGCCAATGTTAGGGCAATGTGATTCCTGGCAGACGGTGCTCAGGCGGTGCTCGGTTACGTTCCGGCGCACGGCATCGTAGCGCTCGCCGCCCGGCATACGCGCTCTCAGCCATTTCGGCTTGCGCTCCAGAGATTTGCCTTCCGTGTTTGATGATGAACGCTTGACGCCGTCCTTGATGGCGGAGAAGCCGTGTTCGTTACGGAATTTGGAACCACTGGTAATGCGGGGCTTTGCGCTTTCGCTCATTGGCCAGGAACTCTCGGATAAGGGTGTGGTGAACCTTTAAGAGTAATCGGCAGACAGGGCAGTTACAAGGCAGGTAGGGGCAATCACGGGGTTGCCGGGCACGACTTTGGTCGTACCCGGTTGAGGGAAATCAAGCCTGGGATTTTTCCAGGGCCTGAGTGATATCGGCGATGATATCGTCGGCATCTTCAATGCCGATCGACAGCCGTACGAGGTCTTCGCTGACCCCCGCACTTTTCAGCTCGTCAGCATTGAGCTGGCGGTGGGTAGTGGTGGCCGGATGGCAAGCCAGGGACTTGGCGTCGCCAATGTTCACCAGTCGCAGGATCAGATCCAGGGCATCGATGAATTTGGCGCCGGCTTCGCGGCCGCCTTTAATGCCGAAACTGAGAATGCCGGAGGCCTTACCGTCACAGATCTTGTCGCAGGTCGCCTTATAGGGGCTGTTCGCCAGGCCGGCGTAGTTGACCCATTCCACGGCGGGATGATCCTGTAGGAACTGGGCAACCTTCTGGGCGTTGTCGCAGTGGCGTTCCATGCGCAGGGCCAGCGTTTCCAGCCCCTGCATAATCAGGAAAGAATTGAACGGCGACAGGGCGGAGCCGGTGTTGCGAAGCGGTACCACCCGACAGCGGCCGATAAAAGCGGCTTCGCCCAGGGCTTCGGTGTAAACCACGCCATGGTAGGAGGGGTCGGGCTGGTTCATCATCGGGAACTTGTCGGCGCTGGCCTTCCAGTCGAACTTGCCGGAGTCCACCACAATACCCGCTACCGTGGTGCCGTGGCCGCCGATGTACTTGGTTAGCGAGTGAATCACGATATCTGCGCCATGCTCGAACGGGCGGCACAGAAACGGCGTGGCGACAGTATTATCGACGATCAGCGGAATGCCGTGCCTGTGGGCAATCTCGGCCCACTTCTGGATATCCACCACATTACCGGCCGGGTTGCCGATAGATTCACAGAACAGGGCTCGGGTCTGGTCGTCGATGGCGTTCTCTACCGCCGCGAAATCATCGTGGGGCACCATCTTGCATTCGATGCCCTGGTTCGGCAGCGAGTGAGCAAACAGGTTGTAGGTGCCGCCGTACAGCTGGCTGGTGCTGACAATGTTGTTGCCCACCTTGCAGATGGTTTGCAGGGCATAGGTAATGGCCGCCATGCCGGACGCTACTGCCAGTGCGCCAATACCACCTTCCAGCGCTGCCATACGCTCTTCCAGAACCGCGTTGGTGGGGTTCATGATGCGGGTATAGATGTTGCCCTGTACCTTCAGGTCAAACAGGTCGGCACCATGCTGGGTGTCGTCGAAGGTGTAAGACGTGGTCTGGTAAATGGGCGTGGTGGCGGCCTTGGTGGTCGGGTCGCTCTTGAAGCCGGCGTGCAACGCGAGAGTAGCTGGTTTCATCACAACATTCCTTGCTGGTGGATTGTTCGTTATTGGTTTAAGGAGCCGAGTATGCCACAGGCATTCGGGCTTCGGCACAGTTCCAGCGGTTATACCGATATAAGGTGGAACGCGGAGTCAGTCCAGGACACCGTATACCAAAGCTCTGAGCTGCTGTCGGATGGGGTAGGACGAAGACGGCATCAGCTGGGTCATGAAAATCACCACCAGATCTTCCACCGGGTCGATAAAGAAGCTGGTGCTAGCCAGGCCGCCCCAGCCGAATTCTCCCGGCGAACCAATCGTGGCGGATTTGGCGATATCGGTTTTGACCGAGAACCCTAATCCGAAGCCGCTGCCGGCATAAGGTGTTTCAGTGAAGCCGCCAATAGACAGGGCAGGGAGATCCTGGCCGCCCGGTAGGTGGTTCAGGCGCATAAACTCCAGGGTTTTGCGGCCGATGATGCGCTGGCCCTGATATTCGCCACCCTGGCACAGGGCCTGGGCGAAGCGGAAATAATCATCTATGGTGGACACCAGCCCGCCGCCACCCGACAGGAATTTTGGTTCCTTCAGATAGCGGGACCGCTCCGGGTCGTCCTGGAGTTTCATGGTATTTCCGGATTGGTACAGATAGCAGGCGGCAAAGCGTTCCTGCTGGTCTGGTCGCACATGAAATCCGGTATCGGTCATGCCCAGGGGGGCAAAGATGTGCTCCTGAAAGTAGCTGTCCAGAGATTGGCCGGAGAGCAGCTCAACCAGGTAGCCCAGGACATCGGTGGACACAGAATAGTTCCACGCAGTGCCGGGAGAGAACTCCAGAGGTAACTCGGCCAGCCGGTCGACCAGCTTGTCCAGAGTCAGAATGGTACTGCCATCCAGTTTCAGCTTGCGGTAGGCGGCATCTACCTCGGTTCGCTCGGTGAAGCCATAGGTCAGCCCGGAGGTGTGGGTCATCAGATCCCGGATTGTCATGACCGAGGCCGCGGGTTCCGTCTCGAAATCCGGATAACGGCCTCCCTTGTAGACGCGTAGATTGCGCCAGCCTGGAATGTATTTGTGGACCGGGTCGTTGAGCAGGAACTTGCCCTGCTCGTACAGCTGCATCATGGCAATGCTGGTGACGGGTTTGGTCATGGAGTACACGCGGAACAGGGTGTCCCGGTTCATCGGTAAGTTTCTCTCAACATCCCGCAGGCCCTGGGCGTGACACCACAGAATCTCGCCATGCCGGGCTACCAGGGTAACCATTCCAGGAAGCTTCCCCGGCTGAAGGTAATGAGTGTCAAAGAAAGAAGCGATTGGTTCGAATTTTCCGGTATTCCGTTTTGGCATAGTCACTGTGCACAGGTATTGAAGAGGTTGGTTCCATCAGCGTGTTGCCAGCAGACTGGGCATTTCTGTACTACCCTGAAACCACCGTTCGAGTTGCACGGGCAGGGAGCAGCTGACATGGGCAGGATACCGCACTGGCTTGCGCCGGTTTTAATCTACTTTCTCACTATACCTTCATTATCGGGTGCCGTAACTGACAAGACCGTCTATCCCGTCGGTGTTTTTGAGGGGATCCCGCGGGAAATTGGCGTTGAGAACGGCTCGCTGGTTGGCCGCTTTGCCGACATTTACCGCTGCGTCTTTGATCGGGTGGAAGGGAACTTCCAGTTTATTGAGATGCCGCTGGCGAGAATTCTTTTTCAGTTGGAGAAGGGAGAATTGGCGATTGGGTTGCCTCTTGTGCAGACGGCAGACCGCGACCAATATGCCGATTTTGGTGGCAGGCTGTTCCAGACCGAATACGTATATCTGTTTTTGGAGCAATATCCGCCTTTGCGCCAGGTGTCCGGCCTGCGTTATGCCTTTGTGCGTCGGTTCATAGGCAACCAGTTTCTTCAGGGAGACAACGCCAGTGCGGTCATGGTGGCTGAATGGAAGCAGGCCGTTGATATGGTGAAGCTTGGCCGCGCTGATGTCGTGGTTTTACCGGCGGTTCTTATCGACCATTTGATGGCGGGGTATGAAAAGCCATTCTACGTACGAACCGCGGCGTGGGTAGATCTTTCGTTGTATGTGTCACACCGCTTCGGTGCGGAGCGATTGGCACCGGAATTCCGTAGAGCTATTCGTGATTGCGAATCCTATGATGACCGCGAGTAATGGCTGACCCGGATTCTATCCTTTTTTGTGGAGCAATCGTTCAAAAAGAAGTACTGTATTCGGTAGCGGCATAAACTGTTTACCGGTGGCCTATCCCTTGATATCAGATTCTCTGTACCGTTTTCTCTTCTATGTCCTGCTGTTGATTCCTGGTGCAGTGAAGTCAGACGCGTTTCCATTGGCTCCCCTCATCGTCATGGCGCCCGACATACCCGGGATGTCGGAGCCAGGTGAAATTGGCCGAGATGTAGAATTGGTGAATGCTGTGCTGGAGGCCTGCGGCTGGGAAGCCGAATTTGTCTATCAGCCCTTCGGTCGCCACATCCGCACTTTTCGCGACCTGACTGCCGCCGATGCCGTTATGACGGTCCCGCTATCTTTGGACATACCGGGGGTCTCCACGTCTGCCTATATCTGGTACCACAACGGCGCTTTCTATAACGCGTCGGTGGTTGGTCCCATAACGACAATTGATGATCTGGCAGGGTTAAGGGCGGTTACGTTTCAGAATGGCATCGACATACTCAGACTATCTGATCGCGTGGATGAGTTTGAGCTGTTGCTGGAGGTGACTGACCAGACGATCCACGCCCGGATGCAGTTAATGGGCCGCGTTGATGTCATTCTAGCCGACGGTCTTGTGGTGGCTACTCTGGACAGGCGGATCCGTTCAGACCGTCGTTTTGGGGAGAGTTGGCCAAAAGAGCTGGACGATTTTGTATTCTATCCGGTTTTCAATCCTACTCCTTACAAAATGGTTTTCCGAAGTGAGGAGCTTGCCACTCAGTTTGACGAATGCTTTGATCGCCTCAGTGCGAAAGGCCGGATCGTTGAAATCAACAGCAAACACATTGATCAGTATCAGGAGCTGCTGCTGCACCGTTATTTGGGGTTCTAGTCAGTTCGCATCGCGGTGTCGTTGAGAATGCTCTATTGCGGAGCCTGGTACTTCTGCATTGGAAGCAGGCGTGTCGTCCAAAGGGATTTGTTTCTTTCTCGTTGCTCTTAAACGGGGACGCTCACCAGGTTCTTTTGACCGCTGATACTGACAGTCCCCGACTAACCGTCTCTGATGGCGGCTATCTGATTCTGAACTGGTCTTTATGTTCAGAGCGGAAGCATCCTCAATAGCTTCTCCATCCGGCATTCACTGACCGTGATTGACAGTGTGTTTCGGGGTGCAATAGCGCCGGCAAAGTTGTTGTGGGCAACCGGGGGTCAAAAAGGGGACAACCATAAAAAAAGGGCTACAACGTGAGTTGTAGCCCTTTGAATTCTGGTAGCAAGGGGCGGAGTCGAACCGCCGACCCCAGCATTATGAGTGCTGTGCTCTAACCAACTGAGCTACCTTGCCATTTCGCTTCGGGACACGCCCCAAACGAGGCGCGTATTTTCGGTATTTGGGCTCATCCTGTCAAGGCTTTACGGCCAAAAAATACCGAAAATTACACGTTGAACCGGAAGTGAATAACATCGCCGTCTTTGACGATGTAATCCTTGCCCTCCAGGCGCCATTTGCCGGCATCCTTGGCGCCGGCTTCGCCGTTGTACTGTACGAAATCGTCGTAGCTCACCACCTCGGCCCGGATGAAGCCGCGCTCGAAGTCGGTGTGGATAACGCCAGCCGCCTGAGGGGCTGTGGCACCGATTTTAACGGTCCAGGCTCGGACTTCCTTCACGCCGGCGGTAAAGTAGGTTTGCAGGCCAAGCAGACTGTAGCCGGCACGGATGACCCGGTCCAATCCGGGCTCTTCCATGCCCATTTCGTCCAGGAACATGGATTTCTCTTCGTCTTCCAGTTCAGAGATCTCGGCTTCCAGCTTGTTGCAGATGGGTACCACGACTGCGTTTTCAGAAGCGGCAATCTCACGCACCTTGTCCAGGTGGGGATTGTTCTCGAAGCCGTCTTCGTTCACGTTGGCGATGTACATGGTGGGCTTGACGGTGAGCAGGCACAGCTCACGAATCAGTGCCATCTGATCCTTATCCAGGCCCATGCTGCGAACGGGCTTGCCTTCGTTCAGTACCGGCAGCAGCTTTTCAAACATCTCCAGCTGGGCCTTGGCTTCTTTGTCGCCGCTCTTGGCAACGCGCTGAACACGCTTGATGGCTTTTTCTACGGTGTCCAGGTCGGCCAGGGCCAGTTCGGTGTTGATCACTTCGATGTCGGAAGCGGGATCTACCTTGTTGGCCACGTGGATGACGTTGCCGTCTTCAAAGCAGCGCACCACGTGAGCAATGGCATCGGTCTGGCGGATGTTGGCCAGGAACTGGTTGCCCAGGCCTTCGCCCTTGGAGGCGCCGGCGACCAGGCCGGCGATGTCGACGAACTCCATGGTGGTGGGCACCACCCGCTCCGGCTTGACGATCTCCGCCAGTCTGGTGAGGCGCGGGTCGGGCATGGCTACCACGCCGGCGTTCGGCTCGATGGTGCAGAACGGGAAGTTTTCCGCGCCGATGCCGGCTTTGGTCAGTGCGTTGAACAGGGTGGATTTGCCGACGTTGGGAAGGCCGACGATGCCGCAGTTAAATCCCATGGAATGCCTCTGCTGGAACTGAAAAATTTGGGCGGATTATACCGGTGTATCGGTAAGGGTGCGAGTAAGGGGATGTGCCTTGCTCAGGGCGTTGGTTTGAAGCTGTGCAAACGGTTCATGGCGGCAGCCAGTTTGCCGCTGGCGGCATCCGGTAATACCCGCATGACTTCGTCAAACACGGCGGTCAATTGTTCGGTTTCCTGTTTGCCCAGTCGGCCCAGTACAAAACCGGTGACTTTGCGGCTGTCGCCGGGGTGGCCTATGCCAAGGCGCAGGCGCTGGAAATCGTTGGTGCCCAGATGGGCGATGGTGTCGCGCAGCCCGTTGTGGCCGCCGTGGCCGCCGCCTTTCTTGAGTTTGGCCGTGCCGGGAGGCAGGTCAAGCTCGTCGTGGGCAACCAGAATCTGTTCAGGGGAGATCTTGAAGAAGTCCGCCAGGGCCTTGATGGCAGTGCCGCTGCGGTTCATAAAGGTACTGGGGTTCAGTAAGTGCAGGTCCAGGCCCTGCCACTGAATGCGGGCGTATAGCCCGTGATACTTCTTTTCGGGACGGAGCGTCTGACCCGCTTCGCGGGCCAGCGCTTCGACGAACAGGGCGCCGGCGTTGTGGCGGGTATTCTCGTAGTCGGAACCGGGATTTCCCAGTCCAACCACCATGACAATATCCTGTGCCATTCGCCGTTGCCCCCGGAGTTATTACTCCTCGCCGCCTTCTTCGCCTTCCTCGCCTTCAGCGTCGTCCGCCTTGGCGCCTTTCGGCTTGTGGATAGAGGCAACTGGCAGGTCGTGGTCTTCGCCCTGCTGCAGAGCGGCAACTTTAACGCCTTTCGGCAGTTTCAGGTCGCTCAGGTGAACTACCTGATCCATCTCGACTTCGTTCAGGTCGACTTCGATGAACTCGGGCAGGTTCTGCGGCAGACAGATCACTTCAACTTCGGTCATGGTGTGGGAAACAATGCCACCCTGGAGTTTCACGGCCGGAGCTGTGTCTTCGTTGATGAAGTGCAGCGGTACGTTAACGTGAATCTCGTGGTCCTTGTCAACGCGCAGGAAGTCGGCGTGAGTCAGGATGGGCTTGTACGGATGACGCTGCAGATCCTTCAGGATCACGCTCTCTTTTTTGCCCTGAATGTCGACGGTCAGGATGTGAGAGAAGAAGGCTTCGTTTTCGATGGCCTTTTTCAGCTCGTTGTGCCAGATGGCGACCGGAGTTGCGTCTTTGCCGCCACCGTAGATGATGGCCGGAATCTTACGCTCTTCGCGACGCAGGCGGCGGCTCGCACCTTTCCCCTGATCGTCACGAGGAAATGCTTCAATTACAAAATCCTGAGACATGGTAATTACCTCGTTGGTCATCTGAGCGGCCCGCGACCAGGCTCTGAACAGATGAGCATTTCAAAAAGACCGGAGTTTTCCGATCGACTAAAAGAGTCGGGAGCCCTGTTGGACTCCCGACCCGGAAACTGCCTCTAAGTCTGAGGGTTACAGCGATAAGGCTGTTCAGACGTTCTCGAACATGGCACTGATGGACTCTTCGTTGCTCACGCGGCGAATGGATTCGGCGAGCAGCCCAGCCATGCTGAGGGGGCGGATTCTATCACAATTTTTGGCTTTGTCACCCAGCGGGATGGTGTCGCACACCACCAGTTCGTCCAGCTCCGAGTTGTTGATGTTCTCGATGGCCGGGCCGGAAAGTACCGGGTGAGTAATGTAGGCAACCACGCGGGAGGCGCCGTGCTCTTTGAGCGCGTTGGCGGCTTTGCACAGTGTGCCGGCGGTGTCGACGATGTCATCCACCAGGATGCAGGTCTTGTCGCGGACGTCACCGATGATGTGCATTACCTGGGAAACGTTGGCCTTGGGGCGGCGCTTGTCGATGATGGCCAGGTCGGCATCATCCAGGCGCTTGGCAACAGCGCGGGCGCGGACAACGCCGCCTACGTCCGGAGATACGACGACAAAGTTCTCGAACCGCTGTTTTTCAATGTCTTCAAGCAGTACCGGGGTGGCGTAGATGTTGTCCACCGGGATATCGAAGAAGCCCTGAATCTGGTCGGCGTGCAGGTCTACGGTCAGCACACGATCCACGCCAATGCTGGAGATCATGTCGGCGACCACTTTGGCGCTGATGGCTACCCGGGTAGAGCGAACGCGACGATCCTGACGGGCGTAGCCGTAGTAAGGAATAACGGCGGTGATTCGTGTGGCGGATGCACGACGCAGGGCGTCAGCCATCACGATCAGTTCCATCAGGTTGTCGTTGGTGGGGTAGCAGGTGGGCTGGATAATGAAAACGTCGTGACCACGAACATTCTCATTGATTTCAACGGTGGTCTCGCCATCGCTGAAGCGGCCTACAGTGGCCTGGCCCATGGGAATATGGAGTTTTCTGGCAATGTCACGCGCAAGTTCGGGGTTGGCATTGCCAGCGAAAATCATCAATTTGGACACGACAGCATCCTTCTCAGTATCGGCGTTTGATTCAGAAGAAGCGGGAGAAAGGTGGCTGGGGTGGCAGGATTCGAACCTGCGCATGACGGGATCAAAACCCGTTGCCTTACCACTTGGCGACACCCCAATATCATCGTGCTTTTTTGGCATCATTTCAGCTCTGTCAGCTTTTTGTGCAGAGGTGAATGGTTCACCCCTTTAGCTACGAACCCCGTGATGCCGGAGGGTTTGCTTTCCCAGATAATCCGGGCTGCGGATTCTGTCGGGAAACGTCCAAAAATGCAAGCCCCGGTTCCGGTTAATCTTGCAGGTCCGAATTGTGAAAGCCACTCCAGGCTCTGGTTAACCTCAGGATACAGTTTTCGAACTACATCCTCACAGTCGTTTCGGTACCTCGAGGCGTCTCCCTCAAAAGCGGGGCGTATTTTGATTTTTGGTGTGTCCCTTGTCAACCCTTCGGCTGAAAAAATCTTTCCGGTGCTGATGTTGCACTCGGGTTTGAGCACCACAAACCAGTCTTCCGGCGGGTTTGTGGGGGTCAGCTTTTCGCCGACACCCTCGCCAAAGGCTGCATGGCCACGCACAAATACCGGCACATCGGCGCCCAGGCGCAGGCCGATTTCTGCAAGCTGGTCTTCGCCCAGATTCAGTTCCCAGAGGCGGTTCATTGCAAGCAGGGTGGTTGCGGCGTTGGAGCTGCCGCCACCCAGGCCGCCGCCCATGGGCAAGCGCTTGTGGATGTGAATGGTAACGCCGGGGAGCGTGTTCTCGGTGGTTGCGGCCAGGGCTTTGGCTGCCCTGATCACCAGGTTGTCACTGTCCGGAACACCTGGTACGGGTTCTGCCAGTCGTATGCCGGGCTGCTCCGGAGTCAGTGTGAACGTGAGTTCGTCGCCATAGTCCAGAAACTGGAACAGGGTCTGGAGCTCGTGGTATCCGTCCGGGCGCCGGCCAACGATATGCAGGAACAGGTTGAGTTTGGCGGGCGAGGGCAGGGTAATCCGGGTTAACAATACTCAGTCCTCTTGTTGCCATTCGCTGATGACCACGCGTACCCGTTTGTCGCCGTTCAGGGCTGTGATCCGGGCAGGAAGCGCGGGCAGGCTGTCAATGAATGGCTGCCAGCGGTCATAGCGAATTTCCCAGCCATTCTGCCGCAGGATGGCAAGTTGGCGCCGTTCATCGAACAGCAGGCGGAAATCACCGTCCGGTGCCGGCAATCCCCGAACCCACCAGGCGAGGTTGTCGATGGGCAGGTTCCACCCTGTGGCGGCGGCCACCAGGGTTTCCGGGTCTGAGGACTGGTAGGTCTCACCATTGGCCAGAGTCAGTTCAATGAAGCCCGGAACGCCCTTGAGCCGTGTCGTGCCCATGCCCAGAAAAGAGGACGACAGCGAGAGGTCATAGCTTTCACCCTGTTGGCGCCAGTTGTTGATAATGGCGGTGCCGCTGTCTGAGGGTTGTTTTACCGCCAGCTTTCCTCTCAGTTGCCACTGATCAAACCGGCTCAGTTGGTTGCTGCGCTCGGCCCAGTCGGCCGGGGGCTGGTTGGTCATGCCTTCGGGCAAAGGTTCCAGCTGGATGGTGGTACAGCCGGCCATGGCGCCGGTCAGCAGCGCCATGGCAAGTAATCTTCGGATCATTGGTCGGCCCCATCGCTGGTCAGCCGGTCGATGGTTTCCCGAAGAATTTCATGGTCCGGGTTCTGGTCCAGCCCTTCTTCCCAGATGATGCGTGCCTGTTCTTCATTGCCCGTTACCCAGAGGACTTCGCCATAGTGTGCCGCTACTTCCGGGTCCGGGTAGGCTTCCCAGGCCCGGGCCAGGAAATCGAGGGCCTGATCCGTTTCGCCCTGGCGGAACAGTATCCATCCCATGCTGTCGAGAATGGCCGGGTTTTCCGGGTCCAGCGCGATGGCTTTCTCAATATAACCGCGGGCTTCATCAAGGCGATCAGTGCGCACCGTCAGAATGTAGCCCAAGGCGTTCAGGGCAACGGCATTTTGCGGTTGCGTTTCAAGGATGGTTTTCAGATCCTGCTCTGCGCCAGCCGGTTCTCCCATAGTGTCCTGCAGCATCGCCCGTGCATAGCGCAGTTCAACATTGTTCGGGTAGTTTTCCAGCGCAGCATCAGCTGCGGTCAGGGCTTGTTCATTCCGCTCCTGATCGATCAGCAGATTCACCTCCAGTAGCCAGAATTTCTCGGCATGGTCTGGGGCTCGTTCGCGCAGGCTCTGGATGTGGGCAATGGCCTGGTCCAGATCGCCGGCCAGGGCTTGCAGTTCACTGGCGCGGGCCAGCGACGGGAAGAAATAGTTTCCCCGTTGCACGCTCTGGTAGTACTCGATCGCCTGGTCGGTATTGCCGGCATCTTCCTCGATGCGTCCCAGGTAATAGCTGGCTTCGTCCTCGTGGTGGCCCTGCTCGATCAGGCGGGTCAGTTCTTCCCGGGCCAATGCGGGCTGCTGGTTTTCCAGGGCGACCAAAGCGTGTGAGAGTCTCAGCCCCGGCGTGTCCGGATAGCGTTTTACCAGCCGTTCAAATTCGTCCTGGGCGGCCTGCAGCTCTCCCTCGTTGATCAGCATGCGGCCATAGAGGGTGCCCATCTGGCGGTTGGACGGGAAGCGCTGGGTATTGGTGGTCAGGTAATTCAGGGCCTCACGTTTCTGCCCGGTCTGGTAGAGCAGATCGCCCTTTAGGATGATGGCGGGCTGGAAGTTCGGCTCCTGCTCAAGCAACTGGTTAATCTGCCGGAGGGCGACCGTGGGGGTGCCGGTTATTTTCTGCAGCAGGGCAATGCTGTACTGCAGTTCGGGGTTATCCGGGTGCTTGACTGCCAGTTGACTGTAAAGCGCCAACAGCTCCTGTTGCTGCGCGGGCGGCAGTCCCGCGGCCATGGCAGCGAGGCTGTCAAAATCCGCGTCTTCTCCCTGGTCCATGATCTGCTCCATATGGAACAGGGCGTTTTCCAGTTTCTGGCGCTTGACCGCCTGAATGGCCGATATCCGATGTGCTTCCAGATTGTCGGGGTCCACGTCCAGCCAGAGTGTAGCCAGTTGTTGCTGGGCATTGTCTGCATTCAGAGACTGGGCGATCCGCATGGCCCGCTCAATCACGCCGGTGTCCCGTGAGGTTTTCGCAGCCTGGAGGTAATTGACCAGGGTGACATCGTAACGGCCACGCTGGCCTGCCACTTCAGCCGACAGAAGCTGGTAAAGCACTTCCGGTTCGAATTCGGCATAGTTGATGGGCGTGGCAGGCGGGGTAGCTGCGGGGGTATCGGTCCCGATTACCTCATCGGCGGGTTCCGGGGTACCGGAAAATACGGCGCAGCCCGGAAGTGTGACGAGAGTGAGTCCCAACAGGCAGGTAACCAGATACGGTGCGGATTTTTGCATGCAACTTCCTGTGTGCTATCGGCGATAGGTCAGTGAAAACCGTTTTCTGCCCGGTAATTGAGGCAGATCGGGTTGCGGCCACGGCCAAGGCCCTATAATGGCATAAGCGTCTGAACTTGCCCAACCTGTCCGCACTTGCCGAAGGCGACGGGTTTTCGGGTGGCGACTGAGCAGTTGCCCCGGTAGAATGGCGAGTGATTATCCATAATCAGGGCAGGGTTTTCTGTACTCCAAATGGCACTAGTAACGCTGGGAATCAACCATCGCACCGCACCCGTGGAGATCCGCGAGCGTGTGGCGTTCACGCCGGAGCGAATGGCCGAGGCCTTTTCAGAACTCCGTGCTGCCTCCGGTGCCAGCGAGGCGGCTATCCTGTCCACCTGCAACCGGACGGAGCTCTATCTGGCCGGGGATGATGACTGCGCCCCCTCAGTGCTGCGCTGGCTGGCCGGCTTCCACGAGCTGGATGTGGCCGATCTTGAAAACGTACTCTATGTGCATCGGGATTCCGACGCGGTTCGTCATATGATGCGGGTGGCCGCCGGCCTGGACTCCATGGTGTTGGGCGAACCGCAGATTCTGGGCCAGCTCAAGGATGCCTATGCGCTGGCGCGGGAACACAGCGCCACCGGTTCCTTTCTGTCCCGGTTGTTCGAGCAGACTTTTTCCGTAGCCAAACGTGTACGTACCCAGACAGCTATCGGTGAAAACCCGGTGTCGGTTGCCTATGCCTCGGTCAGCATGGCACACCACATTTTTGCGGACATGTCCCGCAACAAGGCGCTGCTGATTGGTGCCGGGAAAACCATTGAACTGGTCGCCCGACACCTGGCAGAAGCCGGTGTGCGCAGTTTCCTGGTGGCTAACCGTACGCTGGAGAAGGCCCAGGCGCTGGCAGAAGCCCACGGTGGTAAAGGCATTCTGCTCTCGGAAATTCCGGATCATCTTTCCGATGTGGATATCGTGATTTCCTCCACCGCCAGCCCCTTGCCGATTCTGGGCAAAGGCGCGGTGGAAAGGGCGTTGAAGAAGCGCAAACACCGGCCCTATTTCATGGTCGACATTGCCGTGCCCCGGGATATTGAACCGGAAGTGGCGTCACTGGCCGACGTCTACCTCTATACCGTAGACGACCTGCGCCAGGTGATTGAAGAGAATATTCGCTCCCGGGAGGGCGCGGCCCGGGAGGCGGAAAACCTGATCAGCAGTGGCGTTCAGGATTTTCTGGATCAGCTGCGTGCCCTGGATGCGGTTTCCACCCTCAAGGTGTTCCGTCAGCGTGCAGAATTGCTGCGCGATGTCGAAACCGAAAAAGCCTTGCGCGCCCTGCGCAACGGCACCGATCCGGAGACGGCCCTGCGCTCACTGGCACGGGGCCTGACCAACAAACTTCTGCACCAACCCTCGGTTCAGGTACGCAAGGCGATGGCCGAAGGCCGTACCGAAGTGACCGAATGCCTGAGGGAGCTTTACCAGCTGGACGCACTGGAAGCTGACGAGCCCACCACCACGGAAAAACTATGAAACCATCCATCCAGTCCCGCCTCGAACAGCTTGTTGAACGGTTCGAGGAGGTGAACGCGTTGCTGAGTGATGCATCGGTGATTGCCAATCAGGATAAATTCCGGGACCTGTCCCGCGAATTTGCCGAGATTGAACCGGTGGTCAAGTGTTTTCAGGCTTGGCGACAGTCTCTGGAGGACATCGACGCGGCCACGGAACTGGCCAAAGACGGCGATGCAGATATGCGGGAAATGGCCGAAGAGGAGCTGGCCAGTGCCCGGGCTCGCAGTGAAGAGCTGGACGAAGAATTACAGCGGTTAATGCTGCCCAAAGACCCCAACGACACCAAGAACGTGTTCCTGGAAATCCGGGCCGGCACCGGTGGCGATGAAGCCGCTATCTTTGCCGGCGACCTGTTCCGCATGTATTCCCGCTATGCAGAGAAACGCCGGTGGCAGGTCGAAGTGCTCAGCGAAAATGAAGGGGAGCACGGCGGTTTCAAGGAAATCATCGCCCGCCTCTCTGGCGATGGTGTCTATGGCACGCTGAAATTTGAATCCGGTGCGCACCGGGTGCAGAGAGTGCCGGAAACCGAATCCCAGGGCCGCATTCACACCTCGGCCTGCACGGTTGCCGTGATGCCGGAGGCCGACGAAGCCGAAGCAGTCGAGATCAACAAAGCGGACCTGCGGGTGGATACCTTCCGCTCCTCCGGTGCCGGTGGTCAGCACGTGAACAAAACCGACTCGGCCATCCGCATCACCCACCTGCCCACGGGCATTGTGGTGGAATGCCAGGAAGAACGTTCCCAGCACAAGAACCGTGCCAAGGCCCTGAGCCTGCTGGCCTCCCGCCTTCAGAATGCCGAACTGGAAAAGCAGCAGAAGAGCATGGCGGAAACCCGCAAGAGCCTTGTGGGCAGCGGTGACCGTTCCGAACGTATTCGCACCTACAACTTCCCTCAGGGCCGGGTAACGGATCATCGTATCAACCTGACTCTGTACAAGCTCGACGAAGTCATTGCCGGAGACCTGGACGCCGTGGTGGTTCCCTTGCAGCAAGAACACCAGGCCGAACTGCTGGCAGATATGGCCAATGAGCAACAGTGAATGTTCGCTCACCTGTGAGGCCCTGCTGAGAGAAGCGGCAGGCCGGATTGGTGGTGACTCTCCCAGGCTGGATGCCGAACTGCTACTGAGCCACATCACCGGCCTGACCCGCACCAGTTTCCGGGCGTGGCCGGAGCGGGACGTGCCGGTGGACCAGGCAGAGCGGTTTTTCGCGTTGGTGGGCGAGCGTGCCAGCGGCCAACCCGTTGCCTATTTGCTGGGGGAGCAGGAGTTCTGGTCTCTCCCTCTCAAAGTCAGTCCGTCCACCCTGATCCCCCGGCCAGATACGGAGTGCGTGGTAGAGGCCGCGCTGTCGCTGGAATTACCCGCCCGCGCAAGCGTGCTGGACCTCGGCACCGGCACCGGTGCTATCGCGCTGGCGCTGGCCAGTGAACAGCCTGGCTGGCGGATTATGGCCAGTGACCGTGTGGAAGACGCGGTCGAGCTGGCCCGGGAAAACAGCCGGCGCCTGGGATTGCCTGTTACCGTGGTAAAGAGCCACTGGTTCGACCAGATTCCCGCCGGAACTTTCGACCTTCTGATTTCCAACCCACCGTATATACCGGCCAGCGACCGTCATTTAAGGGAAGGTGATGTGCGCTTCGAGCCTGAATCTGCCCTTGTGGCCGGAGACGATGGCCTGGACGATATTCGCCTGCTGGTGACCGAAGGACTGAACTGGCTTAACCCCAATGGCTGGATGCTGCTGGAACATGGCTACGACCAGGGCGGCGCCGTACGGGATTTGTTTGCCAAAGCCGGATGGCGCAACATAGAAACCCGCAAAGATTACGGCGGCAATGATCGCATGACCCTGGCCCGGAAACCGGCCAGCGACCAATAGCGAGAACAACCATGCTCAGCGACGAAGAACTCCTCCGCTACAGCCGGCAAATCCTGATGCCCCGGTTCGACATCGCCGGCCAGGAAAAACTCAAAGCCGCCCACGTGCTGGTCATCGGCGCCGGCGGCCTGGGTTGTCCTGTAGCCCTCTACCTTGGCGCAGCAGGTGTTGGCCACTTGACTCTGGTCGACGATGACCAGATCGAACTGGCAAACCTGCAGCGCCAGATCGCCTTTGAGCAAAGCTGGCTGGGCGATTCAAAAGCCGGGCGTCTGGCAGAGCGGGTGAGGGCGATCAATCCGGAAATTACCGTTAATGCGGTGAATCTCCGGGTGGATGGTGATGATTTGCGCCATCTGGTGAGCGAATCCACACTGGTGCTGGACTGCACGGACAACTTCAACACCCGGTTCGCCCTGAACCGGGCTTCGGTTTCTTCGAAAGTGCCCCTGGTTTCGGGTGCTGCAATAAGAGGTGAAGGCCAGCTTTCCGTTTACGATCCCCGTCACCCTGAAAGTCCTTGTTACCACTGCCTGTATCCTGAACAGGGCAACGAAGACCTGACCTGCTCGGAAGCCGGTGTCATCGCTCCGCTCGTCGGCATGATTGGTTCTGCGCAAGCCATGGAAGCCATTAAAGTTATCTCGGAGGTGGGCAAACCTTTGGTGGGCCGTTTGCTCATTCTGGATGCCTGGCAGATGGAATGGCGAGAGATGAAGCTGGCAAGAGATCCCGAGTGCCCAGTCTGCGCAAGTTAACTCCAGGATAGGTCAGGGTTGGGGGAGGTCTTTCCAAAACCCTGTGGAGCCATGGATGGCGGAACGGAGCCTACATGGATGTATTTACGGCGTGTTTTGGAAAGACCTCCCCCAACCCTGACCGGCAACGAGACTCCAAAGTCTCAATCCTTCAGCGCCTGAAACCTGGCGATGGCTTCTTTGCGGGACTCTTTCAGGTCCACAATGGGTCTGGGATAGCCTTTTGGGATAACACCACCCCTGGATGGGTCGTGAATCCGCTTGTTGTCGAGCTTTGCCAGCTCCGGCACCCAGTTCCGAATAAACTCCCCCTTCGGATCAAAGCGCTCACTCTGGGTCACCGGATTGAACACACGAAAGTAGGGCGCAGCATCGGTACCCGTTGAGGCACTCCACTGCCAGCCACCGTTGTTAGACGCCAGAAAGCCATCCACCAGATTCTGCATAAACCAGGCTTCGCCCAGCCGCCAGTCGATGAACAGGTTCTTGGTCAGGAACATGGCAGTGATCATCCGCAGGCGATTGTGCATCCAGCCGGTGGCTTTCAACTGGCGCATGGCTGCATCCACAATAGGGATACCCGTGCGGCCTTCCTTCCAGGCTTCGAAATGCTCGCCCGGCGTATTCCACTCCAGAGCCTCGGTTTCCTCCTTGAACGCACGCCCCATACTCACCCGCGGGTAGTGATAAAGGATATGGATGTAGAAATCCCGCCAGGCGATTTCATTGATCCAGGTTTCCACGCCTTCCCCGGAAAGGCCTGATTGCTTTGCCGCAATCAGGCACTGGCGCCCGGAGAGCACGCCATTGGCCAGGTAGGGGGAGAGCTGGCTGGTGCCATCCAGCGCCGGGAAGTCCCGGTTATCTTTGTAGTCCTTGGCGCGCTCCGTCAGAAACGCCTCCAGCTGCTCGTGAGCGGCATCCTCTCCCGTCGGTACCAGCGGCTCCGGTGCCTCTCTGAACGGCGCAGGCAGGGTGTCGGTCTGTTCGGGTTTGACCGCGTTGCCGATCGCGGCGGGCCTGGGGTGCAGAGTGGGCCGTGTTTCCTCTATCCAACTGCGCCAACGACGGGAGAAAGGCGTAAACACCGAGTAGGGTTCGTTCTGCTGGGTCAGAATCTGGCCGACCGGGGCGACGGTCTGGTCCCGGTACTTGCTCACCCGGATGCCGAAATCCACCAGGCGATCGCGCAGTGCTTTATCCCTGCGGCGTTCGTTAATGCCGTACTCCTCGTTGAAATGGACGTCGGCAATGTCACTGTCCTTGCAGAACTGCAGCAGTGCATCGCTGCCATCCGAAAAACGCTCGGCGTTCAGGAATGTCAGTGGAACGCCAAGCTCAGCCAGTTCCCGGGCCAGGGCGTTGGCGTGTTCAAGAACAAAGCGTACCCGGGCGGCAGACCAGTCGTGTTCCTGCCATTGCTGAGGGGTGACTACAAAACACGCGCGCACCGGTTCTCCTGATTGGCACGCGGCCGTCAGGGCAGGGTTGTCGGCAAGCCGAAGGTCGTTACGGAACCACACCAGTTGTGTCATCGGGTCATCCAGGTCGTTGACGGGTGCATATAAGGGTAAATACAACCCAAAAAATCATAGGCTTGTATATTCGCTGCAACTACCGGATTGGATTATAGTTAAAACCAGCCGCCACCGAATCACGCTGACAACAAGGAGCCGTTTCGCAGGCATGACCGAGCAAACCGAAAGCCAGCGCGAAGGTGTCTGGGCGCACCCCTATCAACTGGCATCCGGCCAGACACAGCAACATCAGCTTGGACATACCCGGGTCTGGATTACCCTGCTGGATCTTGAGTGGCAGGTGCGTGAGGAGAAGCTGGATATTCATTCCGATCCCCTGCATTGGCAGGAAACCCTGGGCCATACCGTGCCATCCGCTGATATTCCGGTGCAGCGTTTTGTGCGTATGGATGATCAAGGTATCGTCCGCTTCAACCCCGCTATGGGCTGTCGTCCCACGGTTATACGGCCATTCCAGCCTTTAACCATTCCTGCCGGTGGGCGCTGTTTGCTTTACGTGGGAACATCCTTGTGGATGAAAGTGTGTGTAGGCGATGGGCAAACAGAGCTGACCGAGATCCCGCTGGCCGTGCCCTCCATGACCTGGCTTGGCCGTAACACCATGGAGGGCGAGCTTTGCTACGCTTCCTCCACGTTTGGTCGTCTGGCACTTGAGGCGGTGCCGAAACGTCCCTGGCGGGCCGTTACTCCGGTGACCATCATCAATCGCCGTGAGCAGGCACTGCTGCTGGAAAGGTTCAGCCTGCCCACGCCATTGCTGGCCCTTTATCGTAACGAGCGTGGACAGCTGTGGACGCCGGGTGTCACGGTAGAGTGTGAAACCGATATGAACTCTGCCAGCCTGAATATTGAACAGTCGGTACCCGCCTGTGCCGGTCAATGCCAACTGGTGGCGCCGCCCCGGGAAAAGCTGGCCAAAGGGCGCCGCCTGGTGCGGGCGTTTGACCGAATGTTTGGCTGACAGAACCAGGAGCAACTCTGTTGATTGAGGCTATTGAGGCTACGTTTATTCAATTGATCAGTGGCATTGCCTGGGGGCAGTGGCTGGCGGCGGGATTTTTGCTGGTGCTGGGTATCTTCCTGGGTACCATGCTGGCCCGGAGCGTCGGGCGGCTGGTCGAAAGCCGCACTTCACGGCACCACCAGGTGCTCATCCGGCGCCTGGTGTTCTATGTGATTTTCGTGCTGTTTGCTATCGCAGCGCTGCGGGAAGCCGGGTTTTCACTGGAAGTGGTGCTGGGGGCGGCCGGTATTCTCACGGTAGCCATTGGCTTTGCTTCGCAGACATCGGCTTCCAACATCATCAGTGGCCTGTTTCTGGTGATGGAGCGTCCGTTTGAGATAGGCGATGTCATCGAAGCGGATGCCACCATTGGTGAGGTGGTGGCGATTGATCTGCTCAGTGTAAAGCTGAGAACACCGGACAACCTGTATGTGCGTATCCCCAATGAAACCCTGATCAAAACCCGGGTGGTGAACCGGTCCCGGTTTCCGATCCGGCGGATCGATTTGGTGATCGGTATCGCCTACGCTGAAGATGTGGAGCGGGTGCGGGATCTGTTGCTCGGGCTGGCGGAGACCAATCCGCATTGCCTGGAAGAGCCCCGGCCGTTTGTGCTGGTGACCGGTTTCGGGCCTTCGTCTGTGGATCTCCAGTTTTCCTTCTGGGTGGCCCGGGAGGAATTTCTGGAAGGTAAAGGCGGCATGATGGTCGCCATCAAGAAAGCACTGGACGGGGCGGGTATTGAAATACCGTTCCCCCACACCAGTGTCTACGCCGGCAGTCATTCCGAACCTTTCCGCATACAGCTGGTTGGGTCGGAACAACAGCAAGAAAAGGAATCACCGGATGTCGACAATAAAACCTGAAGCCATCAAAACCACTCCCCCGAAAGCGGCAGAGAACAAGGTCAGCCTGGGGTGGCGGGAATGGGTGGCGCTGCCGGATCTTGATATCCAGCGTATCAAGGCCAAGGTGGATACCGGCGCCAGGACATCCTGTCTGCACACCTTCCGCACCGAGCCCTACACCGAAAATGGCGAGCGCCGCGTGAAATTTTGGGTACACCCGGTCCAGAACGACCTGCACCATGTGGTGGAATGCGATGCCCGGGTGCTGGATGAACGTACGGTCTCGGATTCCGGTGGCCACAAGGAACAACGGCTGGTGATTGAAACCACGCTGGCACTGGGCGATCAGAGCTGGCCCATTGAAATGACACTGACCAACCGGGACTCCATGCGGTTCCGGATGCTGCTCGGGCGAACCGCCATGGCGGGCCGCTCGGTAGTCTACCCCGAAGCTTCTTATCTTGCCGGTGAGCCGGCACCAAGGACCTGACTATGAAAATTGCGGTACTGTCCCGAAACCGTCACCTGTATTCGACCCGGCGTCTGGTGGAGGAAGGCATTAACCGTGGCCACGAAGTGAAGGTCATCGACTGCCTGCACTGCTCCATGAACATCACCTCTGCCGACCCGAAAATCCACTACCACGAAGAGGTGCTGGAAGATTTTGATGTTGTGATTCCCCGTATTGGTGCCTCGGTCACGTTTTACGGCACTGCGGTGCTCCGGCAGTTTGAGATGATGGGCGTGTTCCCGGTGAATGAATCGGTTGCCATTACCCGTTCGCGCGACAAGCTGCGCTCTTTACAGTTGCTGGCCCGCAAAGGTGTCGGCATGCCGGTGACCGGTTTTGCCAATAAACCGGACAACGTGCCGGAATTGCTGAAAATGGTGGGGGGGGCTCCGGTGGTGATCAAGCTGCTGCAGGGCACCCAGGGCATCGGCGTGGTGCTGGCGGAAACCCGCAAGGCGGCAGAAAGCGTGATCGAGGCCTTTATGGGCCTGAAAGCCGACATTCTGGTGCAAGAGTTCATCAAAGAGGCGGGCGGTGCCGACATCCGCTGTTTCGTGATTGGCGACAAAGTCATTGCCGCCATGAAGCGCCAGGGCGCCGAAGGCGAATTCCGCTCCAATCTGCACCGCGGTGGCACTGCCTCGCTGGTGCGGATTACCCCGGAAGAACGCCGCACCGCCATCACCGCCGCCAAGGCCATGGGCCTGAATGTGGCCGGTGTTGACCTGCTGCGTTCCAGCCGTGGCCCGCTGGTGATGGAGGTAAACTCTTCGCCAGGCCTGGAGGGTATTGAAAATGCCACCGGCAAGAACGTGGCTGGCATGATCATCAACTGGACCGAAAAGAACTATAAACCCTGGAAAACCAAAACCCGGGGCAGGGGATAAGCAGGCATGGCCAGAGCACCGTTCGAGATTGCCGGCGTACAGGTAAAAGCCGGTACCCGGGAGACCGTGGAAGTCCCAGTGGCAAAACTCTACACCCATACCCCGCTGCATATTCCGGTGGAAGTGGTGCACGGCCGCCGGGATGGCCCGGTGTTGATGGTGTGTGGTGCCATCCACGGCGATGAGATCAACGGTGTTGAAATCATCCGCCGGGTGTTGAAGAACTCCGCGCTGCGGCACCTTCGGGGCACCCTGGTGGCAGTTCCCATTGTTAACATTTTCGGGTTTGTGCAGCGTACCCGTTACCTGCCCGACCGGCGGGATCTGAACCGGTGTTTCCCGGGCTCTGAGAGTGGCTCTCTGGGCGGCCGTATTGCCTATCTGTTACGCACCCAGATCATGGAAAGCGTCACCCACATTATCGATCTGCATACCGGCGCCATTCACCGGTTCAACCTGCCGCAGATCCGCGCCGAGCTGAAAAACCCGGAAACTTCCCGCATGGCTGAAGCCTTTGGAGCGCCGATCATTATCAATGCCGGTCTGCGCGAAGGCAGCCTGCGTGCCTACGCCGATTCACTGGATATTCCGGTCATTACTTTTGAAGGCGGCGAAGCCCTGCGCTTTGACGATGTCGTCATTGCCAGCGGCGTGAAGGGCATTATCCGGGTAATGAGGGAACTGGAAATGGTGCCGGCCAAGAAAGGCCCCAAGGCGCCGAAAAAGCGTTCGGAAACGGCGGCCAATTCGCAGTGGGTGCGGGCAGACATCGACGGTATCATGCGGCCGGTGGCCAGGCTGGGCCAGAAGGTCCGCAAAGGGCAGCGGCTGGCCATGGTAGCCGATCCCTTTGGCGAGACTGAAGTGGCTATTACTTCACCCTGTTCCGGGATCGTCATCTGTGTGAACAACCTGCCCTTGGTGAACGAAGGTGAGGCCATCTACCACGTGGCGCGGTTTGATGAGTTGGGTGAGGCCGAGAAGGCCATGGACTACTTCCGCAGTTCCTTCGAGAGCGAGATGTCGGAAGAAGCCGTGGTGCCGGTACACCCCTGGGATGAACTTCAGAAATAACCGACTGTTGGAGCACGTATGATCTGGCACCAGAACACTATTGAGCTGGCCCCGCTGCCCAGGGGATTTAACCTGGTGACCAACGAAATCCTGGCCCAGGCGCCGGAACTGACCAACTGCGAAGTGGGGTTGCTGAATCTGTTCATTCAGCATACCTCCGCTTCTCTTGCCATCAATGAGAACGCCGACCCGGACGTACGTGGCGATCTGGAGCGTCACTTCAATGTGATGGTGCCGGAACACGCCGACTATTACGAGCACACCCTGGAAGGCCCGGATGACACCACCTCCCACATCAAAAGCGTGATCATCGGGCCGTCGCTGACCATCCCCATCAGCCACGGCCATCTGGCTCTCGGTACCTGGCAGGGCATCTACCTTTGCGAACACCGGAATCATGCCGGTGGTCGTAAAATTGTGGCGACTTTGCAGGGGCGTTGGTGAGTATGTTTGAATCATGGTCTCAACGCCAAGGGGCCAATATGTATTTCTCTGATATCGATCATGTAGAGGAATAACCCTCTAAGGTAAGGTGGTACGGATACACTTTTTCTTCGCCGAATAAGGGACCTTTGAGGCCTGGAAGAAGTTGGCATGAGGGCAGGATTGCCCGTCAAGGAACCCCGAGGATTTTCGGGCATCAAGGAAGAAGCAAGGAGCAAAGCCATGAGCGGCAAGAAAGTTGTGCTGTTGGGGGATCTAGGTACCGACCATGAGGGTTTTCCGCCCACCCCGGTAATCAATGGTTCCCCGGATGTATTCATCGACGGCAAGCCCGTCGCGCGGGTAGGTGACCAACTCGCCCCGCACTCCAAACCCAAGCATTCCCCTCATCCGCGTACTATCGCTTCCGGTTCAAGCACGGTTTTCATTAACGGGTTACCCGTTGCCACAACCGGTGGTGCGATTTCCTGTGGTGGAGTCACCATTGGCAGTAGTAGCGTGGTGGTTGGCGATACCCATGCGCCATTGCCATTCTCTGGTGTTTCGGGGGCAAATTCTCACTCTGCGCCTTTGAGCTCAGACTCCAGTACAGCAGAAACACACACAAACGGCATGCAGGCCTCTTCCGGCCCGCAGCTGCGCAATAGCACGTCCAGCCACGATGGTGGAGGGGCTGGCTCAGCCGCAACCCCTTCTCAGGTCACCAAGTCTATTGACGAGTCTGGCAAAACCCTTCACCTGGGGGTATTTTTTGATGGCACTGGCAACCATCGGGGCAATGACCAGATCCTGGCGAACCGCGATGTGACGAATGTGGCGAAGTTGTATGACCTGTATCGTGACGATGGCCTTGGCAGCAACTATCGAAGAATCTACGTGAATGGACCAGGCACCATTGACGGCCAGCACACTCCGAATGGCTTTGAGGCCTCGGAGGACCTCATGGGCTTGGGTTTGGGCATTGGGCCCGAAGGTGGACATGACAGGATAGAGTTTGCGATTAGACGGATGCGAAGAGATATCTTTGCTGGGGACTATGAAGAAGTAGTCTTCGATGTATTCGGCTTCAGCCGTGGCGCGGCCCTGGCCCGGCATTTTGTCAATCTGATCAATGGACAACCGGAAACGGTCCTGCTGCCCCAGTTTAAGGGTGCCTCTTTGTTCTCCCCAATGGTTGGCGTCACACCCGTACCTGCTTTTCCGTCTGGTGTGAAGGTGCGGGTAAATTTTGTTGGCCTGTTTGACACTGTGGGTAGTTTTTACCTACCCGGAGACAACGCCAACCTGGACTTTAATCTGAACCTTTCGCCTAGCAGTGCTGAGAGGGTTGTGCACCTTACGGCCCATCATGAGATCCGCAAGAATTTCCCATTGAGCAGTATTATGAATGACAACGGTAATGGGCCATCACACTTTACGGAAATAGCCGTACCGGGCGCCCATTCCGATGTGGGCGGCGGTTATGAAAACCCGGACAAGGGCTTCGAGAATATTGAGAAGATCGTTCTGGGCATCCACTCGGGTCTTGCGGACGGCGGCCATACCCAACGCACAGCCATTCCGCAACTTGAGGCGAAGTACGCGCGCCCAGGCCGGACTGTGGTAGCGGTGCCACAGCCAAATGGAGATATCCACGTGCAGGAGCGTAGGCGTACACGTAAGGAGCTGGCGATATACAACCTACACCGGATGCATGGATTAGCTGTGCAAGCGGAGGTTCCATTGGGTGGACTGGATCTGACTGATATCGATCATGCATTACCTTCCGCCCTTCAGTCAGCAATCGCGTCTTGGCAGTCGGCAGGAGGCTCGCTGGAAACGTCCAGGGATTACCTGCATGGGTTTATTCATACTTCCCATAGTATCTACAAATTTGGGTTAGACCCAGAGTCCTCGGGCAAACGCACGGTTTTCTACAATAAGCCGAGCAAAGCCATAACCCCATCTTCGGTAGGAGTGGCAAGTGCACAATAAAAGGGCCCTGAGGGCAACCTTTATCATCTTGTTTTCGTTCCTCGCTGTAGCTTGTTCCTCGGAGCCCCGCGAGTACGACTTTGCCGTGTCTGTTGCGGGAGGGCCGCAGGGATGGCCGGTTTGGGTTGAAGACATCACATTCGATGGAACGTGGAACGCTCGTGGTGGGTCACTGCGTGGTGGTTATGACCACATTCCCCCGGGAGGGGGCGTCGTGGGTATAAGTCCTAAACCTGCCCCCAGCACCGTGCACGCCCGCTGGTTTTCTTTCCGAACCCAAACGTTCTATGAGGTCACCCTCTCGCTACCCGAGGATCTTGATGACAAATTGCGTAAATGGTACCGGGACTACCCGCTTGATGACTACAACCATACTCTGATTGTTGGGTTTTCGGGTAAGGGAGAAGCACTCGCCTGGTGGGAGGCGTTCTGTAACACCTGCAATTATGATCGCAGCCACGATTTCCACATGCCACTGGCTGAAGATGTTGTCGCTGAAATTGTTGAGGGTGATCCTGGCCGATACAACGTCAGAACTCGCGATTATGTAGAGGAAGGAATTATTCCTCCACCACCAGCCTGGCTCAGCCGTCAGGCTGATGGCGACGCAGGAAATTGAGAAGCAACTTCTCAGGTTAACCGAGTTGTGATTTGGGAGAGGTGAGTGCGCAATAACACGGTTCTCAGAATCAGGGTGATTATCCTGCTGTCGCTTTTAGTCACAGCCTGCTCCTCGGAACCTCGCGAGTACGACTTCGCCGTGTCTGTGGCGGGAGGGCCTGAAGGGTGGCCTGTTTGGGTTGATGAAGTAATCGTTGATCAATCTTGGAGGGTGCCGGCTGGGGGAATTGAACATGGCTTTGATCAACGCCCTCCAATAGGCGGTGTGGCCATATTGGGTCCCAAGCCTGCACCCAGCAGCGTGCATGCCCGCTGGTTCTCCTACCGGACCCAGACATTCTATGAAGTTATCCTTTCGCTGCCAGAGGATCTTGATGACAAACTGCGCAAATGGTATCGGGACTATCCGCTTGATGACTATAGCCATACTCTGATTGTTGGGTTTTCAGGTAAGGGAGAAGCGCTTGCCTGGTGGAAGGCTTTTTGCTCCACCTGCAATTACGATCGCAGCCACGATTTCTACACGCCGCTGATCGAAAACGTCCAAGCCGAAGAGGTCGAAGGGGACCCAAGCGGTTACCGATTGCAAACTCAGGAGTTGATTGATGAGGGAAGTATGCCGTCGCCGTGGTAGCCATTCCATTGGCAGCACCATAGGGTTAGCTAGTGCGCGACAAAACCAATGCAGGGGCCACCCATCGGTCCCAATGAGTAAGTTTGGATGGAGAACAGGCTGCCCTTTGCCAAACAATCCACGTAGTATGCGATTTGTCGTTTCTACCCAGGTACCCCCGCAAACTCCTGAACATCCCGCAAAAACCGATCTACCTGCTCTTCCGAGGTCGACCAGGAGCACATCAGCCGGGAACAGCCGCCAATAAAGTTGTAGAACTTCCACCCTTTCTCTCTCAGCGCAGCCTGGGTAATTTCCGGTAAATCCACAAACACACCATTGGCCTGCCTGGGGTAACGCAGGGATACGCCGTCAATACCGCGCAATCCGTGCTCCAGCCGTTCGGCACAGGCATTGGCGTGTCTGGCATTTTTCAGCCAGGTATCGTTAGTGAGCAGACCGCACCAGGGGGCTGAGATATAGCGCATCTTCGAGGCGAGTTGCCCCGCCTGTTTACAGCGCCATTCAAAGTCTTCGGCCAGTTTACGGTTGAAGAAAATCACCGTTTCACCCAGGGCCAGTCCATTCTTGGTGCCGGAGAAACAGAGCACGTCGACACCCGCTTTCCAGGTGATTTCAGAAGGGTGCACGTCCAGCGCCGCTACCGCGTTGGCAAAGCGTGCGCCATCCATATGAATGTTCAGGCTATGGCGGTCGGCCACTGCGCGCAGCGCACGGAGTTCCTCTGGGGAGTAAAGGGTACCCACTTCTGTTGCCTGGGTGATGCTCAGGGCCTTGGGTTTGGGATAGTGAATATCGCTGCGTTTAGTGACAAGGTGTTCCACGCTTTCCGGGGTCAGCTTGCCGTTGGTACCGGTACCCAGTAATAGCTTTGCCCCGTTGGAGGCGTATTCCGGGCCGCCGCATTCATCGGTCTCGATGTGGGCCAGTTCGTGGCAGATGACGCTGTGGAAGGACTGCCCGATGGACGCCAGAGCGAGGGAGTTTGCGGCTGTGCCATTGAACACGAAGTAAACGTCGCAGTCGGTATCAAATACTTCGCGTAGTTGGTCTGCCGCTTTGGCTGTCCAGGTGTCTTCGCCGTAGGCAGGTTCGTCCTTCTGGTTGGCCTGTTCCATGGCGTTCCAGGCCTGGGGGCAGATACCGCTGTAATTATCGCTGGCGAATTGCTCCGAGTCTGACATTGGTTCTCCCGAAAATATCATGGGTGAATATCCACCCATTATTAGCTTTGCTGTGGGTGGTTAGCCACCCAATGTTCTTCGTCTATTTGTCTAATAAGAAATCAATTTATTGTTTTGTAAGTATTTTTACTAACTGGCCTGGCCCTTGCTGATAGCTCCCCCAGCGAGGCCGGGCAGGCCTCATCAGCACCCAACCAACAAGATGAATCGGGAGCATTTCTTATGAAACTTCAAACCATTCTGGCGGCTGCGATCGCCTCCTCCGTTGTTGCTGGCCCTGTGATTGCCCAGGATCGTGCCGGCTGGCCCGAGAGCTTTACCGTTGGCACGGCAAGCCAGGGCGGCACCTACTTTGCCTATGGCTCCGGCTGGGCGAACTTTGTGGCGGAGAATCTGGGGGTGTCTGGTGGTGCTGAAATCACCGGCGGCCCGGTTCAGAACATGGCGCTGGTTCACACCGGAGACCTGAAGTTTGGCCTGACCACCATGGGCCCGGCCCGTGAGTCCATGGAAGGCGAGAGCCCGCTGGCCCCGGGCATGAAGATGGACAACGTGTGTGCCATGTTCCCGATGTATGAAACCCCGTTCTCCATTGCCACGCTTTCCAGCTCCGGTATTACCAGCATCTCCGAGATTCCGGACGGTGCCACCATTGGTTTCGGGCCGGCCGGCTCCACCTCGGATACCTACTTCCCGCGCATGATGGAAACGCTGGGCGTCAAGTTCGAGCGTCGTAACGGCAGCTGGTCAGACCTCGGTGGCCAGCTTCAGGATGGTCTGATTGATGTGGTGGCCTTTGCGGCCGGTATTCCCATTCCGGCGGTCAGCCAGCTGGAAGTCCAGACCGACGTTAACGTGATCGGCATGAACGATGATGAAGCCAAGAAGATCGTCGATAACTTCCCGGTGTCGGAGTTCGTCATTCCGGCCAGCACCTACCAGTCCCTGGACGCTCCATCCCGAGTGGTCTCCATGTGGAACTTCGCCATGGTGAACTGCGATATGCCGGAAAGCTTTGTGTATGAAATCACCAAGCTGACCATGGAGAACAACGACAAGATGGTGTCGATCCACAAGGCAGCGCGCCACTCCGTTCCCGAGAACTACACCAAGAACAAGGTACTGCCCTGGCATCCGGGTGCAGCACGCTGGTTCAACGAGAACGGCTATCCCATCGAAGACGCGGCCATCAAGCAGTAATGAACCAGGCCGAAGGGTCGCCTGACGACCCTTCGGCATCCGGTCGATACCGATTCACCGCCTCTCAGACAGGCAGGACTTATCATGACCAAAGAACAATCCCATGCCGGCGGCGAAACGCAGCTGGCAGAAAACCTGACGGTCAATGAAGACCATGTATTGGCCCACAATGTGGATGAAGAACCGGTAGAGGCGAACCGTCGCCTGTACACCGGTATTTTGCTGAAGTTCGTGGTGTTGCTGGCCATTGCCTATTCGGCGTTTCACCTCTACACCCTGAACGTGTCGCCCATGGAAACCTGGTCGTTCCGTATTGTGCACGTGGCCGGTGCCCTGGTGTTGGGCTTTATCCTGTTTGCCGGTGCCCGCTTCGTTTCCAGTGAAGAAGGTGCTGCGCGGCATCGCTGGACCACCTGGTTTGCAGCAGTCGCACTGATTCCAGCGCTCTATGCGCTGTACCAGACTTACGCCTTTCACCAGATGATTCTGGGTGGTACCCTGCGGATTCCCGCCGAGCTGGAAACCTGGCATTTTGGCTGGCCGCTGCTGGCGGCTTCCGGTGTGGGTATTGTCATGAGCTGGTTCCACCAGCGCGATCGTGCCCGGTTCAGCGTGCCGGATCTGGTTCTCATCATCTGCTCTGTGGCGGCTGCTGCCTACCTGCTGGTGGTGTTCAACACCTCCATGCGGATGACCACCGGCACCGCGTTCGCCCCCGTGGGTATTTCTTTTGCCGCTGTGGCCGGTACCGCGCTGATTATGGAGCTTACCCGCCGGGTAGCCGGTATGGCTCTGGTGGTGATTGCACTGGTCTTTCTGGCCTACGTCTTCGCCGGCCCCTACCTTCCGGGCTTTCTGGGGTATCCCGGGCTGTCGGTGCAGCGCTTCTTCAGCCAGGTCTATACCGATGCGGGTATTCTCGGGCCGACCACGGCGGTGTCTTCGACCTACATTATCCTGTTCATTATCTTTGCCGCGTTTTTGCAGGCGTCGAAGGTAGGTGACTACTTTGTGAATTTCGCTTTTGCGGCGGCTGGCCGGTCCCGGGGTGGTCCCGCCAAAGTCTCCATTTTCGCCTCTGGCCTGATGGGTATGATTAACGGCACCAGTGCCGGGAACGTGGTATCCACCGGTTCCCTGACCATCCCCTTGATGAAGCGGGTTGGCTACAGCAAGGAATCCGCCGGCGCGGTTGAAGCAGCAGCGTCTACGGGCGGGCAGATCATGCCGCCGATCATGGGTGCGGGCGCCTTCATCATGGCGGAGATTACCGGTATTCCCTATACCGAAATTGCCATTGCGGCGATTATTCCGGCGATTCTGTACTTTGCCTCGGTCTACTTCATGGTCGATTTCGAGGCCAAGAAGCTGGGGATGCGCGGCATGCGCGAAGACGAGCTGCCCAATTTGCGCCTGATGCTGCGCCAGGTATACCTGTTTGTGCCCATCATCATTCTGATCGTGGCGTTGTTCCAGGGCTACTCGGTGATTCGTGCCGGTACTCTGGCCACGATTTCCGCGGCGGTGGTCAGCTGGATTTCCCCCAACAAGATGGGCCTGCGGCAGATTCTGCATGCGTTTGAGATAGCGGCCTATATGTCGATTCAGATCATCGTGGTCTGTGCGGCCGCCGGTGTCATTGTGGGTGTGATCTCACTCACCGGCGTTGGCGCTCGGTTCTCAGTGCTGTTGCTGGATGTGGCGGCCCACAGTCATCTGCTGGCTCTGGTGTTTGCCATGTTTATTTCCATTCTGCTGGGCATGGGCATGCCGACCACCGCAGCTTATGCCGTTGCAGCTTCGGTCGTGGCTCCGGGCCTGGTGCAGTTGGGGATTGAGCCGCTGACGGCGCACTTCTTTGTATTCTACTTTGCGGTGGTCTCGGCCATCACGCCGCCTGTGGCACTGGCGTCCTATGCGGCGGCGGGTATTTCCGGTGCCAACGCCATGTCGACATCGGTGGCGTCGTTCCGTATCGGCATTGCGGCGTTCATCGTGCCCTTCATGTTCTTCTACAACAGTGCGCTGTTGATGGAAGGAGGGTGGTTCGAAATCGGACGGGCGCTGATTACCGCTACCTTTGGCGTGTACCTGCTGTCTGCCGGTGTGCTGGGCTGGTTCGCACGGTCGTCCGCCCCGGTTCTGGTACGGTTGTTACTGGTGGCCGCAGCCCTGCTGACCATCGAGGGTGGTTTGTGGACGGATCTGGCCGGTATCGCGCTGGCGGTAATCGCCATGCTCATCCAGCGCAAGCGTGCGCCGGCTCTCGCCGCAGCCTGATCTGGCCAGTACCCGGAGGACAACCTGCCGCTGAGCGGGTTGTCCTGCCGGTCCGGGGGCGCTAGGCTTGGCCGAAGCCCCTCTTTGATGTTTCGGAACTGAATTCCATGCTCCAGCGCTTCAGCGTCGTTGTGATTCTGGTTGTCATCATGCTGCTGTCCTGGCTTCTGGGCGGTTGGTACGGTTATCGCCAGCTGGAGCAGGAGGCCCTGCAAGAGGCTTTCCGGTACCGACAACTGGTTGCGAATGAGCTGAACCGGTATCTGCCGGTACCGGCTCTTATCGCCGAACACCCCCTGTTAGCCGACGCGCTCAAGCAACCGAATGATGCCGTGACCCTGCTTCGCGCCAACGAGCAGATGCAAAGAATGGCCACCATTGTCGGCGGCTCAGATATCTACCTGATGGATTTGTCTGGTTTGACGATTGCGGCCAACAATTTCGGCCAGCCGGACACCTTCGTTGGCAATAATTACGCGTTTCGCCCCTACTTTTCTGAAGCCGTGCAAACCGGAGATTCAGTGGCCTATTTCGCCTTGGGTTTACGGTCCCTGGAGCGTGGTCTGTACTTCACTCATCCGGTGCGCGATCAGCGGGGCAAAATGCTCGGGGTCGTAGCCATCAAGATATTGGTCCATGAGCTGGAGTCGCAGTGGCACCGGCCAGAATCGACCCAGCAGGCGCAAATGGTGGTGCTGGACGGCGACGGCATCAGTTTTCTGTCCAGTCGCAGCCAGTGGTTGTATCGGGACTTTCGGCCAGGTGACAAGGCCGAAAAAACCGCCCGCGTGCGGCAGCGTTACCCCGAGCGGGATTTAGCGCCTGTTGACTTCTCGGTCACTGGCAAGCCTTGGGGGCTGGCGGATTATTCCACACGGATTCAGTTACGGGACAGCAACAGTGTCGGCACGTACCTGACCGTCGAGGTGGACCTGCCCAGGCTGGACTGGAGCCTGATGGTACTGACCGAGACGCGATCAGTACTCTGGACCCGCGCCGGTTTCCTGGTCAGCGGGCTGGCCTTGTTCCTGGCCGGGTTCCTTACCTGGTTGTATCTCCGCGAACGATACCGGCGGGAACGTGAACTGGCCTTGAGGGGAGAGCAGTTGGAGCGTCGCGTTGCTCAGCGGACAGCCGATCTTAAACGTTCCAATGACCAACTGCTGGAAGAGATACAGGAGCGGGAGAGAGCCCAGACGGAGTTGCGTGAAACCCAGCAAGAGCTCATCCAGGCTGCCAAGCTCGCGGTGCTCGGGCAAATGTCGGCGGGTCTGAACCACGAGATCAATCAGCCCCTGACCGCTATCCAGGGTTATGCCCGCAACAGTCGGAAGTTTCTGGAGCGGGGGGCCACCGATATGGTGGATGCCAACCTGGGGGAAATTGTCGCCCTGTGCGACAAGATGGCGGAGCTCATCCGACAGTTTAAGGTGTTCGCGAGAAAGTCCGAGGGCCCCCCGTCGGTGGTTGATCTCAGATTGGCGGTGGATGGAGCCCTCAAGATTATTCGTGCCCAGCACAGCAGTAGCGGCATTGTCATCGATTGGCATCGTCCGGAGCAGCCGGTCATGTGCCACGGCGATCTGATCCGGATCGAACAGGTGATGGTCAATCTGGTGGCGAACGCGGTTCAGGCGGTTGAAGGCCGTGACGAGCCGTTGATCGAGATCATGATTGATGAGGAAGAGGGGAGCTGGCGTTGCCGGGTTCGAGACAATGGGCATGGCCTTCCCGGTAACACAGAGAAGGTGTTCGAACCGTTTTTTACCACCCGCTCTGTCAAACAGGGGTTGGGCCTGGGGCTTTCCATTTCCCGTCAGATCGTTGAAGCTCTGGGCGGAAACCTGGTCGGCCACAATCGTGACGATGGTCCGGGTGCCGAGTTCGTTCTCAAATTGAAACAGCGTAGGGCAGAGGAATGACAACCGCTTCAGTCATTTTTGTCGATGACGACCCGGATATCCGGCCACTGATGGAACAGACCCTGGAGCTGGAGGATATCCCGGTGGCCTGTTTTGCGGATGGTGCGTCAGCCTTGCAGGAGGTTCATCCGGATTTCGAGGGCATCGTCCTGTGTGATTACAACATGCCGGGCATGGACGGCCTGGATGTGTTGCAGCGCATCCGGCAGATTGATGAAGATATTCCGGTCATTCTGCTGACTGGTCAGGGCGATATCAGCACGGCGGTATCGGCCATGCAGCAGGGTGCCTACGATTTCATCGAGAAACCGTTTGATCACGAGGAGTTGATTGAACTTCTGCGGCATGCCCTTGAGAAACGGCATCTGGCGCTTGAGAACCGGCGGCTGAAAGCTCAGCTCCGACACCTTGCCCGCCCCGGCCCCCGGATGCTGGGCGATTCGCCGGCTATGCAACGGGTGATGGCGACCATTGATCCGGTATTGGATATCTCCGCAAACGTGCTCCTTCATGGTGAGACGGGGTCCGGTAAGGACGCGCTGGCCAGATATATCCATGAAAACAGTCCACGCAGCAGCCACAATTTTGTTGCGATCAATTGCGGCGCTGTACCCGAGAATCTGATCGAAAGCGAGCTGTTCGGGCACGAGGCCGGTGCCTTCACAGGTGCTGACAAACGACGTGTTGGCAAGATAGAACACGCTCATCGGGGAACCCTGTTCCTGGATGAGCTGGAAAGTATGCCCATGCCGTTGCAGATAAAACTGCTCCGGGTTCTTGAGGAGCAACGGGTTGAGCGGCTTGGCAGCAACCAGGTCGTGGACGTGGACGTACGTATTATCGCCGCCACCAAATCCGATCTGAAAGAACTGAGTGACAAGGGAGAATTCCGGTCCGACCTTTATTACCGACTGAATGTGGTGAAAGTGGATATTCCGCCGTTGCGGGAGCGAAAGGAAGACATCCCCAAACTGTTCCATCACTTTGTGCTGATTGCTGCCGCTCGCTATGACCGGGAGAGTGTGCCTTTGGACGCACGTCAGGCTGCCCGGCTGATGCAGCATTCCTGGCCCGGCAACGTTCGGGAACTGCGTAACCTGGCCGAGCGATATGTCTTGCTGGGCCCGGCAGCCCTGGCCGAAGGCGATTCTGCCAGCGGACCGAACATTGCCAGCCGGCAGACGCTGTCGGAAATGATGGATGGCTTTGAACGCTCGGCGATTGTCAGTGCGCTGAACGCCTGCCACGGTAGCATCAAGGACACCATGGTGCAGCTCGGGATTGCCCGCAAGACGCTGTATGACAAAATGAAGAAACACGGGTTGGACAAAGCCGAGTTCAAAGACTGACCATTACAAAAGATAACGCCCCGGTTGCACTGGTTTTACAAACCACGAGGTTTCCTCGATAAATCTGTCGTGTGTTTTTCTGTAGGATTGCTAATCTTTTTTTAGCGGACTTCTCCGACAGTCATTCCAACCACGGAAAACACACCACATGAAGAATCTGACCATCCAGGCGAGGGTGCTGTTGCTGGCACTGGTGCCGGTTATTGTTCTGACTGCATTGCTGACCACTTACAACCTGAATCAGGCCCGCTCGATCGGAGAGCAGGCGGTTGCAAGCTTCTCGGAAGACATGGAGGCCAGCAAGCGCCAGGAACTGCGCAACTATCTGGAACTGGCGAAAACGTCCATCCAGCATCTGTATGAGCAGCCGGGCTCGGCCAATGATCCTGAGGTCCAGCAGCAGGCCTGGGACATCTTGCGGCAACTGCGTTTTGACGACTCCGGCAGTGAGGGCTATCTGTTCGCCTATACCACGGAAGGTGTTTCGGTGATGCATGGTGTCAATTCCGCCCTGGAAGGCCGTAACCTCTGGGGCTTTCAGGACCCGAACGGCACCTACCTGATTCGCGAACTGATCGAGGCTGCGCGCAATGGTGGCGGCTATGTACCCTATGGCTGGAAACACCCGGAAACCGGTAACGTAGCCCCCAAGTTAGGCTATGCCGAAATGCTGCCGAAATGGGGCGTGATGATTGGCACCGGATTCTGGATTGACGGCCTGGAATCTCAGGTTGCTTCCATGGAGCAGCGGGTGGGAAATTCCCTGGGTGAGGCAATCATTGGTTCGGTGACCACCTCCCTGATCGCTCTGGCCATTATTGTCTTCCTTGCCCTTGTCGTGGTTCGCGGCATTATCAGTCCGTTGAAGTCGGCGGTGACGGCGATGAATGGCATTGCCAGTGGCGACGGGGATCTTACCCGTCGGCTGGAGGTCTCGGGTCGGGACGAGCTGTCGCAGCTGGCCACGGCGTTCAACAGCTTTGCGGATCAGGTCCATGGGCTGGTCCGCCAGGTCCGCCAGTCGGCCGAGACATTGAATGTTACCACCGGCGAGTTGAACGAGGTCATGGTGGAAGCCGAGCAGGGCGTTGAGCGCCAGAAATCGGAAAGTGATCAGGTAGCCACCGCCATGAACGAGATGACCGCCGCAGCCCAGGAAGTGGCCGGTAATGCCAGTGAAGCGTCGGATTCGGCTGGCCACGCTACCGCTCAGGTAACCGATGCCCAGGGGCTGGTCTACCAGGCCATCGAGGTGATTGGCGGGCTCTCCAAACAGGTGGAAGAGGGTGTTCAGGTCATAGAAAAACTGGGCACCGACTCCCGCCAGATCGACAGCGTGCTGGAGGTTATTCGGGAGATTGCCGACCAGACCAACCTGTTAGCCCTGAATGCTGCCATCGAGGCGGCTCGCGCCGGAGAAGCCGGCCGTGGCTTTGCCGTGGTTGCCGACGAGGTACGTACGCTGGCAAGCAGGACCCAGAAGAGCACTCAGGAGATCCAGGCGACCATCGAGCGGCTGCAGAAAGGTGCCCAGCAGGCGGTAATGCTGATCGGCGCCATCAGCCAGCGCAGCGAGGAAACCGTGGAGGAAACCCGCCAGGTGAACGAAGCGCTGCAGCGTATTTCCCAGGCCGTGAACACGATTACCGATATGAACACCCAGATTGCCAGTGCTGCGGAAGAGCAGACCAGCGTGTCGGAAACCATCAACCAGAATGTCCACGAAATCGTGGCAATCTCGGAACAGACTGCCCAGGGAACCCGTCGCGCCGGCGAAGCGACCCAGCGCCTCAAGGCACTGGCCGGTGAGTTGACCGACCAGGTCAGCCGCTACCGGGTCTGAGCAGAGTTACCTATCCAGTCGAAGGAAAAGGCGCAGTCACGCAAGTGACCTGCGCCTTTTTTTTGCCTGGATCAGGGCGCGATCTTCTTTTTCAGGGCTTTGGTCAGCGGCCTTGGCAGGCTCGGCAGCGACTTCAGCAGCCAGGGCAGCACCTTTCTTTTTACGCCATTCAGGGATTCCGGTACCACCGCTTCAATCAGGTGCGGGCCGGGGTTGTGTTTGGCGTATTCCATGGCTTTGATCAGCTCTTCCGCCGTGGTTACCCGGGTGCCGTGCACGCCCATGCTCTGGGCCAGCAACGCGTAGTTGGTGACCGGGCCACTGATGTCGAGCTGTGATTTCGCCTTGGCACCGGCTTCTTCTGCGCCAACCCGTTCCAGTTCTACGTTCAGGATCGAGTAGGAGGCGTTGTTGAAGATGATGGTGATCACGTTCAGGTTTTCCCTCGCCATGGTCCACAGGGCCTGGTTGGTATACATGGCGGTGCCGTCACCGATCAGTGCGTAAACCTGGCGATCCGGACAGGCGATGGCTGCGCCGACGGCGTTGGGCATGCCTTGCCCGATGGCCCCGCCGGTGAGGGTGATCAGGTCGTGCCGTGGTGAGCCTGCGGTCATGGCGTTCAGCATCAGGCCGGAGGTGATGGCTTCATCCACGATAATGCTGTTCTCGGGCATCAGTTCGCCCACCGCCCGGCAAACTTTTTCGGCGGTGAGTTTACCTTTGGGCAGGCCGGGGCGGCCGGGCGCCTGCAGCTTGGGTTGGGCATTGCTGGCACCGAGAGTATCGGCCAGCTTTTTCAGGCTGGTGGTGGCATCCTGCTCCGGTGTGCTCAGAGTGTGAGCCGTGCAGTTGTCTGGCACCAGGTAGCTTTGTTTGCCCGGATAGGCGAAGAAGGATACCGGGGCCTTGGCATCCACCAGAATCAGGTGGTCAAACTCGGAGAGCTGCAGGGTAGCCAGTTCCGCCAGGTAAGCGATCCGCTCCACCGGCGGCAGGCCGGCGCCCCGTTCAATGCGGGTTGGGAAGGTTTCGGCAAACAGGGTGACACCGTTGTGAGCGGCAATGCGTGCCGCCTCCAGCAGAGCGGGCTCACGCAAGGCGCGGCCACCCAGCAGCAGGGCGGTTTTCCTACCGCTCTTAATGGCTTCTGCGGCCGCTTTAACAGCGCTATCTTCAGCTGCAGGCGCTTGCGGTTGAGTGGGTGCGGCACAAGGCTTGCCGCCTTCGCCCCAGGACACATCCGCTGGCAGAATCAGAGTGGCTACCTGCCCTGGCAGGCCCCGGGCGGCGGTGATGGCTTCGGCGGCATCCTGGCAAAGGGCTTCTGTGCTTTGTGACGTGCGCACAAAACTGGGGGAGATGTTGCGAGCGACCGTTTCGATGTCAGACTGCAACTGGGCGTCGTATTTCACATGGTAGGTGGCATGGTCGCCAACAATGTTGACCACCGGTACCTTACCCTTGCGTGCATTGTGCAGATTGGCCAGGCCATTACCCAGGCCACAGCCCAGGTGCAGCAGGGTAGCAGCGGGTTTGTCCGCCATCCGGGCGTAGCCGTCGGCGGCACCGGTGGCGACGCCTTCAAACAGGGCCAGTACCGCCCGCATTCCGGGTTCGCTGTCCAGGGCGGCGACGAAATGCATTTCGCTGGTGCCTGGGTTGGTAAAACAGACTTCAACACCCGAATCCACCAGGGTTTTCATGAGTGCCTGAGCGCCGTTGGTCATTGTTGTTCTCCAGCTTGGGTCAATTCGTTTGTATTGGTCCGGTCGAGATGGGTCTCGTTGATATCGGCAATTCTGGTGACACCGGTCAGGGTCATGGCCAGTTTCAGTTCCTGCTGCCAGGTGTTCAGGAGTCGGGTTAATCCAGCCTGACCTTCTGCCGCCAGGGCCCACGCCCAGGGGCGACCAATCATCACGCCGTTGGCTCCCAGGGCAAGGGCGCGGAAAACGTCTACGCCGTTGCGGATGCCGCCATCCACCAGGATCTCGGTGTCGTTGCCGACGGCGGCCACGATGTCCGGGAGTTTGCGGGCGGTGGCGGCCACACCATCTAACTGACGACCGCCGTGATTGGAGACCACGATGCCATCGGCACCGACGTTGACGGCTGCTTTGGCATCATCCACTTCCAGTATGCCTTTCAGGATCAGTTTCCCTGGCCAGCGTTCCCGCAGCCATTCGATGGCCTGCCAGGTGACGGAGGCATCGAACTGGGTATCGACCCACTGCTTGAAGGAGTCCAGGTTACTGGCCTCTGGCACTGCGTCGCTCAGGTTGCCAAAGGTCAGGGGTTTACCTTTTATCGCTACCTGCCATAGCCACCCGGGCCTGGATAGCAGTTGCTGCGCTTTGAGCGCAACAGAACGGGCGCCGGCGCTGTTCAGGCCGTTACGGGTGTCCCGATGCCGGGGGCCGGGCAGGGGCAGGTCGATGGTAAAGATCAGCGTCTGGCAGCCGGAATCCCAGGCTTTTTTCAGCAGGTTTTCTACGTAGCCCCGGTCGCGAATCATGTACAACTGGAACCAGAACGGCGCCGTGGCGGCTGCTTTCACTTCTGCCAACGGGCATATGCCAACGGTGGAGAGGGTGAAAGGCACCTCGGCCGCATTGGCGGCTTTTACTGCCTGGGCTTCTCCCCGTTGTGCCATCATTCCGGCCAGCCCCAGAGGCGCCAGGGCGACAGGCATGCTGCAGGATTGCCCGGCCAACTCGGTGCGGGTGTCTACGTTATCGACATCAATCAGCACGCGCTGGCTCAGGGCGATATCCTGCCAGCCGCGGACATTGGCCCGCAGGGTGTGTTCTTCGGTGGCGCCGCCGTCCAGGTAATCTGCCAGAAACCGGGGCAGTTTACGGCGAGCGAGTTGCTGGTAATCGGCGGCGGTGGCCGGATAACTCAGGGGCATGGTCTCAGTTTCCCTTGGTGATGGAGCGGGCGGCAGCCCGCGCCGTCAGAATGCAACCGGGCAGGAAGGTGCCTTCCAGTGACCGTTTGCCATTGCTGCCACCGCCGCCAAAACCGGCCGCTTCGCCGACACAATAGAGGCCGCGGATGGGTTGCCCACGGGCATCCAGTACCCGGCTTTGCAGGTCGGTGCGCAGGCCACCCAGGCTTTTGCGGGTGGTCAGTTGCATGTGGATGGCGATGAAGGGGCCGGCCCCTGGTTTCTGCAGCGGCGCCGGTTTGCAAGTGCGCAGCCGGTCCGGGCCCCATTGGCGGGCGTGGCGGATCATGCGGATTTGCGGGTCGTTGTTCAGCTGGCTGCCTTTGCTGAAATTGGCATCGAAGGCATCGGCGGTGGCTTTCAGAGTGGCAGCGTCAATGTCCAGGGAGCAGGTCAGGGCGTTCATTTTCTTCGCCAGCCCTTCCAGGGTGTCATCCACCAGGAAGTGGCGGCTTTCGTGCTGCATCTGATTTACCAGCGGTTTGTTGCCCAGCAGCAGTTCTTTCAGGAACAGGGGGAATTGTTTGTCCCGGATTCGGGCGTTGTGTTCAGCGCCGGAGATGGCAAATTCTTTCAGGGCAATACGCCGGTTCAGCAGGTGCCAGGTCCAGGGTTTTTCCTGTTCGGCCACCCGTTGGCAAAGCCAGTGGGTATCGAAGCCGGTCACCAGGGGCTCCGGCCCGATGCGCTCGCCCCGGTGGTTCAGCCAGAGTGCGGATTTACATGGAATGGTAGACAGGCCGTGGCCCGGGAAATGCGGGTAGGGGTGGGGAAAGCCCGCCGCGTAGTTCCACATTTCGCCGGCGTGGGTAATGCGCGCGCCCAGGTGGTCTTTGGCCCAGTGGTGCAGCTTGCCATCGGCAAAGGGATGGGCACCGTTAAGCATGGTGGCCGGTTGCGGGCGATGTTTGGGCCAGTTGGCCCGGCATTCGGCGTGGCTGCCATTGATGCCGCCCATGGCCAGCACCACGTTCGGAGCCTCAAACCGCACTTCTTCGCGGGTTTCCTCGTTAATGGCAACGGCGCCGCAGACCTCACCGGCCTGATGGTCGAGTGCGGTAATTCGGTGCCGGTGATGAATGGCCAGTCTGCCACCGGTGTCGGCTTCGTGCAGGGCATTGACCATGCAGCGCACCAGTTCCCGGGAGGTGCCCCAAGTGATGTGGTAGCGGGGCACGCTGTTGCCATCGCCAAACCGGCCTCGCTCCACCCAGTTCACCGCCGGCATGAATTTGATGCCCTCGTCAGCGAGCCAGTCGTGCACCTCGGTACGGGAATGCTCAACGTAATAGCGGGCCCACTGCACAGGCCACTCATCGTTTGGGTCCAGTTCGCCGAAACGCAGCCAGTCGTTCAGCGCCAGTTCCGGCGAATCGGCGATTCTCATGCGCCGCTGCAGCGGCGTGTCAATCAGCATCATGCCGCCAAAGGCCCACAGCGCCAGACCTCCGAAGCGTTCGGGGCTGTCACGATCAACAATGGTTACGGACTTGCCAGCCCGCAGCGCTTCCAGGGCGGTGACAATGCCCGCCAGTCCGCCGCCGGCAATCAAAAGGTCTGAGCTAACAGGTTTCACCATGGTGCGTTTCCGGATTGTATTTTTGATTTTGTTGTTACAGACCATATAACGCTATGATCGGTTCTGAATTGACTTCAGAGGCCGTAATAATTGACGTTAGAAGCCACCGTATCGATGGGCTGGGTCAATACCGTGATCGATGCCGCGAAGAATCTGGGCGTTCCTGAGAACCTGTTGCTGGAAACCGCTGGTCTGCCGGCCGGGGCCCTGTCTCTCGAACGATGGCCCATCGACTTCATTACCCGTCTCTGGCACGCCGCGGAGCAGTGCACGCGGGATCCCGGGTTTGGTCTGAAAGTTGGCGCCGGGGTGCGGCCGGCCAGTATTGATGCGGTCAGTTTCGCCATGCAGAGCGCCGCCACGCTGCGCGAAGCCATCACCCTGGTCCAGAAATACCAGCGGCTGATCTCTGATGGCGGTCGCTTCCAGATGATACCGGGTAGCAGGGGCACCTGGATTGTCTACCACCCCCGGCAGGGGCGTCTGGCGTTCAGTCCGCATCAGATTGAAGCGGTGCTGTCGGCCGTGGTCAGCCTGACCGACTGGATTGCCGGTTCTGCGGTTGGGCCTGTGCGAGTGCAATTCAGTCAGGCCCGTCTGGGGCCGCTGTCAGGGTACCGGGAGGTGTTTGGTTGCCCGGTGGAGTTCGAGCAGGCGTTCAGTGGTTTGCTGGTGGGTAATGAGGTGCTGGACAGGCCTTTACCACAGGCAGATCCGGCCCTTGCCCGTGTACATGAACAGTACAATGCAGGACGGCTGGCGGCGCTGGAAAAGGGCGCTGTGTCGGCAGAGGATCTTCGACAATGGCTGGTCGCCCGGATGGGGCCAAACCTTCCACGACGGGCAGAAGCGGCCAGGATGTTGGGGCTCAGCGAACGTACGTTGGCCCGTCGGCTGGAGGCACAGGGCTATACGTTCAACAGCTTGTTGGACGAGGTGCGCCGGGAGCTCGCCCTGGCGGCGGTGCGGGAATCGGGGTTGTCCCTGGCAGAGATCGCTTTATCGCTCGGATTTGCAGAGGCCAGTACCTTTTACCGGGCATTCCATCGCTGGACGGGCATGCCCCCGGCTCGCTGGCGCAAACAGGGGGCGCACTGAAGCCTAAAGATTGGCTTCGGCAAACTCGGCCAGTACCGAACGGGGTACGCCTTGCAGATGGATGTGACCGCCATGGCGGAAGCCCTTGAAGCGCTCAGTCATGTAGGTCAGGCCGGAGCTCAGTGGGCTCAGATAGGGGGTGTCTATCTGTGCCAGGTTGCCGAGGCATATCACCTTGGAGCCGTTACCGGCCCGGGTGATGATGGTCTTGATCTGGTGCGGGGTCAGGTTCTGTGATTCATCGATGATGATGAGGCTGTGCTGGAAGCTGCGGCCCCGGATGTAGTTCATGGATTTGAAGTGCAGGGGCACTTTGCTGAGGATGTAGTCGACACTGGCGGTCATGTTCTCATCGTCTTCGTGCAAAGCTTCCAGGTTATCCACGATCGCACCCAGCCAGGGTTCCATTTTCTCGGCTTCGGTACCGGGCAGGAAACCGATATCCTCATCCAGGCCCTGGGTGGAGCGGGTCGCGATGATGCGTTTGTAGAGTTTGCTGGCCACGGTCATTTCAATACAGGCGGCCAGGGCCAGAATGGTTTTACCGGAACCCGCCGAGCCGGTCAGGTTCACCAGGTGGATGTCGGGGTCCAGTAACAGGTTCAGGGCCATGGCCTGATAGATATCCCTGGGTACCAGGCCCCAGACTTCTTCATTCATCAGGTCATGCTGGTGCAGATCCTTGAGCACCAGTTGGTCCTCGGAGATATCGACGACCTTGCCGATGAAGCCCTGCTCGTCAATCACGAACTCGTTGATGTTCAGCTTCGCCAGTTCCCCTTCGCGTTTGAGCAGGTGTTCCGTCACTCCCTCCCGCTGGATGGTTTCCACCTTGGCGATACCGTCCCAGAACGAGTTCGGGAACTCCTTGTAGCCCTTGGGCAGCAGGTCAATGTCGTCAAGTAGCTGGTCGTTGTGGTAGTCCTGGGCTTCGACACCAAAGCCGCGGGCCTTTAACCGCATGTTGATGTCTTTACTGACCAGGATGATATCCCGGGATTTGTGGCGTGCCTGCAGGGCGGCGAGGGTGTTGATGATCTTGTTGTCGTTCAGGTGCTCCGGCAGTGAGTGATTGCCGGCACCTTCGGTGCTCATGATGATTGAGAGGGTGCCCAGTGGGTCCGCTTTCTTGCCGCGCAGAATCGGCACGCCTTTCTCGATGTCCTTGGGGCTGGCATCACCCAGCAGTTTGTCGATGTTGCGAATGGCCTGGCGGCAGTCGGCGGCAACCGTCTGTTTGCCGGATTTCAGGCTGTCGAGTTCTTCGAGGACGGTCATCGGAATGATGACATCATGTTCTTCAAAGTTCAGGAGGGCATTCGGGTCGTGAATCAGGACGTTGGTGTCGAGGACATACATTTTCCGGCGAGCTTGCGGTGCTCTTGGCATAGGGGGCGCTACCTCTCTGGTGGCTCAGTCGGTCTCGGCGCAGCGTTGCGTCAGGTCTCTGTCGGAGATCAGTTTCAGCATGTCATAAGTGGTTATGATACCGGTGATTTTTGAATCCCGGGTGACAAAGATCCGGTGCAGGTGCTCTCGCATCATGATATTGGCAATGTCTCGCACTGGCGTGTCTTCGTCAACCGACAAAACAATGGGCGTCATGATGTCCCGGACTTCAACCGGAACCTTGCCCATCTCTTCGAAGATGACCATACGCAGACGCCGGGCCTCTTCCTGCTCCTCTTCGGTCAGCCTGGGCTGATCGCCGGAACGGGAGGCATTCCAACGGAATTCGGTAATGTCCTTGAGGGTGGCTATGCCGATGATGTCGCCGTTGTCGTCGGTAACCGGGCTGCCGGTGATTTCGTTGTCGGTGAGGAACCTGGCGAGGCGATCCATAGTCCAGTTGTGGGGGACAGCCTTGATGGTTGGGGTCATGATCTCATGGGCGAGAACACTCATGTGCGGGCATCTTCCGTTTGCTGTGCTTTTGATGAAGCTTAGCCGTTCCGTGGCCTGCCGTCACCCCTGCATTGTGGGTCGGGTTAACGGGCTTCCGGGCTTACGCCCTGCAATGTGCCGTCTTCGCCCCATTGCAACTGGTAACCCTGATAGCGATCCTGTTTGGCGACAGCTTCCAGTGCGAGGATGGATTTGACCGGTATATCGACAATCAGGCTATTGACCAGCCACCCGGGCAATGCGCCGTTGGGTTCGGTGTGCTGCACCCAGACCATTCGGGTTCGGTCGCCCTTGGGAGTAAACCGGTAGAGTGTGTCGGAGCGGTCCACCCGCACGCGACTGTTGAACTCGGCCCGCATGTTGGGAGTGGCGTTGAGGTCCATGACAATCTCGCCGGTGGACGCGTCGCCGCGGGTACGGATGCGCAGTACATAATCCCGGTCGGCTACCGGCCACGGCATATCGTTGACCGAATAGGCATAGCGATCGTGGAAGTCCCCCTGCCCAAAGGCATGGGATTCGGTGCAGTTGTGAACCCATTCCTCACAGGATTCCGGATTGACCATGACGGCCATCAGGTTCTCGATAGGAACGTCCAGTTCCGCTACTGCCTTGAAAGCCTCGAACCCCGAGCCTTCCCGCGCCATGGTGTATATCCGCACATTGTCCACTTCCTTGCGCAGTGACCAGGCCTCGGCATCTTCCGATGGCAACGGGCCGGTTTCACTGGCGGACACAGACAAGGTCATCAACAGGCCCATAATGCCGGAAATCAGGCGGCTAACGCCGTGGGCTCTGGTTGTGGTCATAGGCTAAACTTCCGTTGTAAGAGTGAGCCGAGTCTACCACGGGGCGCAATGCCCCCCGCCTGTGAATGCGGGGGTTTGTGAACCAGGTAGCTTAGTTACACAACGCACACCACGATTGGCCTGATCTGACGAACATTATGACAACACAGAAACTGGTAGATGCCCGCGGACGAATAACGCCAGGGCTGATGGAGCACCCTGTCGACACCATCAATTATCTCGACTACGACCTGCGCACGGTGATGGACAAGCCTCGGACCCGCCTGGCCAGACACTGGCGTTTCAACCAGTTCCAGTTTGTCAGTGCGATGGCGCCGGGCTGGGTGTTTGGCCTGGCTATTGTGGATCTGAACCTGGTTGGTAATGGCTTTTTCTATCTGTTCGATTTCGAGAGCGGACAGATGTTCGAGCATTCGTTTTTACAGCCTCTGGCCAGGAACACGAACATAGAGCCTTATCCCGAACGCGGTTACGCCCGGTTCCGCAAAGGCGACTTGAGCATGGCCATCGAACCGGCCACGGGCGGTCGGAATGTGAGAGTGAGCGGGCCCGGTAATATCCGGGTGGATCTTGAGTTGCGGGACACCGAACAACCCTTGCGGCTGGTGTCGCCGGCCGGATACAACGGCTGGGTGTTCACCCGGAAATCGGCCGGACTGACGGTGGACGGTGAAGTGCGCCTGGGCGATATGGTCTGGCGTTGCGATGAGTCTAGCCGTGGAGCCATCGACTGGAGCTGCGGCTTCATGCGCCGGGAAACCGCCTGGAACTGGGCCTGTCTGGCTGGGGTTGCCGACAATGGTGTTTCAGTAGGGCTGAACCTGGCCGCAGGGGTGAACGAAACCGGGATGACCGAGAACGCCCTGTGGCTTGACGGGCGTCGCGTTCTGCTGGGGCCGGCCCGATTCGAGTTCGATCGCTATCAGCCCGGGGCAGACTGGCGGGTCACCACCGACGATGGCCGCGTTGACCTCCGTTTTGTGCCCGCGGGCGCGCGCCGGGAAAAGCTCAACGCCTGGGTGATTGCCTCCAATTTCCGTCAGTTTGTGGGCACTTTCCAGGGTACGGTTGCGGATGAAAACGGCAAAAAAATCCCCGTAAACGGCTTACGGGGATTGATGGAAGACCACTTTGCCCGGTGGTAAACCGGGCGTAGCCATCACTTTTCGGGCAGGGTGACGTTCAATTCAAGCACGGAGCAGTGGTCATTGCGATCCACCTCCACCTGTACCATGTCGTCGCTGATCTGAACGTACTTGCGAATCACCTGCAACAGCTCCTGCTGCAGCTGGGGCAGGTAATCCGGCTGTTCACGCTGGCCCCGCTCATGGGCCACAATAATCTGCAGTCGCTCCTTGGCGACACTGGCGGTACTGTTTTTCTTGCTTCTGAAGTAATCGAAAAAACTCATCCCTTAGCCCCCTTTAAACATCCGTGAGAAGAAGCCTTTTTTCTGGGACGTCATGAAACGGTGTTCCCGTTCCTCACCCAGCAGCCTCGCAACGGCATCTTCATAGGCCTGGCCGGCATCGCTCTGCTCCTCCAGAATGACCGGCAGGCCCTGGTTGGAGGCATTCAGTACGATCTGGCTCTCGGGAATCACGCCCAGCAGGGGAATGGCCAGAATTTCCTCAACATCCTGTACCGACAGCATCTCGCCTTTTTCTACCCGGTCCGGGTTGTAGCGGGTCAGCAGCAGGTGTTCCTTGACCGGGTCCTGACCCATTTCTGCCCGCCGGGATTTGCTCTGCAGGATGCCGAGAATACGGTCTGAATCCCGTACCGATGAGACTTCCGGGTTGGTGACGACAATCGCCTCGTCGGCATAGTAGAGCGCCATCAGCGCGCCATGTTCGATGCCGGCCGGAGAGTCGCACACGATGTAGTCAAAGGTTTCGGACAGTTCGTTGATGACCTTCTCCACACCATCTTTGGTGAGAGCTTCCTTCTCGCGGGTCTGGGAGGCAGGCAGGATATAGAGCGTTTCTACCCGCTTGTCCTTGATCAGGGCCTGGTTGAGAGTCGCTTCGCCCTGAATGACGTTAACGAAGTCGTACACCACCCGGCGCTCGCAGTTCATGATCAGGTCCAGGTTGCGCAGACCCACGTCGAAATCAATCACGACGGTCTTGTGGCCACGCTTTGCCAGACCAGTGCTGATGGAGGCGCTGGTGGTGGTTTTGCCCACGCCGCCTTTTCCTGAGGTAACGACAATGATTCTAGCCAAGGTTCAGTTCCTGTTTCTCGGTGGATTCGTCATGGTTTCAACTGTTGTTATCGGTTGTCACAACATCAGGCCTTGTCCAGTGGCGTCACCACCAGTACATCGTCCCTGAGCTGGATCTGCACAGCGCTTTTCCAGCCAATGTCCTGAAGATCTTCGGAGATTTTATAGTGTCCGGCGATGGACACAAGCTCCGCCTCAAGTGACTGGCAGAACACCCGGGCAGACTCGGCACCGTGAATGCCGGCCAGCGCCCGCCCGCGTAACGGGCCGTATACATGAATATTGCCGGCAGCCAGAACTTCGGCTCCAGCCTGCACCGGCGCAAGGATGATCAGATCGCCTTCCGGCGCGTATACCTGCTGCCCTGATCGAACCGGTTGATTGATGATTTTTGCCGGTGCCGGTTCGTTTGCAGGCTCCGGTGCAGCGGCCGCTTCCGGTTCGGCTTGTGCCGGAGCTTCCTGGGCCGGCTTTTCTTTCAGGCTGCCGCCGGGCAGCAGTGCCAGGGAGGCTCCCCGGGCAAGCCGGCGCTGATCGTCGTTGGCGGCACGTACGCCAATCACATGGATGTTGTGGCGGCGGCAGGTCCCGATCATCTTGAAAAAATCGAGTTCGCTGTCCAGGCCTTCATATTTCTCCAGGCTGATAATCAGCGGGATGTCTTTGAAGAAGCCCGGCGCCTGGCTGATCTTGTCCCGAAGATTGGCTTCAAATTCGTCGTTGTCGAAGTAGTAAAGCTCAAGGGCGGTCAGGGAAACACTGGCACTCTTCAGTTGAAAGCTCTGTTTTGTGTCGGTGGCTGCGGAATCGCTCATGGATGGACCTGTTCTCCGGTGTCTGAGGCATGGGCATCTCCGAGGGCGCGCAGCGGAGGGGCATCGAAACGGATGCCGGACCAGCCCGTGCTGATAAACTGGCGAATGTTACCATGGCTGTCCCCGGCCGGGTCGCCGAGCACCTGCTCGTAGTGTTGGGCGAACAGGCGCAGGGTGTCGGTCTCGCTCAGATTACAGTACTGACCCAGGCCGAAGACCCGGCAGGAGCCAGCGTTTTCGCCAGTCTCGTTGCGAAGCGGGCCGTTGCTGAAACCGGTGGGCCGAAATTCGAAATACTGATTGATCAGTTTCAGGGTGTCGTCGAAATCGGCATGACCGGCCTGCACTGAGGCCAGGTGGATACGAACCGCTTCATTAACATTCATTATTTGTGATCCTGCTTGGGGCCGGTCTGGTAGTTGGCTTTCCATTCTTCGTACGGCATGCCGTAGATTTCTTCCCGGGCGTCCGGATCTGAAATGTCGAACCCCCGCTCTCCCGCTTCGGCCCGATACCATTTGGACAGGCAGTTGCGACAGAAACCCGCCAGATTCATCAGGTCGATGTTCTGGACGTCGTTGTTTTCACGCAGGTGCTGCACCAGGCGCCGGAAGGCGGCGGCTTCGATTTCGGTGCGTTCAGACTCGGGAATCGGGTTACTCATGGGGCCTCGCTGTTGCTTGCCGGGACTATCGGGATTTCCTGACATTCTCGGCATGTTACCGTAAGATACAAGGCTGTATAAACGTACAGATTGTTAACGTGAGCCCGCCCCTATGGCCCAGCGCAAGATCATTCATGTGGACTGCGACTGCTTCTATGCCGCCGTCGAGATGCGTGACGACCCAAGCTTGCGGGATGTTCCGCTGGCGGTGGGTGGCGAGGGCGGCCGTGGTGTGGTGACCACCTGCAACTACCGGGCCCGGGCTTTTGGCGTGCGTTCGGCCATGCCCGGCAGCGAAGCCCGGCGGTTGTGCCCCGGCCTGGTCACGGTACCGCCGGACATGGGCCGTTACCGGGCAGTTTCCCAGCAGGTGATGGCGATACTGCGGGAGATGACCGATCTGGTTGAGCCCTTGTCCCTGGATGAGGCGTTTCTGGATGTGACCGATGTTGACGCGTTCAAGGGCAGTGCCACCTTGATGGCGCGGCACCTGCGGGAGCGGGTGAGCAGGGAAGTCGGCATTACCATTTCCGCCGGCGTGGCCCCCAACAAGTTCCTTGCCAAAATTGCCAGTGACTGGCGCAAGCCCGATGGTCTGTTTGTGATTACGCCGCCGGAGGTGGCCGACTTTGTAAGCGAGCTGCCGGTGGAAAAGCTCTTCGGTGTAGGGCAGGTGACCGCGGCCCGGCTGCACGCCCTGGGTGTGAAAACCTGTGGCGATATGCAGGCGCTGGGTGCCGACGTGTTGATCGAGAAGTTTGGCAAACAGGGCTATCGTTTGTTTGAAATGGCCCATGGCCGGGACAATCGCCCCGTTGTGGTGTCGCGGGTGGCCAAGTCGGTGAGCGTCGAGCGCACCTTTTCCCAGGACCTCCCTGACCGGAGCGCCTGCGATACCGTGATGCCGGCCCTGGTGGCCGACCTCAATCTTCGCCTCTCGCGCAAGGGGCAGCACAAGCCGATACACAAGCTGTTCGTGAAAATCCGCTACAGCGATTTTTCCACCCACACACTGGAGCGGGTTCGGGAGTCCGTTACCGAGCCGGCCCTGGTGGATTTCCAGCCACTGCTCGAAGAGCTGATGCCCAAAGACCGCCCGGTTCGCCTGCTGGGAGTGGGAGTCCGGTTCCGCAATGACGATGCTCCGGTCACCCAGTTGCGCCTGTTTGACTGACTTCGGTCCCCGCGGGCATATCCGCCATTTTTTTAGTTTAAAACGGTATGGCTGCCGCTTTGACGTGACAGTGTGTCACCTCTAGCTTTTAGGTGACGCTATCCTGCTGTAAGCGTTGCGGGCCACGCCCGCCCCGAAACAACAATCGCAGGAGAACAAGAATGAACAAAGCTGGCTGTTGTGGCCCCTGGCGCTCCGGTGCGCTGGCGGGCTTGTTGTTATTGTTGCTGTCGGCTCCGGTATCGGCGGAGCTGGGGGATTATGGATTCTGGCGAACCCTGGGTAACCTGGCGTCGCCGCCCGGTGCCGATAATCCGGTGACATCGGATCAGCGCCAGGGTGCCTACCCTTTGTTGGCCAATCCCGATGGCTACGAGAATTTCTCGGCGGGGGCCTACTACCAGTGGCAGACCATCGCACTGGCGCCGGAAACCGGCGCTGTATGCGGTAACGGTTCGGAGTACAAGTTCTTCGTGAACCGGGTGCCGAACACTTCCAATACCGTGGTTTATTTTGAAGGTGGCGGTGCCTGCTGGGATTACGAGAGTTGCAGTGGTCAGACCGGGATCCGGGGAGCTCGTAATCCCGATGGTATCCCGGATGATTACATGTCTCTGTTGAATCCCGGCGCCAGCCTCGTGAGCCCGTTTGTGGTTCGTCTGCATCCCTGGACTCGGGTAAAAACTCAGAACTGGAACATGGTCTACGTACCCTACTGTACGGGGGATATCTATTCCGGTGACCGGGTGGCGGTGTATGAAGATCCTGAAGGCGAGGCGGAACCTCTGATCTGGCATCACAACGGCCTGAGGAATACCCGGGCGGTGATCAGCTGGCTCAAGGACAACCTGCAACGCCCCGGGCAGATGCTGGCGACCGGTTGCAGTGCTGGTGGCATTGGTGGCTTGACCAACTATCACCCAACCCGGCGGGACATGGCGCCGACTCGCAGTTTCCTGATCAACGATTCAGGCCCTGCCTTCAGTGCTCCGGTTGGCGCGGACCCTCAGCAGTATCCTTCGGTGCTGTTACAGAGCTTCATCAGGCAATCCTGGGGGCTGGACCAGCCGGGTGGCCCGCTGGCTTACCTGAAGTCCGGTTTACCGGCACTGAACCTGAATGACCTCGGCAGCCTGTATCCTGCGCTGGCGACGGCGCTGCCACAGGACCGCATGGGGCATACGCATTTCTGGCGGGATCTGAACTACTCCTCCTATTCCTATGAGCGCTTCTTCCCGGAGATCGAGAATGCGCCGGATCAGGCCACTAAGGAGGCTTTGCTGCATCAGAAGTGGGCCGTGGACACCGAACGGTTGACGCAGACGCTGGCCGGGCTGGATAACTTCGGCTATTACCTGCCCATGTTTCGGGACGTGAATGAAAGTCACTGCACGTCCATTATCGAGTTCGCCAATTCGGATATTCAGGAGTTGGGCCTGGAACTGGGGGATTTCGTCAATAACGTGATGAATGGCAGCGGAGCGGTGATGCAGGCCTCGGAGACCGATACGGTGGCCGATTACAATAAACCGTTCAACCTGTTGTACTGGTCGCTGGATCAGTTGCTCTGATTATTGCCGGCGGACCGGCCCATGGCCTCTACCCGAGCTTCCTGAAGGCGCTCGCGCAGGTATTGGTCCCGGGTCAGTCCGCCGGGAATATCATCCATGGCCATCACTTCTTCCACAATCGCCTTTTCCCGGGCCTTGTAGCGTTCGAAGTCCGGCCTGGGTTCGTCCAGCCAGGCCTGCAGTCTGGCTCCGGATTCAGCCCGGTACCGATCCATGAGTTGCTGTGCGGCGGCTTTTGCTGCCTCCTCATCCGGCTCCAGAATCTGGATCATCGCCAGTTGAATTAGCGCGGCTTCCGGAGCACTCATCTGCACAGATCCCTCGTATTCGTTCATACGATTTCTGAGGGCATCGGCCTGGGCCCGGCGTTCCTGTTCGGGGAGGGCGGGGGCGTTGGCAAAAAACTCGTGCAGGTCATCTTCAAATTCAAGCCGCTGGGCGTAGGCCTTGACCTTGGGGTTGTCCAGCAGCGCCTGTTGTTCCGGTGTCAGGGCATCGGAAGAGGGCAGGGGGGCCTCGGCCGGATCTGAAGCGGTATCCGGAGCGTTTTCGGCTGGTGATATCTCGGGTGGCGGGGTGTTGGTTGGCCACAGTAGCGCCAGTGCCAGAATAATTGCGGCCCCGGTGACCAGCAGGATCTTTGTGTTCATGACTCACTCCGGCAGAAATTCTCCGGAATCAGTGTAGACCAGAATGCAGCAACCGCCCGCGTTTGGCTCAGCCGGCCAGCCACTGCATGGATGCCCAGCCCATGGTGCCACCAATCAACGCGCCAGCCAGGACGTCGCTGGGGTAGTGGAGCCCGAGAATCACCCGTGATGCGGCCACTGACAAGGTGAACGGAAGCACGCACCAGGCCAGGGCCGGGAGCGCAACAAACAGCATGGCCTGAAAACACATGGCGTGCAGGGTGTGGCCGGAGGGGAAGCTGTACCTGTCCAGTGGCGGCGTTGCGCAGTTAATGACCGGAAACGAAATAAACGGTCGTTCGCGGATCAGCCAGCGTTTCAGGGCCTTGTAGGTAAGGGTGCAGGTGAGCCCGGTAAGCGCCATTTGAAGTGCCAGGGCCGGGCCGGAATCTCCGGCGTAAAAAGGCAGTGACAGAATCAGTGCGTACCAGAACCAACCGTCGCCGAGTCGACTGACGATTCGGAAATACCCCAGAATCGGCCGGAACCGTACGCTGCGGTTAATGGCCTGGCAGACCGCGAACTCTCGCTGGTCTGCCAACTCAAAGAAGCGAGATGCCTTGCTTGTCAATGCCATGGTATCGGGCCTGTGCAGTTTGGTTTAAAACCAGCTGTTCAAACTGGTCGATCTGGCTGCTCCAACTCAATTCAAGGGCGTCCAGGCGAGCCTGGGCGCGGACTCGGTTCAACAGTGAGGGCTGGTCGGCCAGTCTCAGGGCGTGATTGATGAAGTCTTCGTCGTCTGTCAGTTCAGCCTTCATGCCGTTTTCGTCGTGTCGGATATGTTCTGCGGCTGCCGCATCGTCGAAGGCGACGATGCCCAGTCCGCTGGCCATGGCTTCCAGCACCACGTTGCCGAAGGTGTCGGTTTTGCTCGGAAACAGGAACAGGTCACCGGAGGCATAGTGCCGGGCCAGATCTTCGCCCCGTCGGGTGCCACAGAATATGTAGTCCGGGTGCCGGTCTTCCAGGGAGCGGCGCATGGGGCCATCCCCTACCAGCACGAAGCGGGCATTAGGATGCAGGCCGCGGATACGCTCGAAGCAGGCAACAGCCATGCGCAGGTTTTTTTCCGCAGCCAGGCGCCCGACATAGAGTACGGCACGTTCGTTGTCGTGCAGCCCCCATTGCCGACGCAGGGATTGGTCGCGTTTGTGGGGGGTGAAGCGCTGGCAATCCACGCCCCGGCTCCAGAGGCCGGTGCGGGTGATCCCCATGTCCCGGGTAACCCGCTGCATGCGACCGGTAGGCACCAGGGTGATGGCTGTTCTGTTATGGAACCAGCGACCGTAGGCACACAGCAACCGTTCGAGCAGGCCCGCTCCGTAATAGCGAGAGTACTGATGGAAGTTGGTATGGAACCCGGAACTGACAGGCAGGGCGAGGCTGCGAGCCGCGTTCACGGCCGCCACGCCGAGTGGCCCCTGGGTTGCCACATAGATGCCGTCGGGCCGCTGTTTCTGCCAGAGCTTTTTCAGGCTCGAGGGGCGGGCGGTACCGAAGCGCAGATCTGCGTAGCCGGGAAGAGGCAAGCCATTAACCACCAGTTCGGTGGAAAACAACCCGCTCCCGGTACTCTCAAACAGCCCTTTCTGTTCGTGAGGCTGCCGGGGGCGCACCACGGTTACATGGTGGCCCCGTTGCATCAGCCCCTGACACAGGTGCCGCATGGTGTTGGCAACACCATTGATTTCCGGCGGAAACGTCTCGGAAACAATGGTAATGTGTTGCGGTCGCCGTTCGGTCAACTGGGCTTCGGTCACGGGGGTTCCTGAAGGTTCTGCTGTCATGCCTTTACTATGGAAAGACGCCATGACAGAAATGCGACAACTCCGTGACATTCCGTTTACGTGTTTTTACCCCGTCTCTTATCGACCTATTGCAAGGAGATTCCATGCAAACGCGAAAACTTGGCTTTACAGATATCGAGGTCAGCCTGATCTGCCTGGGAACCATGACCTGGGGCGAGCAGAACAGCGAGCAGGAAGCCTTTCAGCAGCTCGACTATGCCATGGAGCAGGGCATCAATTTCATCGACGCCGCTGAAATGTATCCAGTGCCACCCAGGGCAGAAACCCAGGGCCTGACCGAGCAGTATCTGGGCAACTGGCTGGCCCGCCGTGGCCAGCGTGATGATCTGGTGATCGCCAGCAAGGTGGCCGGGCCGGGTAATGGCCTCGGGTATTTGCGCGGGGGGCCGAGGCTGACCCGGGAGCATATCCGCTCTGCCTGTGAGGGCAGCCTTAAGCGCCTGCAGACGGATTACATCGATCTTTATCAGGTGCACTGGCCGGACCGGAACGCCAATTTTTTTGGCAAGCTCGGTTATGACCGTAATCCCGATGAGCAGATGACGCCCATTGAGGAAACACTGGAAGCGCTGGATGAACTGGTTCGTGAAGGAAAGGTCAGACACATCGGGCTTTCCAACGAGACACCGTGGGGCACAATGCAGTACCTGCGCCTGGCGGAACAGCGTGGCTGGCCCCGGGTGGTCTCTATCCAGAATCCCTACAACCTGTTGAACCGTTCCTTTGAAGCGGGGCTGGCGGAGTTTGCCCATCGTGAAGGCACCGGCTTGCTGGCCTATTCACCACTGGCCTTTGGCATGCTGACCGGCAAATATCTGGGCGGCAAATGGCCGGAAAAGGCCCGCCTGACGCTGTACGAGCGTTTCAGTCGCTACACCAATGACCGGGCCGCGGATGCCACGCGGGCCTATGTGGAACTGGCACATCAGCATGGCCTGACGCCGGCCCAGTTGGCCCTGGCCTGGGTGAACAGTCGGGAGTTCGTAACCAGTAACATCATTGGCGCAACCACCATGGAGCAGCTCAGGGAGAACATCGGGTCAGCCAGTGTGACTCTGAGCCCCGACCTCGTGTCCGCCATCGAGGCGATCCATGCCGAGTTCACCTATCCCTGCCCTTGAAGACTGTATGAACAGGGGCTTGCAGTAGCCAGGTGCGATCCTGCCGCTCCGACCAGCGGCAGGGTCGTTACATATTGCAATATAAGTGATCATTTATTGACAAAAAAGCTGGTGTCAGGCGACGGAACGCTGGCGAAATTGTGTGCAAAATCACACCATTCTTCGCCGCAATCATTAGACTTTGGTACTGTGAGTTAAATAAAGCCAATGTCGATACCGGATTTCCTGTTGCCATGATTCTTCGCCTGTTCGTCGTCCTTCTTGCCCTGAATAGCGTCGCCTTTGCGATGCGGGCAGACGCTGCGCAGCCCATGTTGTCGGAGCCGATGCTCTCCGAACGCATGATGGCCGAGCGCGACGAAATGACGACAGCGGAGGAGGTATATGAACTCCAGGAATGGATGTCCGGCGATTATGAAGACGACCGCAGTGATGCACTTACCGCTATCGGTTCCCGTCTGCTCAGCCTGAGCCTCAGCCGCTCCCGCACTGCTGAAAAGACCTATGCTTCCGATCCGGCTCAGCCTGACCACGGCATCGCCCTGTTGAACGAAGGTGCCTGCCTGAACCTGCGCTGGAAGTTCTGACCACTGTTCCTTGGCGTGCCCGCCATCTTTCTCCCGACATCCGCTTTGTCAAAATGTCATGACCTGACGCATTGTCAGCTTGAATCTGCCGTGTGATCATCCACCTTAATTGAGATTCTCAAGCGACGAGGAGCCGGTAATGGCAGCAGAGAACGGAGTCTATTGCGACGACGCAGAACGGTGTGTTGATCGGGTGATTGAACGGGTTGGCAAGCGCATTACCCTGGGCTTGCCGCTTGGTCTTGGCAAGCCGGTGAGGTTTGTGAATGCGCTCTATCAGCGTGCCAAGGATGATCCGGACATTGAGCTGCATATTGTGACCGCGCTCTCCCTGTTAGCGCCTGAGGGCAGTTCTTCACTGGAAAAACGTTTCATGGGGCCCTTCGCCAAGCGCCTGTTTGGCGATATTCCGGAACTGGCCTACGCCCGTGATGTCGCCAATAACCGCTTGCCAAGCAATGTCCAGGTGTCTGAATTTTTCTTCAAAGCTGGCAGCTACCTGAACAATCGCAACCAGCAGCGAAACTATGTATGCACCAACTACACCCATGCCGTTCGCGATCTGATGGCGCAGGGTGTGAATGTGGTGGGGCAGATGGTTTCCCCAGGCGAGCCCAATGGCTTTCCGGGCCAGGTGAGCTTTAGCTGTAACCCGGACCTGTCACTCGATATCCTGCCGCTGCTGCGGGAGCGTGAACAGCAGGGCGTACCGGTGGCCATGGTGGCTGAAATCAATCAGTACCTGCCCTGGTTTGGCCATCATGCAGCCGTCGAGGAACAGCAGTTTGATCTTCTCTTCAGTCATCCATCGACAGACTATCCGTTATTCTCGGCTCCTCAGATGGCCATCAGTCCGTCTGATCACCTCATCGGATTCTACGCCAGCTGCCTGTTGAAGGATGGCGGAACCCTTCAGGTTGGCATCGGTTCACTGGGAGCCTCGCTGGTTCACAACGCCATTCTGCGCCACAAGCACAATGATGCCTGGCGCGCAGTTTATGACCACCTGGATGTGGGATCCAGGTTCCCTGTGGTTGACAGCTGCGGCGGTACCGGTACGTTCGAGACCGGCCTGTATGGCTGTAGTGAAATGATGGTGGATGGCTTCCTGTATCTGATGCAGGAGGGCATCCTGAAGCGGGAAGTATTTGATCATGCCGGTTTGCAGACTCTGATCAACCGGGGCGAGATTACCCTGACGCCGTCGCTCGACATGCTGGATGTGCTGGTCCGGGAAGGGCTTATCGACTCGCCATTGCGGGCGCGGGATGTCAACTGGCTGATTCAGTACGGCATTCTGCGGGACACAGTGGAATTCCGTGGCGGACGCCTGCGCCTGAGTGAAGATCACGCTGTAGAAGCAGACCTCAGCCAGGATCAGACCCGTGAGGCGCTGGCGGCCCTGGGTCTTGGTTCAAGGCTCACCGGTGGTATTGCCATGCACGGTGGCTTCTACGTGGGGCCGGAGGCCTTCTACCAGGCTCTGAGAGATCTGTCGCCAGAGCAGCGTGACAAGATCTGCATGACCAGTGTCAATTTCATCAACCACCTTTACGATCACCGTTTCGGAGATCAGAAGCTCAAAGCCGCCCAGCGTTTGCACGGTCGGTTTATCAACTCTGCGATGATGTACACCCTCAATGGCGCGGCAGTGTCAGATGGGCTGGATGATGGTCGCGTGGTCAGTGGTGTGGGGGGGCAGTACAACTTTGTTTCGATGGCCCATGAGTTGCCCGGGGCGCGCTCCATCCTGGCTCTCAGAGCCACCCGCATGTCGGGTGGGCAGGTAGTGTCCAACATTGTATTCAACTATGCCCATTGCACCATTCCAAGACATCTCAGGGACATTGTGATCACGGAGTACGGCATTGCCGATTTGCGGGGGCGGTCCGACGAAGATGTGTTCCTGGCGCTGATCCGTATTGCCGATTCCCGTTTCCAGGCGGATTTGCTGAAACAGGCCCAGAAGGCGGGCAAGGTCCGTGACGATTTCCGCTTGCCTGCGGACTGGCAGAACAATACGCCGGCGTCGGTTCGCCAGGCTTTGGCTGCACCCGGTAAGGGCGACTGGTTCCCGGCGTTCCCGTTCGGCCGGGATTTCACCGATGAGGAGCTGACCCTGGGGAAAGCCCTTAAAGGACTGAAAGCCGCAACCGCCACTCCCCGTGGTAAACTGGCGACCCTTTGGCAGGCCATCCGGGCTGAAGACGATACTGGCCAGTACGCGGTGCTGCTCGAACGCATGGGGTTGAACAACCCCTCAGGCATTCGGGAGAAGCTGGATCGCAAACTGGTGATACATGGCCTGCAGCAACTTGAACCCGCGACAAAGACAGGAAGCGAAAACAGCTGATGCAAGCCGATAACCCGAACACCCGGCCGGATGTTTTTACCGTCCATTACGTGCTCAAGAACCGCATCGGTGAGCTGGTGGATACGTCTGAAGGCAGCGAGCCTCTGCACTTTATCTACGGCAGCCCCGAGATTATTGCCGGCATTCAGGAGGCGGTGAAAGACCGAAACGTAGGTGATTGCCTGGAAGTGACCGTGCCACCGGAGATGGCCTATGGCGAATACCGCGAGGACCTGGTGCGCAAGGTGCCCCGTTCCCTCTTTGAGGGCGTTGAAAACCTGGATGTGGGCATGAAATTCCAGACTAACTCCGGTGATCAGGCCCAGGTGGTACAGGTGGTGGCGATCGACGGCAACCTGGTCAAAGTGGATGCCAATCACCCTTTGGCCGGTTTCACCCTCTATTTTGATCTGGAAATCGTGGGTCGTCGCGAGGCTACTGAAGACGAGGTAGCTCAGGGTCGCCCGCTGTTCTGAGAGGGCGTTCGGGTACCTGGTCGAACTCGCCCGAGTGAATGCGGGCGAGGCCCTGGCTGATCTGCTGGTGTATGCACCCGGTCAGCTCATTCAGGGATAGATCCGGATCCGGCCCAAGGGGCGGATGCAGTATTACGATGATCTGCCCCGGTGGCTGTCGCAGCAGCCTGAACAGATGACAGTGGAAACTGTCATCGCCCACAAAGGGCGCCAGTGAGTCAGGGCGCCGTTCTCGCCGATAACCGATGGACACTGGCTGTATGGCCGTGTTGCTGTCCCGGGCGGCGCTCATCAACAGTCCGTGCATGGGTAATACGGCTACCCCGGTGCTGGTGGTTCCCTCGGGATAGACCATCACCGATTCTCCCGCCTGCAGGCATTGCGCGATACTGGCTTTGATAGCTCTGGCCTGACCGCCGCCACGTTTGATGAACAGCGTGCCGGCCTGCCGGGCCAGCCAGCCGATCACCGGCCATTGACCCACTTCCGCTTTTGACAGAAACCGCATGGGCGTAATGCTGCCGAGAACCGGGATGTCTGACCAGCTGATGTGGTTGGCGACAAACAGGGCGTTTTCCGGGCAGGGCTGGCCATAAACCTGAACCTGCCAGCCCAGGCACTGACATGCCTTCCGAAAACAGATTGTGGCCCAGGGATTCCTGTCCACCGGTCTGGTCCTGGCCAGATCGGAGATCCGGAGCAAAGCCGCCAGCGCGCAGGCTCCGACAAGGAAGCCTGCAAACATTGCTAAGCGAAAGCTCAGTCGAAGCCAGCTCATCGGCAATCCTCCGAATCAGGCGGGGCGACGCAGGAAGTGCCGGCTGTAGCGGCCGGCCAGGTTACTGACCTCCAGCAGCACCAGCATGTCGGCACAGCGGAATTCAGGATCCCAGCAAGGCTCGCCACAGACCCTTGCGCCCAGGCGCATGTACGCCTTGATCAGGGGCGGTATGTACACAGAGCGTTCTGATTCCGGATGGGCAAGATGTGGCAGTTGGCGCTTTGGCGTTACCCGGCAATGCGGCTCAGACAGATGCTGTTGTTGCAGAAGCCGGGCCACATGCCAGGCTTTCGCCCCGCCGTCGGCCATGCTGATACTGGCGCAGCCGATCAGATGGGTAACGTTGCGCTGCACCAGGTACTCCGCCACCGCTGACCACAGCAGCGTGATGGTGCCGCCATTGCGGTAGTCCGGGTGCACGCAGGTGCGGCCGAGTTCAGCCAGTGTTCCGGGCAGGGCTTCCAGAGCCGCGAGATCAAACTCGCCTCGGGAGTAGAAGCCGCCAACGGAAGCCGTATCGTCCTGGTGAAGTATGCGGGTGGTGGCCACCAGTTCACCGGTGTCTGCGTCGGTGACGATCAGGTGATCGCATGCCGCATCGTAGGCATCGGCATCAATACCCGGGATTGTGGCGCCGAGATCGCTGCCATACTCCTCGGAGAATACCCGGTAACGCAGGCGCTGCGCCGCTTCTATGAGCTCCGGGTCACGGGTCAGTTCGGTGCTCAGGTTACGGCCCCGGCGGGGTTGAAGGCTCGCGGTGGTTGCAGTCATGGCTTGGCCTCTGTGTTTCTGTTTCAGGTCAAGGCTATGAAGCGGGTATGACAGATGGGTGACGCCGGGGTGACGTCTCTGTGACAGTGCGAGACCGTTTTCAGGAAAACGGATATGTGTCACAGGCTGTAACCCTTTGGCGGTTCCATGTATATTTCTGAATAGCATGTATAATTGCTGTAACTGAACGTTGCCTGTATCGTCGGGTGTACAACCCTGAAACCGGAATAAAATAATCAGAGATGGATGGCGTGGAACAAACAAACGAGAGTTGGCGAATCCTGATCGTAGAGGACGATGAGCGGCTTGCGGATCTGACCCGCGAGTACCTTGAGAACAATGGCCTGACAGTGTCGTTGGAAACCCACGGGGGAGCCGCTGTTGAGCGGATCCGCAACGAGCAGCCTGATCTTGTGGTTCTGGATCTGATGCTGCCTGGCGAAGATGGTTTGTCCATCTGCCGGCGGGTACGGCCGTTCTTCAATGGCCCCATTATTATGCTCACCGCCCGGACAGACGACCTGGACCAGGTCCTGGGCCTGGAAATGGGCGCGGATGACTACATTGGCAAACCGGTCCAACCGCGCGTTCTGCTCGCCCGCATCCGTGCCATGCTCCGCCGGGTAGAAACCTCGCCCGTTAGTGGGCAGGAGACGTCCGGGGAGGAGCCGGTGCGTTTGCAGTTCAACGACCTCGTGGTCGATCGTTCCATGCGTGAAGCCTGGTTAAGTGACGAAAGTATCGACCTCACCAGTGCTGAGTTCGACCTGCTCTGGCTGCTGGCCAGTAATGCCGGGCGGGTGCTGAGCAGGGAAGAGATTTTCACCGCACTCCGGGGCATCGAGTACGATGGGCAGGATCGTTCCATTGACGTTCGCGTGTCCAGGATCCGCCCGAAAATCGGTGACGATCCCATCCACCCGCGCCGTATCAAAACCGTTCGCAGCAAGGGTTACCTGTTCGTCAAGGAAGCCTGATCGCGCCTGAGGCGTTGCCGCCCCGAAGGTGGCAACGCCGGTTACCAGGGTTGGCCCGATGTCCCTGAAATTTTTCCTGAAAGCCTACGCTCGTATTGCTGCCATTGCGGCGGCGGTCGTGCTGGTGTGCGTCCTGCTGTTTAACGGCATCAACTCCGTTCGCGAACAATACTGGCATGAGCAGGCCATGACACCGGTTATGCGTTGGCTGGCAGCGGCCCCGGATCCGCTCAGTCAGTATCACTGGATGGCCCCGATGTTTGGTCTGCACAGTGGCGTTGCGGCCGACTTCGGGCTTTCCCAGGTTGCGCTTGAGCGCCTGGGCTATGGCCAGGTGGTGGCGCAGTCAACCGATAGCGGGTATGGCTATTATGTCCTTGGTCTCGGGGGCGAGGTGCTCGGCATACATCTGGAGCAACCCTACCGGGATCTGGCCCGGGCAATCTCGTTGATGGTGCGTTGGCATCTGGATACCAGCCCTGCGGCTCAGCGTGCGGATGTGGCGCAGCAATTGGCAGAGTCTCTGAATCTCGATATCCGTCTGGTTCAGAAGGCCGAGGATCTGCCGGATCAGCAGGCGCTTGAGCGGCTTGGCGACACCGGGCTGGCGATTTTTGAACACGGTGATAACCGTGCCAGGGCGCTGGTTCGTTTGTCGGAAGGCGCGTTGGTTGTGGTGACATTGCCTCCCCCCTTCAATCCCTGGGGCTGGCCGATTATCTTGCTGCTGACCGCTGTTGTCGGTGGCGTGCTGGCAGTGGCCCTGTTTCTTGCGTTGCGTTTTGTAGAGAGTCATCTGCGCAAGGTTGAGTCGGTAGCGATTCGTATTGCCCGGGGTGAGATGGGAGCCCGGGTGGAATCCGAGCAGGGCACGCTCGTGTCCCGGCTGGGGGCTTCGTTCAATGGAATGGCGGAACATATCCAGCGCCTGGTGCAGGTGCAGCGGGAAATGATTCACGCGGTTTCCCACGAACTGAGAACGCCGGTGGCCCGTATCCGGTTCGGCGTCCAGATGATTGAATCCGGTAGTACCCAGGAAGTGCTCGAAAAGCAGCTCGAGGGCATTGATGGCGACATCCAGGAGCTCGACGAACTGATTGACGAGATCCTGACCTATGCCCGGCTGGAGCAGGGCGGGCCGGTGTTCAGTCTCCGGGAGGGCTCGGTCACGGATATAGTCAGGCAGGTTGTCTCCGAACAGCGGCTGATCCGGGAGGGAGTCGACATTGAGTGTCAGATTGACGAAGCCTCGGAGCGCTGGGCACAGGCCGATATGGAGCCTCGTTACATTCACCGGGCGGTTCAGAACCTGGTCGGCAATGCCGCGCGCTATGCCGCAGGCCGTGTGCGGGTGAGTTGCCATCTGGATGAAGATAATTGCCGGATTGATGTGGAAGACGATGGTCCGGGCATTCCGGAACAGGATTGGGAGAAGGTGTTCACCGCCTTTGCCCGGCTTGATGACAGTCGTACCCGCACCTCAGGCGGCTACGGATTGGGCCTGTCCATTGTTCGCAGGATTCTGTACTGGCACGGTGGGCAGGCGTTTGTGGGCCGCAGTGATGTCTTGGGCGGAGCCCGGTTCAGCCTGGTCTGGCCGCGCCTGAAGCCCGCAGACCCGGATTTGTGAACCAGTGCTCGGTACCTCACCTGATGTAACAAAGCTCTACACAACCACAACTGAACCCTCCGCAGCCCTGGGTAATACTTCAAAGCGTAAGGGATGACTTTTGAGGTTGTAGTTCTTACGAACTTTCCTTGTTTCATTCGTCATTTGAGGGCCGGTTTTTCCGGCCCTTTTTTTATTTCCGCGCCGCGTCACACCGCTCGATCCCCGTCCTGTTAGAATCTCCTGAAAACAACAGGAGGTTTTGATGTCCCGATATCTGCTTGCCATAGACCAGGGTACCACCAGTTCCCGCGCCATCGTGTTTGATGATAAAGGCGCTCAGGTGGCCGTTGCCCAGCAGGAGTTTCACCAGTACTTCCCCAAAGATGGCTGGGTCGAGCACGATGCCATGGAAATCTGGGACAGTACGCTGGCGGTCTGTCGTGCAGCGCTGAACAACGGCAAGATCAAGGCATCTGACCTCGCAGGCATCGGCATTACCAACCAGCGGGAAACCACTGTGATCTGGGACAGGGCGACGGGGCAGCCGATTCATCACGCCATTGTCTGGCAGGATCGCCGTACCGCGTCCTGGTGTACCAAGTTGCGCCAGGATGGCCACGAATCCCTGGTGGTTGACCGCACCGGATTGTTGATTGATCCCTACTTCTCTGCCACCAAGATAGCGTGGATTCTGGACAATGTTGACGGTGCCCGCCAGCGCGCGGAAGCAGGCGAGTTGGCCTTTGGCACCATTGATACCTGGTTGCTCTGGAATCTGACCGGCGGCAAGCACCATCGTACCGATGCCACCAACGCGTCCCGCACTGCGCTGTTCAATATCCATACACAGCAATGGGACCCGCAGCTGCTCAAGCTGTTTCGGGTGCCTGCTGCCCTGTTGCCGGAGGTATTCGACAGTGCAGCTGAGTACGGGTTGACGGAACCCGAATGTCTGGGCGCTTCGGTGATGATTGCCGGTATTGCCGGTGATCAGCATGCCGCTTTGATCGGCCAGGCCTGTTTTGAGCCGGGGATGGCCAAGAGTACCTATGGCACAGGCTGTTTCCTGATGCTCAACACCGGCCAGCAGGCTCTGCGCTCTGAAAACCGGTTATTGACGACAGTAGCCTACCGCCTCAACGGCAAACCCTGCTATGCCATTGAAGGCAGTATTTTTGTTGCCGGTGCCGCCATGCAGTGGCTCAGGGATGGGCTTCGGCTGATTTCCCATGCCCGGGAATCGGCGGAGCATGCGGCGACGGTTGGTGTGAATAATCCGGTGTATCTGGTGCCCGCGTTCACTGGCCTGGGGGCCCCGCACTGGGACCCGAACGCCCGGGGTGCAATCCTGGGACTGACGCGGGATACCGGCATTGCCGAGATTGTCACGGCGGGTTTGCAGTCGGTGTGCTATCAGACCAAAGACCTGGTGCGCGCCATTCGCAACGATGGCGCCCGGCTGGAATCGCTGCGAGTCGACGGAGGCATGGCGGTGAACGACTGGGTGATGCAGTTTTTATCGGACATTCTCAATGTGCCGGTTGACCGGCCGAGCGTGACCGAAACCACGGCGCTGGGGGCGGCGTATCTTGCGGGCTTGCAGACCGGAGTTTTCGATAGCCTGGAGCAGATTACGTCGCTTTGGGAATGCGAGCACCAGTTCCGGCCGGATATGGCGCCGGGGCTGCGGGAATCACTCTATGCCGGCTGGCTGGATGCTGTTGAGCGAGTCTGTAATCACTGAGGTTCAGTGGCCGGTGCGTTCGAAGGCGATCAGGTGATCAGCCTCCACCCGGACCGGTACCTGCTCACCCAGGTTAAAGTCCAGGTGGCTACGGAACAGGGCCTCAAATTCAGTATCTTCTGAACACCGGAAGCGATAGAGCGTGGAGGTTCCTGCAAAGGTTTTTTCCACTACCTTTGGCTTCAGCTCTGAGTCTTCATCGAAAACAATGTCGTCCGGCCGGATCAGGACGTCCAGCAGCGTGCCTGGCTGCCATTTGTAGGCCCGGTTGCCATGGATGACGCCCAGTTCCGATTCTATGGTGTCAGGGCCCAGGGCCTTGCCGGGAATAAACCCACCTTGCCCGACAAAACTGGCCACGAACCGGTTCGCCGGCTCATGGTAGAGGTTGTAGGGCACATCCCACTGTTGAATCTGCCCGTCCCGGAGAACTGCCACCTGATCACACATGGCAAAGGCTTCCTGCTGATCATGGGTAACCAGGATGGCGCTGATGCCGAGAGTCTTGAGGATTTCCCGCACATCCAGGCTCAGCCGGCGGCGCAGATCCGTGTCCAGGTTGGAGAAAGGCTCATCCAGCAGGATCAGTGTTGGCTCTGGTGCAAGTGCCCGGGCCAGGGCCACCCGTTGTTGCTGGCCGCCGGACAGCTCGTGGGGATAGTTGTCTGCAAGGTCCTGGAGGTGCACCAGGTTCAGCAACTCCATGACCTTTTGTCGACGTTCCGCTTTGCTTAATGACTTCAGACCGAAGCCGACGTTATCGGCAATGCTCAGATGCGGAAAAAGGGCATAGTCCTGGAACACCATGCCAATCTTGCGCTTTTCCGGTTGCAGTGCCCGCCCGGGCAAGCTGATGGCCTGTGACTGCAGGCGGATTTCACCCCGGGAAATCGGCAGGAAGCCTGCCAGCGCCCGGAGAATGGTGCTCTTGCCACAGCCGCTGGGGCCCAGCAGGCAGCCAATATCACCGTGGCTGAGGGCAAAGCTGACGTCCTTGACGACGGAATCACCGCCGTAGCCACAGGACAGATTGTTTACTTCCAGCAGCCAGTCTGCGGGGGGTACCAGGGCTTCGGGCATGGATCAGTCCAGACGATTGAGAATCAGGAATTCCAGCAAGGCTTTCTGGGCATGCAGCCGGTTTTCCGCCTCATGCCAGACTGCCGAGCTTTCGTGGTCCATCATGTCTGCCGAAATCTCTTCACCCCGGTGGGCGGGCAGGCAGTGCATGAAGAGGGCGTCTTTGTCGGCCTGAGCCATCAGAGCCGGGTTGATCTGATAGCTGCGGAAGGCTTTTTCCCGGGCTTTCTGCTCGTCTTCCTGGCCCATGGAAGCCCAGACATCGGTGACCAACAGTTGGGCGCCTCGTGCTGCCTCTTCCGGCGCGCGCACAACGGTCACCCTGTCAGCATGCTGTTCGATCAGTTGTTGATCCGGTTCGTAACCCTCTGGGCAGGCAACGTTCAGGCGGAAATCGAAACGCTCTGCAGCGTTTATGTACGAGTGGCACATATTGTTGCCGTCACCAATCCAGGCCACGGTGGCACCACGGATGCTGCCGCGAAGCTCCCGATAGGTCTGCATGTCGGCCAGCAGCTGGCAGGGGTGGAATTCGTCGGTGAGAGCGTTGATCACGGGCTTGCTGGAGGCAGTGGCAAAGCGCTCGACCGTTTCGTGGGCAAAGGTACGGATCATCACCGCGTCGACCATGCTGGAGATCACAATGGCAGAATCCTCGATCGGTTCGCCGCGGCCAAGCTGTGTATCCTTGGGCGAGAGGAACATGGCGCTACCCCCGAGCTGGGTCATGCCGGCTTCGAAGGAAACCCGGGTCCGGGTGGACGATTTTTCGAAGATCATTGCCAGCACCCGGTTTTTAAGGGTGTCCCTGGTCTGGCCTGAACGCCACTCTTTGCGTAATTTGGAAGCATGATCGAGCAGATCTTCCAGTTCCGCCGTGGTCATGTCGTTCAGTGTCAGAAAATGTCTTGCTGCCATGAAAGGCCCCTGTTTCAAGCAAACTGCCCGTTCGGAAAAGCCAACAAGTCTAGCCCGTCGCTACCCTGAAAACAACGCCGGGCGCGGTGCTGTTGTTCTGGGTCAAAACGGACGGTTTGTTGAGGCCTGAGGCACCCGTGTACAATAAGTGCAAATGCCGTTTGGCGGCAAAGCTGACTCCCAACCAGAGGAATGAGTTCATGGACATCAATGAAACCATCAAGAGCCAACTTGAAGAGAACCCGGTTATTCTTTACATGAAGGGCACCCCGCAAGCTCCGCAGTGCGGTTTCTCGGCACGTACTGTTCAGGCTCTGATGGCGTGCGGTGAGCGCTTTGCGTTTGTGAATATTCTCGACAATCAGGAACTGCGTGAGGCCCTGAAAGTCTACTCCAGCTGGCCAACCTATCCGCAGCTCTACATCAACGGTGAGTTGGTGGGTGGTTGCGACATCGTTCTGGAAATGTCAGAAAGTGGCGAGCTGGCCAAGATGGTCAAGGATGCTGCGGGCCAGGCCGAAGCCTGATCTCTCCTGCCTTTATGGCTGTTTCGGGGTGAACACCAGTTCCACCTCGAAACGGTCGGTAGCCTCCCCTTCCGGACTCGGGTAGGGACTGGCTGCCAGAGCCGTTCGATAGGCGGCCTCATCAATACTCTGCACACCGGTCGATTTGATCACCCGGGCCCGGGTGAGGGCGCCGTTGGGCATCAGTCTCAGTTCCAGTTCCATGGACACTCTCTCTGTAAGCGCCGAAATTGCAGGCACTCTTTTCTGATCGAGTTTCTCGGCCAGATGAGTGGCGAGCTTGATGAGATAAGGGTCGGTTTCGGTGGGCGACTCGGTGATTCGTTTGATGGTTTCCGGCGTGTTCGTTGGCTCGGAGACCCGTGCTTTAAGGGCCGGCATGGCCTGTGAGGCAGGGGATTCGGCGGTGGTTTCCCGGGTTCGGGTACTTTCGGGTTTCCGCTCCGGGGGATCTGGCTGTGGTTTAGTAACAGTCTGCGATTCGGGTGCAGCATTGGAGGCGGATTCGGTCGAGGTTACCACCGGCTCGGCCGGCGGGATCTCGAACTCGGTGTGCCTGGGCTTCGAAGGTTCCGGATTTGCCACGCTCTCTGGAGTTGGTATGGCTGCTGGACTGGTCAGCGTAAAAACCAGCCGGTGAGTCAGTTCCCGGGCCTCCTTCAGCGGTGATGGAAGCCCGGCCAGTACCAGAGTGTGGGCCAGTATGGCCAGCGACACTGCCAGCAGGAGCCGATAGGATGCCGGCATTGAGGGTGAACGAAAACCCGTGTCCGGCATCAAAATCAGGCGGTTTTGGTGCGCAGATTGCCCACAACGGCGTTCAGGGCCCGGTCAATCAAGGCACCTTGTTCGAGCAGAGTCAGGCGGCCTCGGCGCATCTCGTGAGCCAGCTCGACACGGGTCTTCTCGATGACTTTCAGGCCCATCCGGTTGACGAACACAAAGCAGTCCGCTTCATCAATAATGGCTGAGAGCTTGCAGCGGAAGCTGGTGCCGTTGACCAGGCGGAACTCCACCCAGTTGCCAATTTCGATAGTGTCGAGTTTGGCTACGTATTCGGCAATCGCGGCATCTTCCAGTTCCTGCTGCCGTTCAACGGCCGTCTGGTGCACGGTCGGGGCTTCGTCTTCGGCATCCGACGGTGCATCCTGACGGGCTTCGATGGCGGCGTTGGTCCGGAAGGCCTCAGCCAGCTCATGCTTCAGGTGGCCCATCATCTGATCAAGCCGGGTGGCGTTGTAGGAGACTTCCTCGAGTCCTGCCCGCAGTGATTTCAACAGACCGGGTACAACCCGAACCCACTGGTCACGCTCTTCATCTTCTTCGTGGGGGTGCAGGCACCAGATCAGGTCATCCACGACTCTGGCCGTTTCGTGCCAGCGATGTTCGGTGTCGTCCTTCAGGTAGGCCAGGAACATAACCCGGCTCCAGCCATTCATCAGAATATCGCTGACCGAGTCCGGAAGCCGGTAACGGGATACTTTCTCCCGTAACAGCCGGTCCACCTCTTCCTGGGCCTTCTGGGATTTGATGCGACCACGTTCCGATTCTCGTGTTCTTTGTTCCACCAGGGAGGCCTTACGGTTTTCCCGCTCCAGGAATTGCTCAAATTCTTCGTTCAGGGTTTCGAACAACTGTATGTTGCCATCGAATTCATTGAGGATTCGTTGCACCACGTTGTGTATCTGACCGTACAGCTTGTCCCGGGTTTTCTCATCGCTGCTGCTCCAGCCAATGCCTGCGCGGGCGAGGGAGTTGAGCAGTTTGCGGGCCGGGTGGGTTGCCTTGCTGAAGAAGCTTTTGTCCTTGATCACAACCTTCAGAATCGGAATCTGCAGGCGACTGATCAGCACCTGTACCGGGGCGGACAGGTTGTAGTCATCAAGGATGAACTCGAACAGCATGGAGACCAGGTTGATCAGATCTTCATCCACTTCATTCAGTGCGGGCTGGCGACCATCTTGAGTATCGGCTTTAGCCAGCAGTTGCTGAACGACCTGGCGCAGGTCGACGGTTACGGGCTCACCCGTGCTCAGGTCGTCGGTTTCCGGCCAGTTCTGCTGAAGCGGAATAGCGTTGAGCATATCGGCCAGTTCCCGGCCTCCGACCACTCTCAGAGAAGGATCGGCACTGCGCGGGGGCATGCCGGCATTGGATCTTTGCAGAGCCAGCATCTGACGGATCTGGTCAAAAAGTACGGTGTCTTCCGGGCGTTGATCGTAGCCGGCAGTCGCCTCGCTGGGGCTTTCGGCAGAGCTGTCTGCCGTTGCCGGTGGCTTCTGGCTCTGGCTCTTCTTGCCGTGATAGCGGAAGTTCGGAATAACGCCGGCCTGGATCAGAATGCGATTGGCTTCATCCAGAAGCATGCCCAGGTTGGAGATAACGTAACGGTCAAATTGCTTGAGCAGGATCAGCCGTTCGCGAATCTGGATATCGAGGGCCTGGATCGCTTCGGTAAATGCGCTGCACAGGTGCTCCGGTGCCATCGGGTTGACCGGCTCCTGCTCGGTGGCGTCCGGATAGATCTCGGTAAAACGGGCCTGCAATTGCAGTAAAGGGCTTTGGAAGTGCGCCTTGGCCTTGGTGGTCATGGCGTTGAAGGCAACCTGTTCTTCCAGGTCGTCATTGCCAACCAGCGAAAGAGTGTCGGCACTGGCCTGCGGGCTGGCTTCGGTTGAAGGAAGCTGGCCGGCGTGGGGCGGGTTGGCAAAGAACTGGGCAACCGTATTCTGAAAATGACGCTCTACGCCCTTGCGCTTGATGCGAATCTCGCGCATGGCTTCGAAGTAGCGGTTTTGTTCATTGTTGCTGCGGGCATTGTTGGCCAGTTCGAAGAGTGAATCGTCGACGGCATCGAAAGCCCCCTGCAACAAATCACCCAGACCCGCAACAACGGTGTCGCGGATGCGGGCTACCTCCGCAGGAACCGGTCGGGTGCTTGCCGCTTCCCTGTGCTCGCGGAGGTAATGTATGCCGGACTGCTTGTTCATGGCCGACTCCTGTTTACGCCTCAACCGGATACATGACCGAGCCTGATTCTTGTCTGTTCTGATTATTGGATAAATTTAGCGCATTTTGATCTGCATTAACATGAATAAACGCTAACCTGCGATCAGGTTCATAAACTCCGGCCACGCTTTTTCTTGCGTTTGGGGTGGACTATGGCGGCTTTAACCACGTTGTCCTTGATTTGCAGGACTTCAATACGATGACCGCCGACTTTCAGACACACGTTGGTGTCCGGAATATTTTCCAGAGTTTCGGTGATCAGTCCGTTCAGGGTTTTCGGGCCATCGGTTGGCAGATGCCAGCCCAGGGTCTTGTTGATCGTCCGCACGGCGGCACTGCCGTCGATGATAAAAGTGCCGTTGTCCTGTGGAATAATGTCGGGCGAGGTGGCGGCATAATCGGTGGTAAATTCCCCGACGATTTCCTCAAGAATATCCTCAAGGGTGGCCAGGCCCAGCACATCGCCGTATTCATCTACCACAATGCCGAACCGGCGCTTACCTTTCTGGAAGTTCAGTAACTGGGTGTTGAGCGCGGTACTCTCGGGAATGAAGTAGGGTTCCTGGCACAGTTGCATGATCATCGCCTTGTTGATGTCGGCCTCCTGCAGCAGTCTGGCCGCGCTGCGAAGGTGCAGAATGCCCTGAATGTTGTTGATGTCACCCTTGAAGATAGGCAGCCGCGTGTGTTGGCTGCTTCTGAGCTGGCGCAGGATGGTGTCTGTGTCGTCTTCCAGGTCGATGCCGACGACTTCGTTTCGGGGAACCATGATGTCATTGACGGTGACGTTCTCCAGATCCAGGATGCTGACCAGCATGTCTTTGTGCCGGGCCGGAATCAGTGCGCCGGCCTCGTTCACCACGGTTCTGAGTTCTTCACGGCTGAGATGATCTTCCGAGGCCTGGGCCGAGGAAACGCCCAGCAGTCGCAGGATACCGGTGGTAAACAGATTGACGGCCCACACCAGTGGGTACAGAAGTTTCAGCAATGGCCCAAGAATGTGGCTGGCCGGGAAGGCAATTTTTTCAGGGAACAGGGCTGCAAGGGTTTTCGGAGTCACCTCGGCAAAAATCAGGATGACGATCGTCAGCAGTAAGGTGGCGATCGCAATACCGGCATCCCCCCAGAGGCGAATTGCGATGACCGTGGCAATGGATGACGCAAGAATGTTCACGAAATTGTTGCCGATCAGGATTACACCAATCAACTGGTCGGTCCGGTTAAGGAGGCCTTGCGCTCGCTGGGCCCCTTTGTGGCCGGTGTTCGCCATGTGTTTCAGGCGGTAGCGGTTCAGGGACATCATGCCGGTTTCAGAGCTGGAGAAAAACGCAGAAAGGATGATCAGTCCGACAAGTAGAATAAACAGCGCGGTAAGCGATGTTTCGTTCAAGAGAGCAGCCCTTATATTGAGGATAAGTTGCGAAAATAGGTTTTGAAGGTGACAGGTGTCAAGCGGGTTAGGTCAGTAAGGGGGGGCGGGTCTCAGACGCCCCGGTGGAAAACCAGCTCGAGAACAAACTTGCTGCCGTAGAAGGCCAGCATCAGCAGTGCGCAGCCTGCCAGTGTCCAGCGACTGGCGGTGATGCCGCGCCAGCCTTTGGTGTAGCGGCCTACCAACAGTCCGACAAAAACCAGCAGGGACAGCAGGGAAAAAATGGTTTTGTGGGCCAGATCCTGAGCAAAAAGGTCTTCAATGAAAACAGCGCCAGTGACAATGGCGAGTACCAGCAGCACAACGCCCGCCCAGACCATTTCAAACAACAATGACTCCATGGTTTGCAGCGGTGGCAGGTTCCTTACCAGCAGGCTGTTGTAGTTGCGCTTGAGCTGCCGGTTCTGTACGTAAAGTAAAACCGCCTGTATGGCTGCCAGGGTAAACAGGCTGTATGCCGTGACTGACAGGGCAATGTGAGACAGCATGCCGTAGCTTTCTTCGGACACCAGGCGAGACGGCGTGTGGGTAATCAACGCCATGACAATGGTCAGTGCTGCAATCGGATAGGCCGCAATGAACAGGCTTTGCACGGGTTTGCTAAGGTTCAGTCCCAGCAGCAGGAAGACGATAAGCCAGGAGATCAGTACCGAGCTCTTGAAGAAACTGAAGTCGAAGCCGCCGTCCAGGTGTACAGTCTGGGCAATGAGCAGGCCGTGGCCGATCAGGGCAAGCACGCCGATCAGTGTGGTGACCGCCAGGTTGCTGTGCACCTTGCCACGTAAATGGAGGGCCTGAAGCGCGGTTCCAACGCTATAGAGGAAAAGTGCGGTAACCGCGAGAATCAGCGTTCCCATGACATCCTTAATCGTGTTGCCTGATGAAGTGAAATCGGCGCGGAGTTGTTCAGAGGCTCCGTAGTCTGGGTATAATGTCGCGATTATGCAACAGGAATCAAGCAGGCCGAGCTGGCTTCTTGATCTGTGTGAACAAATTCTCCGGGGTACGGAAGAGCAACATGTTTGAGAATCTCCAGGACCGGCTATCCGGTAGCTTGCGCAAGATCTCGGGCCAGGCGCGCCTGACTGACGACAATATCAAGGACACGCTCCGTGAAGTGCGGATGGCACTGCTGGAGGCTGATGTCGCCCTGCCGGTGGTCAAGGCCTTTATCGAAGGGGTTCGTGAGCGCGCGATTGGTCAGGAAGTTCAGCGCAGCCTGACCCCGGGCCAGGTCTTCGTTAAGGTTGTTCAGCAGGAGCTGGAACGGGTCATGGGTGAGGGCAATGAGTCCCTGAACCTGGCCACGCGTCCTCCGGCGGTCATTATGATGGCGGGCCTCCAGGGTGCGGGTAAAACCACAACGGTGGCCAAACTGTCCCGTTTCCTGAAAGAGCGTGAGAAAAAGTCCGTGCTGGTGGTCAGTGCCGATATCTATCGGCCGGCGGCTATCCGTCAGCTGGAGACGCTGGCCGGTGAGGTCGGCGTCGAATTTTTCCCGAGCACAACCGAGCAGGATCCGGTGGATATTGCCAACGGCGCCATCGAGGCCGCCCGCCGCAAGCATATCGACGTAGTGATACTGGATACTGCGGGTCGTCTGCACGTGGATGAGCAGATGATGGGTGAAATCGGCCGCCTGCATAAGGCGGTGAATCCGGTTGAAACCCTGTTTGTGGTTGATGCCATGACCGGTCAGGACGCGGCCAATACTGCCAAGGCGTTTAATGATGCGTTGCCGCTGACCGGTGTCGTGCTGACCAAGACCGATGGTGATGCCCGTGGTGGTGCGGCGCTGTCCGTTCGTCATATCACCGGCAAGCCAATCAAGTTCCTGGGTATTGGTGAAAAGTCAGACGCTCTGGAGCCTTTCTATCCTGATCGTGTTGCCTCCCGCATCCTTGGCATGGGGGATGTGCTCTCCCTGATTGAGGAAGCTGAGCGCAAACTGGATAGAAAGAAGGCCGAGAAGCTCACCAAGAAGATCAAGAAGGGTAAGGGGTTTGATCTGGAAGACTTCCGCGACCAACTCCAGCAAATGAAGAATATGGGCGGTATCGGCGGGCTGCTGGACAAGTTGCCGGGCATGGGGCAGATGGCGCAGATGGCGCAGGCCCAGGTTAACGATAAGTCGGTTGGTCAGATGGAAGCCATTATCTGCTCCATGACGCCAAAAGAGCGCCGTTATCCGGATGTCATCAATAACTCTCGCAAGCGTCGGATTGCCGCCGGTTCTGGTACCCAGATCCAGGACGTGAACCGTCTGCTCAAGCAGCACAAGCAGATGCAGAAGATGATGAAAAAGTTTGGCAAGAAGGGCGGGGTGGCTAACCTGATGCGCGGTATGGGTGGTATGATGCCGCCCGGCGGCGGTGGTGGCATGCCCCCGTTTGGCCGTATGTAAAAAGCCTTACATATAAAATGGGGAAACCGGTGGTTTCCCTGTTTTCATTGGCGCTTTTTTCGCATAGAATAGCGCCCCTTTCGAGTATGGGTCTTCCCGTCAGCCGTGAAACGGTGTGTCGGGAATCGTACAAAGTTCGTACAACAGAACAGGATATTGGTCGAAATGGTAACAATCCGTTTGGCTCGTGGCGGCTCCAAGAAGCGCCCGTTCTACCATCTGACAGTCACTGACAGCCGTAACTCCCGTGACGGCCGTTTCATTGAGCGTGTTGGTTTCTTTAACCCGATTGCCCGTGGTCAGGAAGAGCGTCTGCGTGTTAATCGTGAGCGCGTTGATTTCTGGCTGGGCCAGGGTGCACAGGCCAGTGAGCGTGTTGCTCAGCTGCTGAAGGCTGCTCAGTAATAGCATTGTTGGTACCGGGGTTGTAAAGGCATGACGCAGAATTCGCAGGAAACTGTGATCGGCCGGATCACCTCGGTGTTCGGGGTAAAGGGTTGGCTTAAGGTCTTCTCTTACACAGACCCGAAAGACGGAATACTGAACTACCGTGACTGGACTCTGCTCCTGGACGGCAAGCGTATTCCGATCAGGCTTGAGGAAGGTCGCCGCCAGGGGCAGGGGATCGTCGTCAGGCTTAAAGGTATTGATGATCGTGAAGTAGCCCGCACCTATTGCGGAGCGGAGATCCGGGTTCCCACCGAGCAACTGCCGGAACTGCCCGAAGGGGAGTTCTACTGGCATCAGCTGGAAGGTCTGGATGTCTTCACGGTAGAAGGTGAGTGCCTGGGTAAGGTGCATCACCTTCTGGAGACAGGCTCCAATGATGTCCTGGTGGTGCACGCTACGGCGGGCTCTATTGACCAGCGCGAGCGTCTGATTCCCTATCTGCCGGATCAAGTGGTTCAGCAGGTGGATCTCAAAGGCTCTCGCATGGTGGTTGACTGGGATCCGGAGTTCTGACGGGTGTGGATTGGCGCAGTCAGTCTGTTCCCGGATATGTTTTCTGCGGTGACGGATTACGGGATTACCGGGAGGGCAGTGCGTGAAGGTCTGTTGACCTTTCAGAGCTGGAATCCTCGGGATTACACCCACGATCGTCATCGCACGGTGGATGACCGGCCTTATGGTGGTGGTCCGGGGATGCTGATGAAAATTCAGCCTCTGCGGGACGCAATCCAGGCGGCCAGGGCATCGGCACCCGGCAAGGCCTGTGTGGTCTATCTTTCGCCGCAGGGTGAAAGGCTGGATCAGTCGGTGGTGGAGTCACTCGCCGCCGAGCAGCAGCTGATTCTCGTTGCCGGTCGTTATGAAGGTGTGGATGAGCGCCTGATTGCGGCAGAGGTCGACCGGGAGGTATCCCTTGGGGATTTCGTTCTCTCGGGTGGCGAGCTGGCAGCGATGGCTGTAATTGATGCGGTAACACGCCTCATCCCCGGAGCGCTGGGTCATGCGCAGTCGGCAGAGCAGGATTCCTTTGCCGACGGATTGCTGGATTGTCCGCACTACACCCGGCCCGAGGTTTACGAAGGTCAGGCGGTGCCGGAAGTTCTGTTGGGCGGTCACCATGAACAGATCCGGCGTTGGCGATTGAAAGAATCGTTGAGGCGAACCAGTGAGCGGCGCCCCGACCTGCTGGAAAAGCGGGAACTTACGGAAGAAGAGCGTCAGTTACTGGAAGAAATTTTGAACGAACCGGGTGCCTCTGAGTCATCAGGGCATTGAAAGATTGGGTATCAGGAGCATTACGATGAGCGGCAAGAACAACATCATCAGTCAACTTGAAGCAGAACAGATGACCAAGGAAATCCCTGCGTTCGCGCCGGGCGATACCGTGGTTGTACAGGTTCGCGTAACTGAGGGTAACCGTGAGCGTCTGCAGGCGTTTGAAGGCGTGGTTATCGGCAAGCGTAACCGTGGCATGAACTCTTCCTTCACTGTTCGTAAGATCTCTTACGGCGTGGGCGTTGAGCGTACTTTCCAGACCTACTCCAAGCTGATCGACAGCGTCAGTGTGAAGCGTCGTGGTGACGTGCGTCAGGCCAAGCTTTACTACCTGCGCGACCTGTCTGGTAAGGCAGCTCGTATCAAGGAAAAGCTTAACTGATTCAGATTCGTCTGTTCAGTACCAAAAAGCAGCCTCAAGGGGCTGCTTTTTTTATGGTTTAATGCCTGCGATGACTCCGGAATCGAAGAGGGTGCTGTGCCAAGGCCAGAAGATGAGCAGTTGATAGAGCGTTTCAGTGACGCGGTCTGGCTTGAGGATGGCCTTGGCGAGAAAACCCGGCAGGCCTATGCCAGTGATCTGTACCGTTTGTCCGGGTGGCTGGAGCAGCAAGCTGGGGCGCCAACCCTGCGCAGCGCACGACGCACAGATCTTCTGGCCTGGATGTCGCGGGGCTTGTCCGACGGCCTGAAAACCAGCACGGCGGCCCGCCGCCTGTCTGGTGTAAGGCGCTTCTATCGTTTTCTTTTGCGTGAAGGCATTATTGCCGAAGACCCAACGTTGCGGATTGACAGCCCTAGGTTGCCCCGGCGCTTGCCGGATACCCTGACCGAGGCCGACGTGGAGTCGCTGCTGACTGAGCCGGACCCGGAGCTGCCGGTAGAATTGCGGGATCGGGCCATGCTGGAGATTCTCTATGGCTGCGGACTTCGGGTTTCGGAGTTGACGGGGCTGACGGTGGACCAGGTCAACCTGAGGCAGGGCGTGGTTCGCATACAGGGCAAGGGCGGCAAGGAGCGTTTGGTGCCGCTGGGTGAAGAAGCTGTGGACTGGTTATTACAGTACATGCGGCAGGCCCGGGGCGAGCTGCTGCGAGGCAAAACCAGTGATGCCCTGTTTCCGGGCAATCGTGGCACCGCCATGACCCGGCAGGCCTTCTGGTATCGAATCCGGCATTATGCGATCCGCTGCGGAATCACCAAGCACCTTTCTCCTCATACGCTCAGGCATGCGTTCGCCACCCATTTGCTCAATCACGGGGCGGATCTTCGGGTGGTGCAGATGCTGTTGGGGCATTCAGATTTGTCGACCACCCAGATCTACACTCATGTTGCGCGGCAAAGATTGCAGGATCTTCATCAGGCCCATCACCCCAGGGGTTGACGGCGGCCGCTCCGGAGGCTGAACTAATCCGATTTTCCGGTGTCGCAGACACCACACAAACCGACAGAGGTAGTTTCAAGCTCATGAACATCAAATCAGTAGCAGTGTCCGTTGGATTGGCGCTGACCCTGGTCGGGGCGCCAGCCTCCCAGGCAGGCGAAGCCGAAGACCGCATTGCCCAGCGGCTCACCGAGGCGGTTCCCGGTCTCAAGGTGAACTCTGTTCGCGAATCTGAGGCAAAAGGGTTGTACGAAGTTCAGAGCAACAACGGCGACACCATCTACACCACGGAAGACGGCACCTATCTGCTGACGGGCGATCTGCTGAAAATCACCAAAAACGGCATTGCTAACGTTACTGAAGAATCCCGTGCGGGTTCCCGTAAGGACCTGATGGCGGATTATGGTGGCAAGGGCGTGATTTCGTATCCGGCCAAGGGTAAAGAGAAGGCGGTCGTTAATGTGTTTACCGATATCGATTGCCCCTATTGCCGGAAGTTGCACGATGAAGTGCCCCAGTTGAATGAGTACGGTATTACCGTCAATTACTACGCGTTTCCTCGTTCCGGGCCAGGTACGGCCTCCTTCAATAAATATATCTCGGTCTGGTGCGCTGACGATCAGCAGGCCGCTATGGATGCCGCCAAAGCGGGGCGTTCGGTAGAGCAGAAGAGTTGTGAGAACCCGGTGGCAGAGCAGTATCGTCTCGGCGGTCAGGTGGGTGTGACCGGCACGCCGGCTATTTTGCTGGAAGACGGCAATATGGTTCGGGGTTATGTGCCGGCCCGAAATCTGGCTGAGGGTCTCGGTATTCTGTGACCCTGTCGGTGTTCGTCGCCAGTCGTCATCTTTGTTGAAAGCGTGACCGATTCAGGGCTTATTCAGCCGGCCCTGAATCGGTATACTATGCCCCCTTATTGCAATCCATCAGCACCCCCATCGGGATCAGAGGTGAGAGCTTGAAAGACGTCAATGTCGGAATTTGCGGACTGGGAACCGTAGGCGGCGGTACATTCAATGTCCTGACTCGCAACGCCGAGATTATTGCGGGTCGTGCCGGCTGCAACATCCGGATTGCCCGGGTGGCGAGCCGCCATAGCCGCGATGACCTTGATCTGGGCAATGTCCCGTTCAGTACCGACATTTATGACGTGGTGAACGATCCTTCGATTGATATCGTGGTGGAGCTGATTGGTGGCTACGATGCGGCCAAAGAGCTGGTGCTGGCGGCCATTGCCAACGGCAAGCATGTGGTGACTGCCAACAAGGCCCTGATTGCCGTGCACGGTAATGAGATTTTCGACGCAGCGGAGAAGGCCGGCGTTGTGGTTGCCTACGAAGCCGGCGTTGCCGGCGGCATTCCGGTAATCAAGTCTGTGCGTGAGGGCCTGGCCGCCAACCGCATTGACACCATTGCCGGCATTATCAATGGCACCGGCAATTACATTCTCACCGAAATGCGCGCGGGCCGGGAATTTGGTGAAGTCCTCAAAGAAGCGCAGGCGCTGGGCTACGCGGAAGCGGATCCGACGTTCGATGTGGAAGGTATTGATGCCGCTCACAAACTGACCATCCTGGCGGCGTCCGGGTTCGGCGTTCCCCTTCAGTTTGAGAAAGGTTTTACCGAGGGAATTTCCGGTATTACTCCATATGATATTTCCCACGCAGAGTTGCTGGGGTACCGGGTGAAGCACCTGGGCATCGCCCGTCGTCGTGAAGACGGTATTGAACTGCGGGTGCATCCGACTCTGGTGCCACAGAGTCATCTGATTGCTCAGGTTGATGGCGTTCTTAACGCAGTCCTGGTGGATGGCGATGCTGTTGGCCAGACTATGTATTACGGTCCTGGTGCCGGGGATGAGGCTACAGCATCTGCGGTCATCGCAGACATCGTGGACGTCGCCCGTGCGGTGGCCAGCAACAGCCAGCAGCGCATTCCCTACCTCGGATTTACGCGGGACGCCCTGGAAGACCTGCCGGTGCTGCCAATGGAAGATGTCCAGTCGGCTTACTACCTGCGAATCCAGGCCTTTGACCATCCGGGTGTGTTGGCCAAGATTGCTGCCATTCTGAGTGAGCATGGCATCAACATCGAGTCAATCATGCAGAAAGAATCCGAATTCAAGGATGGCCGGATTCCGGTCATCATCCTGACCCACACGGTTCAGGAGCGCCAGATGAACCTGGCCATTGACGAGATGGAATCCCTCGCCGACATCGATGGCAAGGTTGTCCGTATTCGCGCAGAAAACTTTAACTGACAGGTACGCACGTGAGATACATCAGTACACGGGGTGAAGCTCCCGCACTGGGCTTTGAGGACGTTCTTCTGACCGGGCTGGCCACCGATGGTGGCCTCTATGTGCCGGAATCGTTGCCGCACTTCAGCCTGGAAGAAATTCGTAGCTGGCGTGGGCTTCCCTATGCGGAGCTGGCCTATAAAGTGATGTATCCGTTCGTAGAGGATGCCATCCCGGCGGACGACTTCCGCAAGATGCTGGATGAAACCTACAGCGTGTTCAGCCACCAGGCGGTGGCACCGCTGGTGCAGCTGGACACCAACGAGTGGGTGATGGAACTGTTCCGTGGCCCGACGCTGGCGTTCAAGGACTTTGCCCTGCAGCTGCTGGGCCGCTTGCTGGACTACGTTCTGGAGAAGCGCAACCAGCACGTTGTGATCATGGGGGCCACCTCCGGTGATACCGGTTCTGCTGCCATCGAGGGCTGCCGCCGGTGCGAGCACGTGGATATCTTTATCCTGCATCCGCATCAGCGAGTGTCTGAAGTGCAGCGCCGCCAGATGACTACGGTGCAGGGCGACAACATCCATAACATCGCAGTCAAAGGCAACTTCGACGACTGTCAGCGCATGGTGAAGGAGAGCTTCGGCAATCAGTCCTTCCTGGGCGGCAAAACCCAGCTGGCGGCGGTGAACTCCATCAACTGGGCCCGGATCATGGCCCAGATCGTGTACTACTTCCAGGCGTCTCTCGCTCTGGGTGGCCCGGACCGCAGCATGGCGTTCTCTGTGCCCACAGGCAACTTTGGCGATATTTTCGCCGGCTACCTGGCCAAGAAAATGGGGCTGCCCATCAGCCAGCTGGTGATTGCCACCAACCGCAACGATATCCTGCATCGCTTCATGAGCGGCAACAAGTATGAGCAGCACCAGCTGGAGCATACCCTGTCGCCGAGCATGGACATCATGGTGTCCAGCAACTTCGAGCGTCTGCTGTTTGATCTGCACGGCCGTGACGGCGCGGCGGTCAAAGCCTTGCTGGAAAATGCAGCCAAAGGCCCGGTCAGCATTGAAGACTACCGCTGGAAGCACGCCCGCAAGCTGTTCGACAGCGATGCGGTGGACGATAAAACCACCTGCGACACCATTCGTGACGTCTACGAGCAGAACGAATATCTGCTGGACCCGCACACCGCCATTGGCGTACGCGCTGCCCGCAACTGCCGCCGCGACTCTGCTGTGCCCATGATCACCCTCGGTACCGCGCATCCGGCCAAGTTCCCGGATGCCATTGCCGAATCCGGCCTGAGCGTGAAGCCGCAATTGCCGGCTCACATGGCTGATCTTTTCGAGCGGGAAGAGCGCTACACTGTGCTGGATAACAATGTGTCCGAGGTGCAGGGCTTTATCGCCAAGCATTGGAAGAACGCCTGATCCGGCATGACTCCTAAAAAGATCCTGCGTCGCCCCCAGCCGTCCGATGTGACGGGCTGGGGGCAAAACCTGCCTCCCATCCTTCGCCGTCTGTACGCCGCTCGCGGTGTGCAATCCGACGACCAGCTCCAGTACACCCTGAAACACCTGGCTTCGCCGATGCAGCTTCGCGGTATTGATCGCGCAGTTGAACTGCTGGCCGAGGCCATAGTGCAGAAACAGCGGGTAATGGTGCTGGGGGACTTCGATGCCGATGGGGCCACCAGTACTTCGGTGGCTATGCTGGGTTTGTCTATGCTCGGTGTGGCGGCGATTGATTTCCGGGTGCCCAGCCGATTCTCTGATGGCTACGGCCTGACACCCGGCATCATCCACCGGTTGCAGGAAGACGGGGATTTGCCGGATCTTCTGGTGACCGTCGACAACGGCATCTCCGCCACCGAAGGCGTGCGTGCTGCCCGGGAGTTGGGCATCAAAGTGGTTATCACCGACCACCATCTGGCCGGAGAAGAGTTGCCAGATGCCGATGCCATTGTGAACCCCAATCAACCCGGTTGCCCGTTCCTGAGCAAAAATGCGGCGGGAGTGGGCGTGATGTTCTACGTGCTCACGGCGCTGCGTAAGCACCTGCGAGACAACAACCGGCTGCCGGACCCGGAGCCTAACCTGGGTAGCCTGCTGGACCTGGTGGCCCTGGGTACCGTGGCCGACGTGGTTCCGCTGGACCATAACAACCGCATCTTTGTGGAGCAGGGCATCCGCCGCATCCGCAAAGGTGAAGCCCGACCGGGCATCCTGGCCCTGCTGGAAGTAGCCGGCCGCGACTACACCGAAATCAGCGCCACCGATCTGGGCTTTGTGGTTGGCCCGCGCCTGAACGCTGCCGGCAGGCTGGACGACATGAGTATCGGCATCGCCTGCCTGCTCGCCGACAGTCGCGACGAAGCGCTGCGCCTGGCCCGGGAACTGGATAACTTCAACCGCGAACGCCGCACCATTGAAAAAGACATGAAAGCCCAGGCCCAGGACCTGTTGGCCTCCATGTCCCTCGATATTGACGGCTTGCCCTGGGGTCTGGCCCTGTTCGATCAGGACTGGCACCAGGGCGTGATCGGCATCCTGGCGGCCCGCATCCGCGAACAGACCCATCGCCCTACCATTGCTTTTGCGCCCGACGACGACGGCGAACACCTGAAAGGCTCTGCCCGATCCATCCCCGGCCTGCACATCCGGGATGCGCTGGCCGTGGTCGATGCGAAGAATCCGGGCTTGATGAAAAAATACGGCGGCCACGCCATGGCCGCCGGCATGACCATCGCCCGGGACGACCTCGAACGTTTCAGCAACGCCTTCGACCAGGCCGTGCGTGACACGTTGAAATCGGAAGACCTGGAAGCCGCCATCACCACTGACGGCCCACTGGCTCCGGAAGAGCTGAACCTGGACACCGCCTACCTGCTCAAACGCGCCGGCCCCTGGGGCCAGCACTTCCCCGAGCCGGTGTTTGACGGTGAATTCCGGGTAGTGAGCCAGCGGATTGTCGGCGAGAACCATCTGAAGCTGGTGCTGCAGCCGGTTGAGGGCGGCGGCATTATTGATGGCATCGCCTTCAACACCGGGCCGGAAGTGCCGGACTTTACCCGGAGTGGGGCGCGGGTGGTTTATAAGCCGGATGCCAATACGTTCCGGGGGCGGACTAATTTGCAGCTTCTGGTGGATTATCTGGAGCCTTTGGGCTGATTAGGCTTGCTGATTTAACCCGCAAATTCCGGTAGAATCCGCCCTCTGTTTTTATCGCACCATTTTCCAAAGCGAGACAAGGTTTCATGGAAATTAATCCCATAGTGACGAAGATCAAAGAGCTTCGCGAGCGCACTGAAGCGCTGAGGGGGTATCTTTGACTACGATCAGCGAAGTGAACGCCTGACCGAAGTCGAACGCGAACTCGAACAACCCACCGTCTGGGACGATCCCGAGCGGGCCCAGGCATTGGGCAAAGAGCGCTCAGACCTTGAACTGATCGTTAAAACCATCGACAACCTCACCAACGGCCTGGCCGATGCAGAAAGCCTGCTCGACATGGCGGTGGAAGAGGACGACGAAGGCACTGTCCAGGAAATCGAAGCCGATCTCGAAAACCTTGATAAAGAACTCGAGAAGCTCGAATTCCGCCGCATGTTCTCCGGCGAAATGGACGCCAACAACGCCTACCTGGATATCCAGGCCGGCTCCGGCGGCACTGAAGCCCAGGACTGGGGCAACATGCTGTTGCGCATGTACCTGCGCTGGGCCGAGCGTCGTGGCTTCAAGGCCGAAATCGTTGAACTGCAGGAAGGTGAAGTGGCCGGCATCAAGAGTGCCACCATCCACATCCAGGGCGACTACGCTTACGGCTGGCTACGCACAGAAACCGGCGTACACCGCCTGGTGAGGAAATCCCCGTTTGATTCCGGCAACCGTCGCCATACCTCTTTCTCTTCCGTGTTTGTATCACCGGAAGTGGACGACAGCTTCGAAATCGAGATCAACCCGGCGGATCTGCGGGTCGATGTGTATCGCGCTTCCGGCGCCGGTGGTCAGCACGTAAACCGGACCGAATCCGCAGTGCGACTGACCCACAACCCCACGGGCATCGTGGTGGCCTGTCAGGCCGGCCGAAGCCAGCACCAGAACAAAGACCAGGCCATGAAGCAGCTCAAGGCCAAGCTCTTTGAACTGGAAATGCAGAAGCGTAACGAAGAGAAACAGAAAGCCGAAGACTCGAAGTCTGACATCGGCTGGGGTAGCCAGATCCGTTCCTACGTGCTGGACGACAGCCGTATCAAAGACCTGCGCACCAAGGTGGAAACCAGCAACACCCAGTCGGTGTTGGATGGTGACATCGACAAGTTTATTGAAGCCAGTCTGAAGATGGCGCTGTAGACGGCGTCATCCAAACCAAACCGGACCATTCCGACTTCTTTAGTGAGCCAAGATGACTGAACAGACCCAGAACGCCGCACAGCATGAGGATAACAAGCTGATTGCCGAGCGCCGCGCCAAACTGGCTGCGCTGCGCGAGCAGGGCAATCCGTTCCCAAATGACTTCCGTCGCGATGCCACCGCCGCCGAACTGCAGGCGAAATACGGTGATAAATCCAAGGAAGAGCTGGAAGGTCTGGGCATCAAGGTGGCCATTGCCGGCCGCATGATGCTCGACCGCAAGGCGTTCAAGGTGGTTCAGGACATGACCGGCCGCATCCAGATCTATGCCTCCAAGGATGTCCAGAAAGACACCAAGCACTGGGATATGGGCGACATCGTGGGCGTGCGTGGTACCCTGTCGAAATCCGGCAAGGGCGACCTGTATGTGACCATGGACGAATACGTACTGCTGACCAAGTCACTGCGCCCGCTGCCGGAGAAGCACAAGGGGCTGACTGACACCGAAGCCCGCTATCGGCACCGGTACGTGGACCTGATGGTGAACGAGGACAGCCGCCGTGTGTTCCATGCCCGGTCGAAGATCATCAACGCCATGCGCCAGTACTTCGCCGAGCGTGATTTCATGGAGGTGGAAACCCCCATGTTGCAGGTGATTCCGGGTGGCGCCACCGCCCGTCCGTTCGTGACCCATCACAACGCTCTGGGCATCGACATGTATCTGCGCATTGCTCCGGAACTGTTCCTCAAGCGCCTGGTGGTCGGCGGCTTTGAGCGAGTGTTCGAAATCAACCGTAACTTCCGCAACGAAGGGCTGTCTACCCGGCACAACCCCGAGTTCACCATGGTCGAGTTCTACCAGGCCTACGCCGATTACAACGACCTGATGGACCTGACCGAAGACATGCTGCGTACCATCACCCAGAAGGTGCTGGGTACCACCACTGTAATCAACACACGGGTACTGAAAGACGGTAGCGAAGAGACCATCGAATACGATTTCGGCAAGCCGTTCGAGCGCCTCACGGTGGTCGACGCCATCCTGCGCTACAACCCGGACATCACCCGTGAGCAAATGGCTGACGACGCACAGGCCCGAGAAGTGGCCAAGAACCTGGGTATCCACGTGAAAGACATCTGGGGCCTGGGCAAGGTGCAGATCGAAATCTTCGAAGCCACCGCCGAGCATCGCCTCACCCAGCCGACGTTCATCACCGAGTACCCGAAAGAAGTGTCGCCTCTGGCTCGCTGCAAAGACAGCGATCCGTTTGTGACCGAGCGCTTTGAGTTCTTCGTGGGCGGTCGCGAGATTGCCAATGGCTTCTCCGAGCTGAACGATGCCGAAGACCAGGCCGAACGCTTCCAGGCCCAGGTGGCTGAGAAAGACGCCGGCGACGACGAAGCCATGTTCTACGATGACGACTATGTCATGGCCCTCGAATACGGTTTGCCGCCGACCGCTGGTGAAGGTATCGGCATCGACCGCCTGGCCATGCTGCTGACCAACTCGCCATCCATCCGCGACGTCATCCTGTTCCCGGCCATGCGCCCGGAGCACAAGGCGGAACAGAAACCGGAAAGCGAGTAAGCCCATGCACCCTGCCGAGGCACTGGCTCAACAACTGAAGCCCGGCCGCGGCTGGGACCAGTGGCTGGCGGATGAGTTCCGCCAGCCCTACATGCGGCAACTGACCGAATTCCTCGCCGCCGAGGAACAGGCCGGCAAGGTTCTGTATCCCCCCAGCACCCACTGCTTCAATGCCCTCAACAGCACACCGCTGGCGAACGTAAACGTAGTGATTCTTGGCCAGGACCCCTACCACGGCCCCGGCCAGGCCCATGGTTTGTGCTTTTCCGTGCGCCCTCAGGTTCCGCCACCACCGTCCCTGGTCAATATCTTCAAGGAAATCGAAACCGACCTGGGCATTGCGCCACCGGATCACGGCTGCCTGCAGCCCTGGGCAGAGCAGGGCGTGCTGCTACTCAACAGCGTCCTCACGGTCGAGCAGAGCAATGCCGGCGCCCATCAAGGCAAGGGGTGGGAGCAGTTTACCGACAAGGTGATCGAAGTCATCAACCGGGAGCGCGACAACGTGGTCTTCCTGTTGTGGGGCAGCTACGCCAAGAAAAAGGGCCAGCACATTGACCGGAACCGCCACCTGGTTCTGGATGGCCCACACCCGTCACCGCTCAGTGCCTACCGTGGATTCTTTGGTTGCCGGCATTTCTCGAAGGCTAACGAATGGCTGAGGGAGCAGGGCAGGCCCTCCGTTGATTGGGCATTGCCAAGCAAAGCTGCGTTGATTGCCAAGTATAAACAGTGACGCGCTGACGAAGGCGGTCGGCAGACTCCCGAAGAAAGCCGGAACCTATTGAAGCAGCGCCATAGCTGCTTCCATCTGCGCATTCAGATCCTCTTCCTCGCTCATATCGATATTCGGATCCAGTCCCAGCCGATCGAACGCAGAAATCTTCGTCCAGTCCATCTCGTTCCAGGGATGATCGCTCCCGGCAACCAGCTGCAGGTTGGCCACCATCACCAGATCGGCATAATCTGCTGCCGGCACCTCACGCTGGAAGTTGGCGTATTCCAGAGGCACATTCTGCAGTTCCTTCGGAAAATCCCATTTTTTCAGAATCATAGAGCCAATACGTGGGTGCAGCTCATCAATCACATTGTCCAGCATGATGCTGCTGATCTGGATATCCTGATCCTCCACATAACGCAGAATCGGCAGAATACCGATCAGGTGCACCAGGCCAGCCAGCGTTGCCTGATCCGCCTTCAGGCGGGTGTAATGTTGCGCCAGAACATGGCACACGCCCGCCACTTCGGTGCTGGTCTGCCAGGTGGCGCGCAGGCGCTTGTCGATCATATCTGATGTGGCCTGGAACATCTGTTCCATCGCCAGCCCCATGGCCAGATTACTGGTGTAAGCCATACCCAGCCGGCTGACCGCCATGTTCAGGTTCTCGATGGCACGGCTGCCGCGAAACAGCGGGCTATTGCACACCCGGATGATACGGGCCGACAGCGCGGTATCGTTGCTGATGACCTTCACCAGATCAGCAATGGCAGAGTCTTCGGACTCGGCAATCTCCCGTACCTGAAGCGCTACCTCAGGCAGGGTTGGAAGTACCAGCTTGTCGTTTTCAATGGCAGCCGTCAGGTCAGACTTGATGGTTTCAACAATATTGGCCATGGTCAGTTAGGTTCCACTTGTCTGGAGGCATCCCGCGTACGGGGATAAAACCGGTATGTGTTTTAATTTATAGCAAATTTTTCCGGTATTTCCTGTCAACTTATGTATCAGCCTGTTCGGCTTGCTCTCGTTCCGGAACCGGATAGGGTATCGGCCGCATCTCAAGTTGCAGGCCCTCATGACCGTCTACGCCCAGGTGCTTGCTGGCCGAATCATGTCGGATCACCGCCAGCATTTCTCCCTGCTGCTCACCAGTCAGTACCGAATTAACCACCTCGCCCACGGCACTGCCATCGGCGATCAGTCGGGTACCGGGTTGTGGCGCGGCGTCTGTACCGGTGAAAGCGACCCGGAACAGGCTTTTCTTTAACTGGCCGAGGAAATGCATTCGCGCGATCACTTCCTGTCCGGTGTAACAGCCTTTCTTGAAGTGAATGCCTTGCAGGTGCTGAAGGTTGAGCATCTGGGGAACATAGGCTTCCCGGGTTGCTGCGGTCAGCCAGGGTACGCCGGCGCGGATCTCCGAGGCCTGCCAGGTCGGCATAGGCAGTTCGGAGGTGGGCGGCAACGCAGGCTGGGCATCGGTTTGCCAGAGTTCGAAGCGAGCGAGGTGGTTGCTGTCATCTTCGACACGAATCAGGTACCCGTTATCGGTACTTAACACCTGACCGGGGCGGGTCAGTTCGTCTGTGGCCGCGCCGGCAACCTGTCGGGCGGTCTCGATCCCCAGTAGACCGGTGATCCGGCCCGAGTCAAGAACGGCAAGCGATGTGCCCCGGAACAGCATCAGGTACTTGTTCAGGTGCTGAACGGTGTCTTCTGCGGTCTCCCGCTCCAGGCTGAGTAGCAAGTCTTCGCCATCCCGGAGCAGTCGGGTAATGCAGTAGGCTCTGCCCTTCGGGGTGCAGGCTGCTGCCCTGAGCGACTGTCCGGCAGTGACTTCGTCCACACTCTGGCTGAACTGGCCCTGGACAAACTTGTCGGTACCCGGCCCGCTGATTCTGGCCAGAACCCGGTCGGTCAGATGAGCCCAACCCTCGTGAGTGGGATTGGCTGGCGTTTCGGTATTGGCGTTGGTCATCGAAAACTCCGGATGGAATCGGGGGTTCACCGTGAAATAGCTGCTGGCCCTGCCACGAGCCACATGCGCAGCCGACGGAATGCCTGTTCGGAAACATTGCCACGACATAGCCGGGAAGGGCTGAGCAGGATCGCGGTCATGGTGTCTGATCTGGTGACAACGGACTCTACTTTCAAGATCAGAAAGGATGCACCGAGGGAGCTGCAGCCGCAAACTCTGGTGGTAACTTCCCGGCCATCGGCCAACTGGCATCGAAGATGCCGGTCGTCAGTTGTCAGGCGGATAATGGCATTGGCTCCAAGGAGCCGGCCACAACGTCGGAAGTCCTGCCAGCCCAGAAGCAGGGAAACCGGTAACAAAACCAGTGCCAGCGGGTCGACGGACCGGCCGATTGCCAGTAGTACGGCAGACAACGCCAACCAGGGCAGGCTGGCGCAAATACCCGCGGCCCTCGAGGACGCCAGGTTCAGCTCAATCGGGCTGGACACGGTTCAGGATCATGTCAACGATGTGACGAAGATCCGGGTCCTCCGGCTTGCTGCGCTGCATGAACCACTCGAACATGTCCGTATCCTCGCAACTCAACAGCTTGCGGTAGCGGGCCTGGTCTTCCACTGAAAGATCCCGGTATACCTCTTCAAGGAACGGGAGCAGCAGAACGTCCAGTTCCAGCATGCCGCGGCGGCTGTGCCACCACAGGCGATGAAATTCAGTGTGATCCTGAGAAGTATTGGTTTCGGACATAACGGATTCTGCCTTTGGAAACGGAGTAAGGCCCGGTCTCAGGGAGACGGGGTGCGGTAAGTCGTCGGCACCAGCACGGTATCCTGGGCGTCATTCAGCAGGCCCGGATAATCCAGTGTGTAATGCAGGCCTCGGCTTTCCTTGCGTTGCAGTGCCGAGCAGATGATGAGGTCGGAGACTGTGACCAGGTTGCGCAGCTCGATCAGGTCATTGGAGACCCGGTAGTTACTGTAAAACTCGCCGATTTCACGGGACAGCAAATCAACCCGGTGTTTCGCCCGCTGCAGGCGTTTGGTGGTTCGGACGATGCCGACATAGTCCCACATGAAGTGCCGAAGTTCGTCCCAGTTATGGGAGATGATGACGTCTTCGTCGGAGTCCCGCACCTGGCTTTCGTCCCAGTCCGGGGCTGACGGTGGTGGTGGAATGTCAGCCTCCCTGCGGGTGATGTCCTGAGCCGCGGCCCGGCCATAGACCAGACATTCCAGCAACGAGTTGCTGGCCATGCGGTTGGCGCCGTGCAGGCCGGTGAAGGCAGCTTCGCCAACGACATAGAGTTGGTTGATGTCGGTACGCGCCCGTTCATCACTGACAATTCCGCCGCAGGTATAATGGGCAGCAGGCACCACGGGGATCGGTTCGCGGGTAATGTCGATCCCGAAGCTCAGGCACTTTTCGTAAATGGTCGGGAAGTGCTGTTTGATGAAGTCGGCCGGCTTATGGCTGATATCCAGGAACAGGTGGTCTGCGCCCAGGCGCTTCATCTCATGGTCAATGGCCCTGGCAACAATGTCACGGGGCGCCAGTTCCGCCCGTTCATCAAACCGGTCCATGAACCGACTGCCGTCCGGCAGCCGGAGCACGCCACCTTCGCCCCGAACCGCCTCGGTAATCAGGAAGGACTTGGCGTGCGGGTGGTACAGGCAGGTGGGGTGGAACTGATTGAACTCCATGTTGGCAACACGGCAACCGGCTCGCCAGGCCATGGCAATTCCATCTCCGGAAGCGCCGTCCGGATTGGTCGTGTAGCGATACGCCTTGGAGGCGCCGCCGGTGGCAATGACGGTGAACCTGGCTCGAAACAGTTCCACATGATTGTCTTCGAGATTCAGGATGTAGGCGCCGACGCAGCGGTTGCCGGGAAGCGCAAGCTTGCGGTTGGTAATCAGGTCCACAGCCACCCGGCCGGCTTTCAGGTGAATATTCGGCCTGGCCTGGGCCTGGCTCGCCAGGGTGGTGGAAACCGCGTGGCCGGTGGCATCGGCGGCGTGGATAATCCGGCGATGGCTATGGCCGCCTTCGCGGGTGAGGTGGTAGTCCTCGCCATCGTCCTGCCTGGTGAACTTCACGCCGGAGTCGATCAGCCACTTGATGCTTTCCTTGCTGTGTTCCACGGTAAAGCGGACCGCATCCTCGTGGCACAGACCGCCGCCCGCGTTGAGGGTGTCCTGTATGTGATTCTCCACGGAATCGGTATCGTCCAGAACCGCAGCGATGCCTCCCTGGGCCCAGAGGGTGGCGCCAGAGCTGATATCGGCTTTGCTGATGACGCAAACCCGCAAGTGCTCCGGAAGATTCAGCGCAACGGTAAGGCCGGCAGCGCCGCTGCCGATGATCAGAACATCGTATTCGTAGGACTGTGGCATTGAGTCGTGGTCGCGGGCCATAATGTGGACGTGTATTGAACTAAACTTTACGCTTGCTGTCTATTTGGGCTAACGGATAACCCTGTCAGCCGGGTGCGGTCTGCATCAAGGGTTAGTGAACGAACGCTGGAACAGCCCAATGACACAAGCCACTCGTATCGAGGCCAGACCACTGGCTCCCAAAACAGGACTTTCTGTTGCTTCGTCCATGACGCCTGAAAATGACTGGAAACCCGGTGAGCAGTCCGACAGCCAGACGGATCTGCAGTTGGTTCGCAAGGTCCGGAACGGAGATCGTGCGGCCTTCGATCTGCTGGTGGTGAAATACCAGTCCAGGGTCGCGTCTATTATCAGCCGCTATGTCTACGACAGCCAGGAAGTCATGGATCTGACTCAGGAAACCTTTGTCAAAGCCTTCCGCGCGATTGATCGCTTTCGCGGCGACAGCGCGTTTTACACCTGGTTGTACCGGATTGCCGTAAACACCGCCAAGAATTTCCTTGAGGCCCGCGGCAGGCGGCCCCAGGGATCGGCGGATGTCACCGATGCGGAAAACTTTGATGATGGCGGCCGACTGCGTGACCCGGCCTCGCCGGAGCGGTTGCTGCAGAGAGAACAGCTGCAGAAAGCTCTTGCGGAAGCCATTGCCAGCCTGCCGGAGGAACTGCGGTCGGCGTTCCTGCTCAGGGAATACGATGGCCTGAGTTATGAAGATATTGCCCGGATACTGGAGTGCCCCATAGGTACCGTGCGCTCAAGAATTTTCCGGGCGCGGGACTCGGTGGATCGCCACCTTGGCCCGCTTCTTGATCAGTCAGTAACGTGAATGAGGTTGCATCCTATGGATGAGCGTCTCAGAGAAACACTGTCTTCGATGATGGATGACGAGGCCGATGAGCTATCGGTTCGTCGGTTGTTGTCACATGGCAACCAGGAGGACGTGCGCGGCCAGTGGCAGCGATGGCAGCAGATACGTGATCTGATGCACGAGCAGCACGGTCCTGCCGATGGTATTGATGTTGCCGGCGCGGTGAGGGAAGCGCTCGATGGCCATGCTCGCTCAGAACAGGCCCGGTCGCCGGTGGAGGTGCCCAGGGTGTCGGTCTGGCGCTGGCCGGTGGCCGCCATGGTGTTCATGGCGTTGATTGTGGGCTTCGGCGCCGGAGCCGGCTGGGATACCCGCACCGGAGTACCTGTTCAGGCACTGGCCGGCGGCAGTGCCGAGCCTTCAGCCTCTGCGGTAACGCTGTCGGCGGCGGTTGAGGAAGTGGCACTACAGCGGCTGGACGAAGACCAGTTGCGCCAGATGCGTCAGTACCTGCTTGAGCATGCCCAGCACAACAGCGTGGGTGCAGGTCGTGGCTCGGTGGGTTACGCCCGCCTGGTCAGCGCCAGTGGTAACTATTGAACCGGGAGCATGGGTTTATGAATAACCGGGTATCCAGCAGGTCGGTATTCGGAGCGGTTGCCGCTCTTGTGGCTCTGCTGTGCCTGTTGATCAATCCGGTGAGGGCCGAGTTGGCCAGCGAGACAAAGAAAAGCGGTGAAGCCCCGGCGGCCATGGCCTGGCTGGAGCGGCTTGGCCCTGCACTCAACATGACATCGTACCGCGGGGTCTTTGTTTATGCCCGGGGCGATCAGGTACATTCCATGCGCATCGCCCACCGTTACCGGAACGGGCGTGTTGAGGAACGCCTGGTGATGCAGGACGGCGGCAGTGGTGAAATCGTCCGTAAAGGCATGAACGTGGTCTGTGTATTGCCTGACCGGGGCAGGGTCCGGCTGGACGAGGTGATTCCTTCCGGCCCGTTCGCAGAAGCGTTTACCAGTCAGTTGATGCCGTTTGGCCGCTGGTATCTGCCTGAACTGGCGGGTGAAGACCGGGTCGCCGGCTACGATGTGGTGATCGTGGCGCTCGGGGCCCGGGATGATGATCGCTACAGCCACCGCCTCTGGCTGGAAAAAGAGACGGGGCTACTGGTCAAGAGCCAGGTGCGGGATGTAAACGGTGAGGTACTGGAGCATTTTCAGTTCACCGATCTTGAGATCACTGACGATATTTCCGACGAGGAACTCGAGGTTCAGACCCGTGGTCGTGAGATTAGCCGTACCCTGGACGATGGCCGGAAACAGGAGTCATCGGTTGGCCGGATGAATGGCTGGACTCTGTCCTGGCAGCCGGAGGGCTTTGTGCCGGCGGCTGCACCACGTTCGGGCAGTGGCAAGGCCGTGGCGTTCTCCGATGGCCTGGCTGCGTTTTCCGTATTTGTCGAGCCTGTCGGGCGGCTGAAAATGCCGACAGGCGCTTCCCGTATCGGGGCAACCACCATCTACATGCGCGAAGTCATGGTCTCTGATCGCCCCTTCCTGGTAGCGGTGGTTGGTGAAATTCCGCCGGGCACTGCACGAAAGGTCGCAGATGCCGTGGAAGTGGATGACGATTTCGTAGCTGAGCTGTCCGGTCATGATCACGGAAACCGGTAAAGTCGTGGCCCTGGTGGGTGATCAGGTTTGGGTTCAGACGATAAGAACCAGTGCCTGTCAGAGTTGCTCAGCCCGCTCGGGCTGCGGGCAGCGAGCCCTGGCTGCGGTATCCGGTGGCCGGGCGAATCAGGTACTGGTAGATAATTCCGTGGGCGCCCGGGTGGGCGATGAAGTGGTCATCGGGCTGGATGAACAGTCGCTGCTGAATGCCTCGCTGATTATTTACGGTTTGCCGTTGGTGCTGATGGTGCTTGCCAGTGTGATGGCGCATAACTGGGCCGCGGGGTCAGACCTGGGCGCCATAGCCGGAGCGGTGGCAGGCCTGGGCGTCGGATTCTGGCTGGTGCAGCGTTGGCAGGCCGGGGCCGGTGATCGCTACCAGCCGCGGTTGTTGAGGGTAAAGACAATTCCATCCTCGACATGTCCATGATCCCTACCGTTTTTTAAGTTGAAAATTCACGCCCCAGCCCCAGAATAGCTCTATAAACGCAAGTAAAATCAGGGGGTTCTACATGCCAGAAAAAAATATAGAAGCTGCCCGTATGCCTTCCCTGGCCAGGCCCGGGGCCATGCTGGGCGTTCTGCTGATGCTGGCTGCCATGGTGTCGGTATTCTGGAGCCAGGGCGTCGCAGCCAGAGGCCTGCCGGATTTCACTGAGCTGGTGGAAGATAACTCCAGTGCGGTGGTGAATATCAGCACTACGACGGATCCGGGCAGCCAGAGCTCTGGCTTCCATGGGCTCCCTTTTGATGAAAGGCAACTGGAGCAGTTGCCGCCTTTCCTTCAGGATTTCTTCCGCGGCCCGCAGTCTCCTTTTGGTGGGTCCCCTCGGCCGCAGCAGCCGCGCAGGAGCATGGGCTCCGGCTTTATTGTGTCAGCGGATGGTTACGTACTGACCAACAATCACGTGGTTGAGGGTGCCGATGAAGTGATTGTGCGCCTGAATGACCGCCGCGAATTTTCCGCCACTATCGTGGGTACCGATCCCCGCTCGGATATGGCGGTTCTCAAAATCGAGAATGGTGAAGACCTGCCGGTGGTCAGCGTTGGACGTTCCCGGGATCTGAAAGTCGGCGAATGGGTTTTCGCGATCGGCTCGCCATTCGGGTTTGACTACACGGTGACGGCGGGCATTGTCAGTGCTCTGGGCCGCTCGCTGCCATCCGAGAACTACGTGCCGTTTATCCAGACCGACGTTGCCATTAACCCCGGTAACTCCGGTGGCCCGCTGTTCAACCTGGAAGGCGAAGTGGTGGGCATAAACTCCCAGATTTACACCCGCTCCGGCGGCTTCATGGGGGTGTCGTTCGCCATTCCGATTGACGATGCCATGAACGTATTCCGCCAGCTCCGTGACAAAGGTACCGTCGCCCGGGGTTGGTTGGGCGTGCTTATTCAGGAAGTGAACCGGGATCTGGCCGAGAGCTTCGGACTGCGCCGTCCCCGCGGCGCGTTGATTGCCGAAGTGATGCCGGATTCACCGGCGGAAAAGGGTGGCCTTGAGGCCGGTGATATTGTGCTGGAATACAATGGCGAAGATGTTCAGTTGTCCTCTGACCTGCCGCCCATGGTTGGCCGCACACCGGTAGGTGAATCGGCGCGCCTGACGGTATTGCGCGGTGGTGATGAAATCACCCTCGACGTGGCAATTGGCAAGTTGCCGGAAGACGGCGATGACGCTGCCCAGCCCTCCACCGGTAGCCGCGACAACAGCGCGGGCGCACCGCTTGGGTTGTCCGTTGAGCCACTGGCTCCCGAGACTGCTCGCTCCATCGGCGTGGAAGGCGGTGTTGTAGTCGCCGGCGTAGATCGTGGCCCGGCGTTTGAGGCTGGTATTCGTGCCAGGGACATCATTACCGAGATCAACCGCCAGCAGATTCGCTCGGTGGAGGACTTCCGGTCGGTGGTCCGCGACTTGCCGGAAAACCGGGCGGTCTCGGTCCGGATTGTAAGGCAGGGTCGGGCAATCTACCTGGTCATGAAGCCCTGAGTCGATAACCACATTTCAAGTAAAAGTGGGCCCCCGGCGTGTCAGTACACGTTCGGGGGCTTTTGATTTTTAAACCATATTTTGTCCGTTTTGGGCGAGCACTATAAAAGCTATTCGATGCTTTGTGCCCGTCAAGTTGACCCGGGATTTCTGTCATTAACGATTAAGCCGCTTTTTAAACAAAAGCGAACATTCGGATGGCCTCAGAGATCCCCGGCTCTTTCTGCCTTGGTTGGGCGCTTGGTCATTTCTCAAGAACCCGGCAAACGATCAAATGGACTAACTGTTCCAGCTCTTCGATCGCCAATAATGTGGGTGTAGATTTCAGTCGTCCGAATATCGCTGTGGCCGAGGATTTCCTGGACCGTTCGGATATCACTTCCCGATCTCAGTAGCTCGGTGGCAAAAGCGTGGCGAAAAGTATGCGCCGAGGAGTCTTCGACATCTTGTAGTGCAGGTTTTCGATCTCCCTTTTCAGCATATTCTTGTAAAGGAAAATTATGGCGCAGAGTGCCTGGTTTTGGGTGGCGGGGCTGACCCCTCGATTTACGGCGAGATGATTCAGGAAACGCTCAATTTCGCGATTACCCATCACCTCAGGGTGCTTCTTGTCATTGAACAGAATGAACTGGCGGACCCAGTAGAGATAGGTTTTCTCTGTTCGATAGCTGTACTGCTTCGTCCTGATTTCTGTGCGAACCGATTGCAGAAACGGTGATTTTGACACAGTCGCCCCTCCGTGGCTGAGTGCTGTGTATGTATACAGTTATAATGAAAAAGCCTCGGGAATGCCAAAAATTCTGCGGTTTGATTTGCATAAGGCCGCACACTTTTCACAGAGCACCCTAGTAGCCCATTGATTTAGAGACGGAAATTTTTGGCCTTTTGGATTTCACTTGTAGAAACGTGCAACAATAACTTGCTTGCAAACTTTTCACAGAAGCAAGACAGGAAAAGCGCTTGGGAGCCGGATGGTAAGGGTTTGAAAAGTCGAGATTATCCGGGCCGTGACTCAGTTTTGGACGGGGTGGTGGCGTTGCGGTTTAATAAGAATTCAAACCAATAAGCTGTTAAACATTAAAAAGAGAGGACTCCCTGTGAGGAAACAACAAATTTTATTGGTCGCATTTTTACTGGCCATGTTGTCGGGCTGTGCATCAATGCCCGGTATGCCGGGCTATATTTCAGAGGAAAAATCCAGTTTTGACGGATCTGTTCAATTAAGCATGGAACCTGCTTTTGTTTATCGAGATAACGACGGTTTTAGCGGTAGTGACCTGAAACTGTCCCTACTCTGGCGATCATCCATGGAAAACGATGATATTGTGCTTGAGGCATTCGTGGACGGAGCGCACAGCTTTGCTCGTGGCGAGTCTCTCCATTTCAATATCGACGGAGAAAAGGTGAGCTTCAAGTCTCTCGAGGAGCTCACAAATATCGATTATGAGCCAGGTGTCTATTCGACGGTTTATGTACCTGGAGGTAATGTTTCCTCAAAACGGTACCTGGTCAGCAGGAAATTCATCACGCGTATATTGGAGGCGTCGCAAGTAGGGGTCAGATTGGACTTGCGTCGCAGTTTTGTGGAGGGAGTGTTCACCGATAACACATCGTCATCGGCACACGAAGCCTTTGAAGCATTCATGCAGAAGGTGGGGCAAAAGTCCTGACATGTTTAACAAGGTGGTCAACGGGACGCCAACTACGCTGCGCTCCGTTGTCGCCCATTACCACTGGCGTTATATGTCTTGGAGCGATGGATCGTGCCAACTCTAAGAAACACACTTTACTCGACTGTCTTTGTTCTCGTTGTAGTGGTTGGACTCTCTGTATTCGCTGACGTTGCTTTTATTTACACACTCTGCGGGCTCTCAGGCTGGGCATTAATCGGGCATCTGGTTACGCTCGACGATGACATGCCCGGTGAATGGAGCAATCCTGAGGGCAGCAGAACTCTTTGGCATAGTTCGCTGATTGTGCTGCTGATAAAGCTTTTGGCCTTCTCAGTGTTCCTGGTTCTCGCTATGTCATTTCCCGGCCTAGCGCGATACGGAGCGTAGGTGGGTATCGATAGCCATATAACCAGTTGTTGTAGTGTGTTCCGGCCTGCGGCCTCCACCGGACGCCCCTGTCGGGGCGCCGCTAATCAAAAGCGTTATGACTAAAGCTATGCATCAGATTGAGAGCATTCTGGCCAAAAACGAAAAGTATCGGCTCGATGATCCGGTTCCCACCGAGAATCAGATTGATCAGGCAGAGCTCCATCTGAAAACCGAGCTTAAAGGTTGGTATCGCGATTTTGTCAGGTTGGGCGGTTTAAACGATCTGAGGTTTAGTGCGGAAATTCTCTCGCCCCAAGAACTGGTAGCGAACCAAAGCTACATTAACAGTCGGGCCTATGTTGCTTTCGCTAGCAATGGGTGCGGTGACCTTTTCTGCTGGTCAGTCGGAGAGTCGCCTGCAATTTTTTTGTGGGACCATGAAACAAACCAATTCACCGAGCATGCTCCGGACTTTGTCACTTGGCTTGAGCGTAACCGGTTCTAGTCATAACCAGTAGTTGTAGTTCGTTCCGGCCTGCGGCCTCCACCGGACGCCCCTGTCGGGGCGCCGCTAAACAATGGCGTTATGCACTAGATGAGCATGGAACATTATATTGAGCTCGTGAGGATTGATGGGGATTGGGAGGGTGGTCATCACGGCCAGTATCCCAAAGTATTCGGAGTCAGCCTCGAAAGCGACAAACCATTTGTGGTTACCGAAGGTTCCGGATGGGGGCTAGGCGGGGCGAGCTACACCTTGCCCGGATTATTTGAGGGTAACGCAGCATCGATATTTGATCGGGCTGAGTCTTCGGAGCTGTTTCAGCTTTTGTCATCTGCTTACCATTCCGGTGCAAGTGATGAGGTTTTGGCGGCGGAGTTGTTGCAGCGGTATGGTGGGCATGCATAACCAATCGTTCAAGTTCGCTACCGGCCTGGTGGCCGTCCGCCGGACGCCTACTACGCTGCGCTTCGCAGGCGCCGCTTAACATTCAGCTTATACGGCACCGCAAAAATATCCATTTTCGACCCAATGCGGGTATTGAAAATATAAGAACCAATCGCACTAAAATTTTTTAGAGGGCGTCATGATCTTTGAAACAAATGCCAACCAAATTGAACGCCTTGATCAAAGCCAGCTTGTGGACCTTCTCAGAAGACTTATTCAAGCTGAACTTAACAAAAATTCAATTCCGTTGCGCTGCGGTACTGCCCCTGCGCAGATAACAATTGCTGACGGTGGTGATGATGCACGTGTTTCATGGTCAGGCGGCCCTAATGAAACAGACTGGTTGCCTAGTCGTTTCACAATTTTTCAGAGCAAGAAGGGAGCGACGTCCCCTGCTGGTTTAAAGGCGGAGACTCAGACCAAATCCTCACAAGGTACTGATGCACCATTATTGAACGAAGCTCTTGAGAAAGCTATCTCTCAAAGTGGCGCTTATGTGGTTGTTACATCTACGCCGGTTGTCGGCACCAATCTTGATCGTCGCATTAAAGCTATTCGGGAAGGCGTTAGTGATACCGGTAACGATCCGACCCTACTGTCCTCGATCCAGATTTACGATTGCAACAGACTCGCTGCATGGACTAATACGCATCCGTCAGTAGCTCTCTGGCTCAACGCTTTACTGCGGGATGTCCATCTCAGCGGCTTTCAAACCTTCGAAGACTGGGGGCGTGCTCCTGAAATTTCCGAGATCGAATATCAGCAAAATGACGACACACGGTTTGTCGCTAAAGGAAGGGAAATCCAAACTTGGAAAAACGAGGATGCCTCGATTTCGCAGGAAAAATCCTTTGATGAAATTCGGGAGGTCATATCCACTTTCCTTACGGCACGAGGAAATGCTGTTCGCATAATCGGACCATCAGGATTTGGAAAAACTCGACTCGTCCACCAACTCATAGCTAGTCAGGTGGCGTTGCCGCAAGATGTTTTGAGCGAGAACCAGATTATCTACTGTCTCTACGCGGACGTTAAAGATCGACTTCCGAATATAGCGCGCGAAATTGCCGATACCGGATCTCGTGCACTGTTGGTTGTCGATGATTGTCCGGATCAAGTTCATACGAAGCTGAGTGATACCGTCCATCGGGATGGTTCCCACTGCCATCTCATAACAATAGGCGTGGAGACTAAGGCGCAAGGCATGCGCCGCAATCTGATAGTTGAACTCAATGCCGCGTCAAACGAGTTGATCGACCATATTGCAGAGGCAACGAACAAGCAGGTTAGTGAAAAGAATGCCTCGCTCATTCGCGACTTGTCACAAGGCTTCCCAAGGATGGCGGTATTAGCATCCCGTGCTTTGGAAGGTGGTGACGAAGAACTGAGTTCGGTCGAGACTTTGATTTCGCGGATCGTTTGGGGTGAGCACGAAATAGACCAGTCAGCCTTTGAAAGCCTGCAAGTCTTGAGCCTTTTCACCATCGTTGGGATGGAAAACCATGTCGCTAAAGAACTCGAAGAAGTTGCAAATTACTGTGGTAAGACTGCAAGACAAATGTACAAAGAATTGCAGCGCTTTGCCGAGCGTGGTGTCCTTTTTCGACAGGGAGATTATGGCGAGGTGCAGCCGCTTCCTCTCGCCATGCGCTTGTCAAACCAATGGCTCGAAAGCAACCCTGCTGGGACATTGGAGGACTTGTTCCGCTCTCTTAGCGAAGAAATGAAACTGAAGATGGTCGGGCGTCTACGTTGGATGTCCTGGTCAGAGAAGGTATTGAGGTTCGGTCGCGCTCTGCTTTCTGAGGCGTTGCCAGATGAAGCAGCATTGGACAGTGAATTCGGCTCAAAGCTTCTCGACCGTTTTGTCCACCTTGCGCCTGACGCAACAATGGAACACCTGGGCAGGCTGCTTTCAGGGAAATCCATTGATGAACTTGTCGCCTTTGATACAGGTAGACGCTATGCCATTTGGGCATTGGAGAAGCTGGTTTTCCGACGTGAGACCTTTGATGCGGCAGCCCGATTGTTGCTGAAGCTTGGTGCGGCGGAAAACGAAGATTGGTCTAACAACGCATCCGGTCAGTTCACGGGCCTTTACCAGCTTTACCTATCAGGAACGGAAGCTACGCCTGAAGAAAAGCTCGTTGTGCTGGATGACGGACTGGCTGATGCCAATGAACGGGTGCGCAAGCTCAGTATTGATGCGCTTAACCGTATGCTCGAAACTGGGCATTTCTCTCGGACCGGTGGCTCGGAACATATCGGAGCCAGAGAAGCTTTGCAGGATTGGCAGCCCACAACATATGGAGAGATTTTAAATTATTATCGAGCGGCCTTGTCACGCCTTGAGCAAATTGCCCTTGATACCAACGATCCTAACCATCGGACTGCGCTAAACACTATCGGCTCACACTTGAGGAGTCTGTTCTCCAACGTCAATTTGCTCGATGAAATTCAGGCTATGATAGTGCGCTTGCGCGAAGCCTATCCCGGATGGCATCAGGCAGCGCTCGGGCTTAATAATTGGCTATATTTCGATCGAAACGATGCGGATGAAGCCTATCAACAAAGGCTTCGTGAGTATTATGACGAGCTTCTCCCGACTGATCCGCTAGAGCAAATCCACTATTATAGCAGCGGTTGGGCTACGGATATTCACGATCCGGATGTCAGTTATGACCGTGAAGGTGATAACGATCATCACTACACAGAAAATAAGATATATGCGCTTGTCGTCGAAGCTCCAAATGAGGCCCAGTATTTCTTGCCGCTTCTAGACAGGTTCTTGGAAGAACCGACAAATTCAGGCTGGATTGCCGTGGTTCGTATTGCGAGGCATGTCAATGAGCCATTAAATCTGCTGCGTCACCTATTGGAAAGCATGACTCCAGACAGTGAAATTGCCGTCGTTTCAAATCTTGTGCGCAATGTCATTTCCGGTGCGGCGCAAGCCGACAGGAATAAGGGTCTGGAATGCCTAGAACTCGCACTTGGATGCCAGAGTTTAAGTACGTCATCAATTGAATTTCTTGCTTCGGCTGGATTGGATGACGCGCTCATGCAACGCGCAATCGAGTTTGTACAAAACGATACGGTCGAACCGCACCAAGTTTCAGTGATTGCATTCAATGATGTTTTGCAAACTGTCGATCAAGGTTTAATTGAACTGATGGTGAGCACCTTGCTAGATAAACAAGCGAATGGAGCGTGGGCGGCTATCGGTTTTCTAGCGCACGTTTTGTATCGCATTGCTCCAAAAGAACGACGGTTATTGCAAAGTCTGAAAGCGTCTGTAATCAACCCTTCCTTATTCGACAAACCACGTTATTCAAACATGGACTGGTATCATTGGTGTGATCTTGTTGAAAAGCTCTTCGAAGGCGGGCATGTCGACGATTTATTTAGTCTTGAATTGGTGGACTTCATTATTAGCGTAACGTCCGTCCAAGAGTACAATGTTCAACTCTCGTTCGACGATTACGCTCAAAAGATACTTCAGCAATTGATTGCCACCTCACCGGGCTTGGTTTGGGAAAAATACCACGAAGCGCGAACAGCCTTAAAAGGGCGCGCTTTGTATCGATTCCTTCGCTTGTTTGAAGCAAGGGTGGGAGAACCTTCGGCTCCTGGGGTGCTCAATGATATTCCCGCTAAAATTTACGTGCCGTGGATGCTTGAGGAAAAAGAAGAACGAATGCCGTTCATTTTGGATTGGCTTCAACTTTTCGCTGAAGAGAAAAAGGATCGGCAATGGAATGCTAAATTTGTTTCATTTGTCGATGCTCATGTGGATCGTCCCGAAAGATTGGATACTCTACGCTCCAGACTAACCACTGGAATGTGGTGCGGTTCGTTTGCCAGCAAGCTAGAAGCCGAACGTGATCAATTGCTGAAACTTCGGGAAGCTTCAAGTAACTCTAACGTCCACCGGTGGATTGACCGAACAGTGTCACAGATGGAACAACAAATCGTTGAAGAAAGAAGGCAGGAAGCAAACAGGGAAGCCTCGTATAAGGCATAGGGATGCTTGCTATAGTTGTATCCATTTTCGACACGGATTTCCGCTATTTTTCGTATGAGGACAATAGGAAATAGGTTTAAGTGCCTTATAACAAGCGCTTGCAAGGTGACGCAATAGCGCACTTGAAGCGAGCGTTATGTTTCTCTCAGAGCAGGCTCAAGTCCAAGGTGATCGACAAAAGGGATAAAGTCGCGATCTAGAAACAGCAGTGGTAGCTCTTTCTCTATGCAGAAGGTCGCGATGATGACGTCGGCAGTTTTTCGGATTGTGATGCCCTTTTTGCGGAGTGCCCGATAATTGTCCGCGCAAACAAGTGAAGTGGACCCCAAATTTTGGACAGGTGCCTAAGCTCTGATTCATCATCTCCACGAGGAGGAGAATCATGAGCAAGAAACGCAAGCAATACAGCGCATCATTCAAGTCCAAAGTTGCTCTGGCCGCCCTCAAGGGTGA